>NZ_JAMZMM010000039.1 GCF_024178385.1 Limnofasciculus baicalensis BBK-W-15 | reverse complement strand
CAATAATTGACGAATTTGCGTCGTTTCAGCTATTATGGTCTAATAATCCAAAGGAGGGCTAATAACCTTTTAAGGATTTTACACATTATTATGAGTCACTTCAATATTTTTTTCAATATCTTTTCATTTCCAAAAATCCGATCAAAACCTCCGCGCACTTCTATATAAAAAAAAATCACTCTTCCCCCTAACAAACCAACCCAAAAACTCCTACCTCACCCCCCAATACAAGTAGCAATCAATTCCTCAATCCCATTGACAGGAAACAGAGAAACCCCTAACTGACTGCTTAATTCTGCCACCGTCATATCATCTAAAAAGCGAGTATCATCATGCTTCAACATCACTGTCGGCAAAAGCACCCCAGAACCTAACTCTTTTCCTGCCAATCCATCAAGCAAATCTTGCCCGGTCAATAACCCAGTTACAGTTATCTCCTGTCCCCAATAATTGCTACGCAACGCTACCAAAGTTACTACTAATCCTGGGACTTGATTTAACTGCTGCACTAATGGAGCAAAAGCATTTTCCACTGCATTTCCCACTACCCAAGTCCATCGTCGCGGTGTCTCCAAGCGACTTGGTAGCATCTGAGTAGCAGTATCTTGAAACTGTTGGATAAACTGACGAATTGAACCCACACCATTACCGATTTGCGGATAATCTTCATAATGGGATTCTGGAGGTAAATCTTGTCTGGCAATCAAAAACCACTCATCGGCTAGCCAAGCAAATGTAGATTCAAAATTATGGTTAAATTGTGCCTGAAGTACCTGAATTTGCTGGATAACTTCTGCGGCTTTTTCCTGACTAACTGGTATCAACTCATCCTCTTGAGGGCGAAAGCGGGTTAACCCCACGGGAACTACTGCAACAGAAGCGACTGTGGGGATGTCACCTCGGTGAAATTTGGCTAAATCTAGGATAGTTCTTTCCAAATGAATTCCATCATTAATTCCTGGACAAACTACTACTTGAGCATGAATTTGCAACCGTCGTTTTTTAAACCACTTTAATTGTTCTAAAATTTGCCCAGCGCGATTATTTTTCAGGAGACGGCTACGGATGTCTGGTTCAGTAGCGTGGATGGAAACATAGAGAGGAGATAGACGCATTTGTTCTATTCTATCCCATTCTTTCTGAGTAAGATTGGTGAGAGTTAAATAGGAACCATAGAGGAAACTGAGGCGGTAGTCATCATCTTTGAGATATAAACTTTGGCGCTTACCGGGGGGTTGTTGGTCAATAAAGCAAAATGGACAGCGGTTATTACACTGAATTAACCCATCAAATAAAGCTGTTTCAAATTCTATGCCTAAATCGTCGTCATAGTCTTTTTCTATTTCCACTAAATGGGTTTTCCCTTTGGTATCAATAACTTCTAATTCTAGGATTTCATCAGCACATAAAAACTGATAGTCAATTAAGTCACGGGGACGAGTACCATTGATAGAGACGATGGCATCACCGGGTTCAAATCCAATCTCAGCGGCGATAGAATCGGGGAAAACTTGGGTAATTAAGGCGGGACGAATAGAGGTTTCACTCATTGTTGGTTGTTTGTTGTTGGTTATTTGTTGTTGGTTGTTTGTTTTGGGAAAGGTGTATGGTGTGTAATATCTATAAATCAGTACTTAGGTAAAGGATCTATTTGTAGGGTGTGTTATGGGTAGCTAACGGACCATTACAACTATATCTGGTGTGGCTGCGTAAGTTCTATTATAATCTAAAGGATTATTTAGATATGACTTACTGACAATAGTGTAGATGGTGCGTTAGCAAAGCGTAACGCACCCCACTTATTAAGTATTACACCTGGACTTCATCAGCAAAATTAGCCCAACGAACAAAGTGAAATGGACCAGCAATTGAACCCCAAACTCGCTCATTAGTATCTAAATCACGCCCTCTATCAAGACTCATTAACTTATCTTCGTATACTTCAAATTCACTATCGAGATAAGTATCCTTTCCTCTCCAGATAACTTGACAAGATTTACCAGGTTCAACTGTTGCTTTAAAATAATCACCAGTCCATTTCACTTGGTAGTTACAGCCACAAAGTTTTTCAATTTGTTCTGCTTTAAGAGATTCCAGGCGTGTCAAGTCACGCGAAGCACCGTAGAATTGTTTTTCGTCCTGAACTTTGTAGTTTTCAACTTCAATGCGATCGTCTACTTCAATGAACTTCAATACCCGCAATCGATAAGGATAATGGAGTTCAATATCATAAGCTTGTTCGAGAAATAAACTCGGACCATTAAGTAGTGAGAGGGGTAGGGGACGCATACAAACCCTGATATGGGCGAAGAAGGGCGGATTCTCAAAGGCTTGGGCTTGGTTACTAAAGTCAGCCGCCATCCAGCGAACTAGGGTACGAATATCGGTAGAATGGGTCATTAACGAATTCGGAAATAGGGATTCAACTTAATTAATTGTAAGACATTGACACTTATTATGAAAAGAACTGGTCTGTTTGCCTCTATCAGCTTAACTATATTAACCTTATCGATAATAGCGTGCGATGCCTCTGCGAAGCGATCGCAAGTCTGCCACAGCTAATCCCTCAGCCACAGGAGATACATCTACGGCGATTCCCATTGGGATTGCTCTGCCTCAAACGGGAAATGTTTCCCTAATCGGGCAAGAATCAATCGCTGGGGCAAAAATTGCTGAAATTTATTTTCACCAGCAACGTGGGATTAATGGTATTCCGATTAAATCAGAAATAATTTTATGTAGCTCGTGTTAAAATGGCAAAGAATGGACGGAATGGCAAATTTTTATTTCTGAAATAAAGGGGATCTAGCGAGAATATGAGCCGAACCAAAAATCAATGGTTACAACAGGCTTTTCAGATCAAAGGCTCTGTTTTTTTTGCAATTTATAAACGAGTTATTTGGGCTGGTGTATTTGGCTTGATTATCTCTGTACTTTACTATTTAAAAGTACCCGTATCGGAACCTATTTTCGGTGGTGTTGTCCCCAGTATTGTTTTGGGATTATTACTAGTTTTTCGCACTAATACCGCTTACGAAAGATATTGGGAAGGTCGAAAATTGTGGGGAAGTATAGTTAATGACTCCCGTAATCTGGCTTGGCAAATTTGGGTAATGATCGGGGAGGTTGAACCAGAAGATAGAGCTAATAAAATTGCCGCATTGCGGTTAGTAGAGGCTTTCTCTGTGGCGTGTAAATTATCTCTTAAATCTGAACCTGTAAATAGAGAATTAGCAGAATTGATGTCGGAATCTCAGTATTTACAACTTCAAACGAGCAATATTCCACCCTTACAGATTGTCTCCTGGATTGGAGATTATTTACAACAGCAGTATAAACGGGGTAGTGATATCCTACATTATAGTAATCTGGTTCTTATGCAAACCATTCTGAACAGTAAAATTGACTGTTTAGGCGGCTGCGAGCGGATTTTAAGAACACCTCTCCCCTTAGCTTATACTATTCATCTCAAGCAATTGTTATTAATTTATTGCTTTTTATTGCCTTTTCAGATAGTTCATGAGTTGGGATGGGGAACAAGTCCAATTGTGGCTTTGATTAGTTTTACACTATTTGGTATTGAAGAAATTGGTTTGGAAATAGAAAATCCCTTTGGTGACGATCCGAATGATTTGCCTCTGGATACTATCTGTGCTACTATAAAAGGCAATATTGAGGATTTTATTCGCGATAATTCCTTCAAGGAAAACATTTGATCATAAACAACAGATTTTATGTTATTTATGATTAGAATGGGAGGAGATTATTTGTACTATATGGATTCAATATCGGTAGGAAAAGAGACATCTAGAATTTGTTCGATTCTATAAGGACATTCAATAGGTAATTCTTTGGGATTAAGAGATGTCTCGCGCCCAATCAATAGTAATCCTAATTGATATGCTTTCGTTATTGCCTCTTCAATATATGGTTTCAAGCTAGGGTTTTGCTCAAGCAAATCAATAATTTGTAGGCGTTGTTCCTGAATGGTATATTTCCAGCTTTTACTACGACGGTTAGGTTGATAATTCCATTTCAGTAAGTGTCCAATTAAAACCCCAAGACGATTTTTTAGTTCCTGTTTTTGTTGCTTCCCCAAGGATTCAATTTCCTCAATCAAGTTAATAATGTCAATGTCATCTAGTTTACCTTGTCGGAGAAAATTTGCCTGTTGTTGTGTCCAAGCGTAAAAATCTGTTGTATAAAGGTTGAGCATAATTAAAATCCTGACGCTGATGGCGCAATCCTTCTGCAAATGAAGTGATGGATACCGATAATCCTGCTTAAGCAGATTGTACCATCGATCAACTCAAACCTGTAAGACTAAATAAAAGAAACTGTGTCACCTGAGAATTGCTGAAATTATTGTCACTTACTAACACTAAACTCTGACTGCCATCTGGTAAGCGAGATCCGAGTGTCATCCCTTCCAAATTATCCAGGTAGATCCCCAAATCAGCTAAATCTAAGAGTAATTTTTTCTTGACAGGAGCGATACTAGAAATGTTATCTTTGAAACTGATAATATTAGAAGTATCGGTAGCGCCTCCGAGGGTAATCTGATAAATTTTAGCTCCATTTCCCAATAAACCGTAGCTTCGTTCTAAACTAAGAAAGTGACCTCCTGTATCTAAAGCAACTAATTCAGTTAAACCATTATCGAGAGCGCCTTGGGGAGGGAAGTCTAGCAGATATAGATGTTCGGCAACTAGCATCGGGCGTATACTTCCTCCAAGTAAATAGTGGAGGAGGCGAATTCTGGGACTTTCTGTTGACTTTGAGGGTAGGTTATCTTGAATTAGAGCGGATTCTGTAGCAGTAAATAGACGAAAAGGATCGCCACTTGCTGTTGCTAAAGCATTGGGTTCTAATGTTAATGGCTCAAAGCCTAAGTTTTCTTGCACGCCACGGGGCTTTTCTGCCTCTGTTGTATTATTATTGGGGAGAAAGCGATCGGGAATTCGGACATTTTGCTGTAATTTTCCGGTTTCTCGATCGAACTCTCTGATAAATGGTGCAATCCCTTTACTGGGAACTCCTTCACTGGAAATAAATACGGTTCCTTTGGGAGACAAGGCAATCCCTTCGGGGTCAATATTTCCTGGGCTATAGTTTTTGCCGTTTTCATCTTTAATGAAGGTAACATCTTCAATATCGATCTTGGCAATACCTATTTTTTCGCTATCTTTGTTATCAATAGTAAGATTGAGGGTGTAAAATCTTGCTGGTGCTAAATTTGAACGATCGTCAGAGAGGGCTAAAAAGCGATCGCGCTGTCTGTCATAAGTCAAGGCAGACAACCCGCCCACAGGTGTATCCTGATATTTTAGATCGGGGAGTTTGTACTCGCTTAAGAAGTTGAGGGATAAATCGAGAAAGGTGCGCTGTTGGGCGGTGATGACTTGAGTGCAAGCTGTGGTGAGGATAGTCAAGAGCGCGATCGCAATAACCAATATGAGGGAAAATAATTTTGAGGGGCGTTGAGTCATAAAAGTGGGTGGATTTATGGTTAAAACCGGAGATGAACCTAGATTAATACTTATGGTACTTCTTGAGAATGGCTTTGTGGGATAGGCTCTGAGCAGAAACTTTAGTCTTAAGTGTATCGTCAATCGGGTTATGAGTAGTACGATTATTATGATATTAAACCATTTACAACCCAAGTTTCAGAAGTTTCAGATACCAGACTTCTTAAAAAAGTCTGGCATCTTGACAGGAGTATGGACTGCTGTTTTATTATTATCTTTCACTTCAGTAGCCTTGGCGCAACGGAATCGACGGGTAGAAGCACCTATTTTAAGCCCACTGGAAATCCCGACTAGTGAAGATCCTCTTTTGCCCAATCCACCTGTAGATCGATCTTTAAGTCCCTTAGAAGAATACACTCTCAGGGCAGCTTTGGACAAACTGAATAATGAAGCAACGGCTGAATTAAATGCGGGTAATAAACCAAAAGCTTTTGAAATTTGGTATCGGGAAATTCGCTTACGGCGGGTATTAGGAGGCTCCCTAGAAGAGGTGCAAGCTTTAGGCAGAGTTGGGGAAATTGCCTGGGGCAAAAATTATAAGCCAGAGACACAGCTTATTACCTCACGATTGAAAACTATTCAACAGGAAGCAGAGGAAAAGCAAACTTTAGATAAACCTTTGTTAAATGCTTTAGGTAAAGCTTACCTACAAGTACGAGTACCAGGACCTGCTTTAGTTATCTATAATCGAATTCTCGCTGATGCTCGTCAGCAAAAAGATGCTAAAGCGGAAGAGCAAATTCTGATAACTATCGCACAGTTACATTTGGCTTGGTTTGATTATCCGAAAGGAGCTACTACTTATGAAGAGTTGCTGAATATAGCTAAAACAAATAGCGATAGAATCAATCAAGTAGTTTATCTTCAAGAGTTAATTAATATCTACAACCAATCGAAGCAAAGGGAAAAATCTTTGCGAATCAAGGAACAATTAGTGGAACTTTACCGCAATCCAGAAAATATAATTAAGGTTCCCGGATTGAAAATTGCGATCGCGGCTGATTATGAAGCACTAGATCAACTAGAAAAAGCATCGGAAATCTACCAAGAATCATATAAACAAGCCCTTGCATTAGATCAGTTTTCTGAGGCTAGTGATGCCTTAGAAAGGCTAGGAAAACTTTACCATACTGATAATCAGCCGGAGGTGGCTTTAGAAGTTTATGAAGTTCTCCTTTGGGTTGAGCAGCAGTCTTATAATGCTTTTGGATTAATGAATGTTTATGACAAAATGGGTGAAATTTATTTAGAGGAGAAAAACTATGCTAAAGCGTTGGAATATTTTCAACAGGGGCTAGATTTAGCCAAGTCATTGCAGCATCAGGAAACATATTTTGCCCGTAAAATTGAGCGGGTGAATCAGGAGAAATCTCCTTAATCTGGGTAATTGGCTCGGAGCCAATTGTTGAGTTTAAAAGAAATTGGAGAATGCAGAATGCCAAAGCTAATTGCGCTGTCATCATAACGCTTAGAGCGCAAAATTCACACTTAGATATAATTCAAGGAAATATATCTGCCGTTTTGACTACCGGAGCAATTACAGACTTGGAGCATGAATAGCAAGATAAGGAACAATAAAAGAGTCCCACACTGCAATTGGTAAGGAAAGAGCAGTACCCAAAAATGAGATTAAATAAGATGAAGCTTGTTTCTTATGCTTAATTAAGATTCTAGCTAAATAATCGCCGCACCTCGATTGCCACATCAGGAAAAGACAACGGAGAAATAATACCCTCAACCAGTGTCACTTCCGTCTGATAGTTACCTTCCAGCCAATCTCTAAAAACCTTCAATTGGGAATTTTTCAGATCCGATACCCAATACTGCGGCATCTCACGAGGATTGATATTTTAAAGTATAACCAGTCTCGATCGGGTCGATCGAAGTGGTTGCAATCGCAGTCATCTTAATACTCTGCAATATCAGAACAATAAACTACCGCCCCAAACTAACACGTTCAGTTTTTCATAGAGAAATTAAATTAGGCTAAAATAGCTAATTGCTAATCTTCCATCTAGCCCCTGCCCTCAATAAAGATCCGGGACAAAATTCTGAGTAGACATAGGAGGACGAACATAGTCCAATTCTTTCTGTCGTGGTGGCAATTCAATCGGTTTTGGCGTTAAATCTTCATACTCAATCATACTCAACAAGTGAGTAATACAATTTAATCTAGCGCGTTTTTTATCATCAGCTTCCACCACATACCAAGGCGATTCTTTCGTATCTGTCGCTGCTAACATTTCATCTTTAGCTTTAGAATACTCCACCCATCTAGTGCGAGATTCTAGATCCATTGAACTCAGTTTCCAGCGTTTAGTTGGATCATCAATTCGCTCTTGAAAGCGGCATTCTTGTTCTATATCACTAACAGAAAACCAATATTTAATTAAGATAATTCCGGCTCTTTGCAGCATACATTCAAATTCCGGGCACGATCGCAAAAATTCCACATACTCTTCATAAGTGCAAAACCCCATTACCCGTTCCACACCCGCACGATTGTACCAACTGCGATCGAAAAGCACCATTTCGCCTCCTGCTGGTAAATGTGCTGCGTACTTTTGAAAATACCATTGAGTTTTCTCTCTTTCTGTGGGAGTCGCAAGAGCAACAACACGACAAACTCGTGGATTTAAACATTCCGTAATCCGCTTAATTGCGCCACCTTTTCCTGCTGCATCTCTTCCCTCAAAGATAACAACAACTTTCAATCCCTTATGTTTGATCCATTCCTGCAATTTGACTAGCTCAACTTGCAGTCTAGATAATTCTTTTTGATAAGCTTTTTTATTGATTTTATTGAGATCTTTTGCCTCTTTTTCTTCCAGTTGAAATTTGTCTTCTTTGTCTTTCATTTTATCCGTATTTTGGCGTTTAGTTGAATGTTTAACTTTTTCTTTATCGTGTTTTTTTGACATAAGGAGTAACCTGACAGTAAAAAAATTGTTTTGGAGCTTTCTCATCTACTAATGTCTTGCTACAATAACCTTAACATCCTCTACCCTTATCTTCATCGCCAAGCATTACATATCTTTACATTTCTATTTGTCAAGCCATAACTCTAGGGTAGGCTGTCGCTACCAACGTAAAAATCAGCTTTTTGATTTATACTGGGGACAGCCCATCCTACATGAAATACTTTTAACTTCCGCCCAGTGGTACTAGTGGGTAGTTTGTAATTTTGGTAACAATAAATCCACATCTAATAAAAACACAGTAAGCGCTCCTTCCCCTTGAGGAATCACTGCAACATGACGGGCAATTTCCAGCGTATCTGCCTGACGATAGGTTTCTGGAAGCACCCGAATTGTCGATAATGGTACGTCCATTAAAATAGGCGCTTCTGCTACTGGAATTCCGTAAAGTTCCCCTGTTGTATTTTGTAGAATTACCAGATAACCATTACTTTCAGATTCGTTAATTAAGCTGGCTTTGAAGAATCGTCGATGTAAGTCGATTACGGTAATTTCGCGATCGCTAATATGAGCAATTCCTACTTGATTTGTGCCACTACTATAAATCGTGGTGCGATTTAATATTTTATATACTCTCTCAATCGGTAAGGAAAAGTTGAGGTTTTTAATCGTAAATACGATTAGTTTAATCAGTTTCTTTGTCATTTTATTTTCCGCACTAATATTTTTTTTAACCCAGAGGTTCACAGAGGTTTACACAGAGGTTTTGGAGGAGATTATTCTACGATCACCATGGAATGACACAGAATTAAAAACTAATAACAAATAACCAACAACTAACAACTAACAACTAATAACTATCTCTTTAATTTCTGTTAAAAATTCTTGTTCTAGGTAAGGTTTGGTGAAGTAAGAGGTAGCACCAAGCTGCATGGCTAGCATTCGATGTTTGTTGCTGCTGCGAGAGGTGAGCATGATGATGGGAATTTTCACTAGTTGAGGATCAGCTCGACGTTGGCTGAGAAATTCGAAACCGTTCATGTTGGGCATTTCTATGTCGCAAATTATAAGCTTTACCGATGAAATTTGCTGCAATCTTTCGATCGCTTCTCTTCCATCTCTTGCTTGCAAAACTCTAAATCCTGCTTTTTCTAAAGTAAGTGCTAATGTTTGCCGCAGGGCGACAGAATCATCGACAATTAAAATGGTCGATAATTGAGCAGTTTTCAGGGTAGTCGATGTATCAGATAAGCCTAATTCAAGATCGGATTCTGGGGTTAATTCAGTATTAATTTGGTTTGCTATTGCGATTTGAGTGCGATCGAATTCGAGCAACGCCATACAATCGATAACCGGGATTAAACTACCATCTCCTAATATAGTACAACCGTAGGCATAATTAGGTGGTGCGATGGCGCTACCAAAGGGTTTAATTACTAATTCTTGCTCCGTAACCAATCGATCTACTTCCAGAGCAAAAGCTTGCTCCTCCTGCTTTAAAATTAACATGGGTAGTGCCCAATTTTCTGGAGAGGGTACGGCTACCAATGCTTTACTAGGTAAACTATCTGGCAGGGGGCAGGTATATTTTAATAAGTCAGCGATTCGATAAGTAGGAACGAGTTGTTCCTGCCAGTGCAAAAACCGCTGATTTCCAGATTGTTTTATCTGATTTGCTTTAGGAACTATAATTTCTTCAATACTGTCAGATGGCAATGCTAAAGCTGTTGAACCAACGAAACAGACGAGTAATTTTGCAATTGTTAGGGTTAGTGGTAGACGTAAGGTAAAGGTAGTGCCAATTCCTGGTGAGGAGGTGACAGAGAGATTTCCTTTTAGCGATCGCAATTGCCGTCGTACTACGTCTAATCCCACTCCCCGCCCAGACAATTCGCTAACTCGATCTGCTGTAGAAAATCCTGGCTCAAAAATGAATTCCCACAAGCGATTGTTGGTTGTCGTTGCTAATTTGTCGAGCGATATTAATCCTAATTCTATTGCTTTATTGCCGATTCTTTCGGTATTTAATCCTTGTCCATCATCCTTAATTTCAATAATAGTTTGACTACCCTTATGATAAGTTCTGATTTCAATTTTACCTTGTTCTGACTTACCTATTTTACGGCGAATTTCTGGCGATTCAATTCCGTGATCGAAGGCATTTCTTAGTAAGTGTAGTAAAGGATCGTAAAGTTTTTCTAAAACAGCTTTGTCAACCAATACTCCTGTACCGCTAAGTTTCAAATTAACTGGTTTATTGTAGGTAGTTGACAATTCCCGCAATACTCTGGAAAAACGGTTCACCACTTCCCCAATTGGTAACATCCGTGCCCACATTAACTCATCTCGAAGGTAAGCTAGCCTTTGTCGCTGTTGTTCCAGTGTTTGATCTGATTTCTTAGCGAAAAGAGCAATATCATCAACCGATTCTTCAAGTTGCACTATTTCTTCTAGAATACTTTGGAGGCGGGAGTGTAAGACTCCGTAGCGATCCATTTCTAGGGAGTCAAAATGGGAATTATCAGTTATCCGTTGTCCGTTATCGATTGTTTTTGTAACTGATAACGAACGGTTAAATTCTGAACCAGAATGTGAGCCAATTAATCCAAGACTGGAAGCACCAACTACCATTTTATCTGATACTTCCTGTAATAAATTAACTAGGGAACCAAATCGGGCAAATCGATTCAATAACTCTCGAACTGCTCCCTGTAATTGTTGATTTTGCAGAGAAAGACTATTGCGGTTAATTGCCAATTCACCCACCAGATTATTCATCCGTTCCAGTCTCTCTAAGTCAACCCGCACAGAAAGGTTAGGTGTGGGTGATGTTGTTCCTTGAAAAGTCAGATCTGATTCTGGATTTAATTCAGTACGACTTATCTCAATTATCGGCTGCGTTGGGACTAATTTCTCTATCTTTGAGCTACTAGCCAAATCTAACTGAGATGTCAGTGACGCAATCTCCTCAATAGGTGCTAAACTATTAAAAATATCCTCAATCGATTGCACAGCGGATTCTATAGTTTCTGGCGTATCTGTAATTGGTGATGATTCTATTTCAAAAGTGGTAAATGTACTGCAAAAAATATCTTCTAATGAGGGTATTTCTCTAACTTCAGAATCTTTCTCTCTGCTGGTAAAATCAAAAATTCCCCACTCCCCATTCCCTACTCCCCATTCCCCATTCCCTATCTCCCCCACTGAATCAGCCAAGGCAACTAAAGCATCAGAAGGAGTACCTCCGGTGGTATAGTCTCCTCCAAGTACCGCTTCTCTACCAGCTTGAAAATCACTCAATGCTAGTTGCATAATTTGTAGATCAAAATCTGGATTAGCTTCCAGTGCAGTTAAAGCTGTTGTGGCGATTGCGCTAAATCCCGGCAAGTTCAACAATTCACCAAACCCAGCAAATACCTCTGCTTGTGCCCTTAATTCTCCGGCTATTTCATAGTTTTGAGGATTAGCTAAAACTGCTGCAAAGCGTTCCAATCCTTCAGCTACATCCACTTCAAAAATAGATAATGTCATATTCAATCCCAATTCCGATGAACTGGGGATGTAACTGTTAGTTTCAGCTATAGCATCTCCAAGTCTTTCCTCAATCTGATTGAATATGGGTTCAGCTATAGCTAAAACTTGCTCCGCATCAAAAAAACCTGTATTAATCTGTGATTTAAGTGGCACAGAAAGACAGTCAAATGCTTTTAGCAATTGGTTTTCTAAGTCAATATCAATCTCTAAAGTCTCGCTATATAGTGCCGTAAAAATTGTTTCTAACCGATGAGCGATAGAGGAGATAGCATCTAATTCTAGGCTAGCAGATCCGCCTTTAATCGAGTGAGCCGCTCGCATTAATTCATGAACTTTTCCGGTGTTACGCTCTTGTCTGATGGTTAGTAAACCTGTTTCAATAATCTGCAATAATTCGAGAGCTTCGGTAATAAAAATTTTATATGCTTCGTCGCGAATATCTGGGTTGATTGCCATATTTTACTAAAGGGAATAGAAATGTTTATTAGCTATCTGTGGGGTGCGTTATGCTTTGCTAACGCACCATCACCATTATATAGCTATGTAGCTGCGTAAATACTGACTAACTAACCTTAATAGGACTTACGCAGTAAAACTACTAATAGTGTTGATGGTCCGTTAGCTCCGCATAACACACCCTACATATAGATACTATGTAGCTGCGTAAATACTGACTAACTAACTTTAAATTGACCGACTTCATCTTGTAACACTTGAGCAACTTTTCGCAGTTGCTCGAAGGAAGAAGAAACTAACCCAGCTTCTTTTGAAGTTTGAGTGGTGATTTCAGCAACATTGGACATGGTTTTAGTCACAGCTTCGGAAGCTTGGGCTTGAATAATTGTTGCCATAGCGATTTCCTCAACTAACTTATTAATCTGGTTAGAAACTGCGGTAATTTTGTTCAAACTTTGGCGGGTTTCATCCACCAATTGCGTCCCCATTACCACTTGTTGAGTACCTGCTTCCATCGCAGCAACTACTTCGTTAGTTTCGGCTTGAATAGCAGCCACAAGTTTTTCAATTTCGCTGGTAGCTTCAGCAGATTGCCGTGCTAGGGAGCGCACTTCATCAGCAACCACCGCGAATCCTCTTCCTTCTTCCCCGGCGCGTGCGGCTTCAATACTGGCGTTGAGTGCAAGTAAGTTGGTTTGAGCAGCAAAAGTACCGATGAGGTTAACCACGGTAGAAATCTTTTGGGAAGATTCGCCCAAATGCTTGACTTTTTTGGCTGTTTCTGCAACTGTTTCTCGGATGGCGATAATCCCGTCCACAGTGCGGTTCATGGCACTGTCACCTTCTTGGATCATCTGAGTTGCTTCGCGCACAGCCGCTTCTGCTTGTTGGGCATTGTTGGCAACTAGTTGCACGGATTGGCTCATGTCTTGCACCTGATGTAGCGCAGTTGAAATTTCCTCTGCTTGGCGCAAAGCTTCTGCGGATAGGGATTGAATGGATGCTTCGTTACTGCTAGTGGTTTGAGCTACTTGGTTAGCTGCTTTTTGCACTTGCAGCACGATTTTCCGCAGGTTACCAACGGTGGCGTTGTATGAGTCAGCAATTGTACCGATTTCATCAGCAGTGACTTTGGCGCGGATGGAGAGATCTCCTTTACTAATCGGATCTACTTCCATCAGCAATTCCAACGCACGCTTTTGCAATCCCTCTTTGAGATTTCGCTGTTCTTCGGCTAGGTTTCTCGTCTGTTCGAGAAGATTTACCCTGTCTAGAGATAGTTGCATCTGCTCTGCTAAACGCTTGAGAAAATCGATTTCATTCGGTTGCCAATCCGGTGAATTTCCGCAGCGGTGAACGCTTAATAAGCCAAAGGGCTGACCTCGTTCTAGAATTAGTACATCAATGCTAGCTTTAACATCTAGGCGTTCCATAAATTTCAGGTGTTCGACAGACAAATCTGCCGCCGAAATATCGTTAATCGCCACGATACCGCGATCGCTGTGAGCAGAAAGTAGTTGCTGGGAAAGAGGAGGATGCTTGATGTTACCATTGAGGGCATGAGGGCGACCAGAATTCACCGATTCTGCTGCCACATCCCCGCTACCGTCTGGATTTAAGCGATATATAATAACTCGATCAGCGTTAAAGATTCGTTTTCCACCTACCACAGCGACATCGAAGATATCTTGTAGGGCTTGGATACCAACGGAACGAACAGTGGTGATTTCTGCTAATAAGCGTGCCTGAGATGTGGCTAGGGCTTGTTCCGCCACAAAGTTTCCTAGCTGTTCGGCCATTTCGTTAATGTTTGCACTCAGTGCAGCAAGTTCATCTCCCCCTTCAACTTCCAGGCGAGTATCCAATTCTCCCTGTCCAATTTTATCCACTGCGCTAGCTGCTGCCACAATCGGACGAGTCCCTCTGTTAGCGATGTAAGCTGAGAGTGCCGCCACTAGTAAAGCTGTCACCGCCGTACCAATTGCGATCGCAAGGAGTAATTGTCTCTGTGGCGCAAAGGCGATGTCAAGAGGTGTGGCAATAAGTGCCCCCCATTTCAACTCTGGTAAGCCTTCTAGTTTGCCAAACGGTGTATAAGCCAATAGTTTCTGACTCTTGTCAATCTCATCAGTAGCGATTAAAGAATTCTCTTTTCCTGTTGCTTGGAGTTTTTTAAAGTCGGAAAATGCTGCTAAAGCCTCTTTATTATCCTTATTATTGTTATTAGCTACGAACATTTTTCCACCATCAGAGAAGTCAATCAAGTGATATTCGTCTCCACCTTCACCGAAGTTTGCAATCAACTCATCTAGGGCTTTAACTGGCATACTAGATCGGACAACCGCAATCGTTTTTCCCGTGGATTTGTCTTTAATCGGTGCAGCGAAGAAAATAACAGGTTTACCAGTATACTTGGAATTTTCAGGCTTACTAATGAAAGGTTGATTGGTTTTAATTACTGCCTGAAAATAATCTCGATCGCTGTAGTTTTCAGTAATAGGAGATCCTTCCGATTGAACGATCGCGTTCCCCTTGAGATCGAATACAGCAATGCTGTCATAGACTTGGTAAAATTCTACAAATTTGTCTAGTGTTTCCTGCTTTTTTGAGAGAGGAATTGTTTCAATCAACTTCGGATCTGACAAGACTGGGAGATTAGAAATAACCTGAATATCTGAATAACGAAATCTTATGAAGCGCAAAACCTTGTCTTCCATACCAGTAGCACGGCTGATTTTCGTCGCGGAAAATTGCTTAGTAATCGATTGGTTCGCAAACTGATAGGCAGTGAAACCAGTTAATAGCACCGGGATCGTACCAATGGCCACGGCTAATGCTGTGGCTTTAGTCCGCAGACTCTGGCTTTGCCACCAACTAGCTGATTGCCGTTGTAGAGGATTCTTTTGAGTCTGTGCTTTGCCAGACATCCGTTCTATTTCAGGCAATTTTATGGCTTTTGGTTCTGAGAATGCGCCACTCTGATCGGACAGAGGTGTATTACTTCCAGGCGTTTGATTTTCAACTGGAATAGGATTAGAAATTGACCCTTTACTATTCGTCTTATTTTGGGTATTTGACTTAGGAGAAATCTGAGTCATCGGACAAACCTCACGATCAAAAATAGGGATTGAGAAATCTAAAATGGTCTAGGGTGGGCAATGTCCACAATCTGCTGTGTCATGGAACGACCAAAACTTACACAAAGATTTTATCTGTAGGGTGCGTTAGGCTTGGGAGTATGCCACTTTGGCAAAGATACTCGTTTTTTGCCCCCCTTTTCACCCCCCCAGCCCTGCTTATCAAAGGGGGGAGCAAGAATACAACCTGCATTTCTTCCTTTCTCGGGATGCTCCCTTATGCTTTGCTAACGCACCATCCACACTATTAGTAGCGCGGATGCCTAAATCCTTAAAAGTTAGGCTTTGGGCATCCCTGCCATAATTGCTTTCCCATCAATAACTATGAGCATTTCACCTGTAGATTTTAACCAGTATCCGCGCAAAAATGGAGCGAGTTGGGGAGTGATACTGACTGATAGTGGTGATTGAATCAAATCTGAATTACACCACTCAATATCTTCAACTCGGTTGACAACTAGCCCTAGCATCTGACTTTTACTATTAGTAGATGTCCTTTGATCGGAACGAATATGAAGCACAACTGCTGTGTGGGTTGAAATACCCATTTTTTGTTGATGCCAAGGGGGAAGTCCAATGCGATGTCCCAAATCCACCATCCAGAGGATTTCCCCGCGCCAGTTGTAGACACCCATAACCCAAGAAGGTATATGGGCAATTGGTACAATTTGTCCGATGGGAATGGTTAGTACTTCTATTAGTTGTTGGATGGGTAAGAGTGCAGTTGTATCCGGGATGAGATGTAACCGCAAAAACTGTTCGCTGGCATTTGATGAGGGTGGTAAGGCTCTTGTATCTATAATTGGGGATAGGCGATTTGGTAGTGATAAAGTATCAGACATTGTTAGTTATTAGTTGTTAGTTGTTTATTTCAGGGGCAGGTTGAGTTCGATACCACCCATCACATCTCCAATGGAGAAAAATTTGTTAGGATACCGCTTTTTGTGAACAGGATGATTATTGTGGCATTTGACACAAGCTATAGACACAGCTTTGTCAGGATAAATTGCGGAAAAGTACTGGTTACCATTAATAGTTTGTAATTCTTTAAACGGTTCTCCAGTTTTAATAACATTCTCCATTCCTTTCTTTTCAAACTCAGTTTTAGGGGATTGTTCATCATTAATATTCCATGGAGAAATCAAGCGATAGGTAAAAGCACCATCTTGAGAGGATTCCTCTGCTGCCATACGGAGCATTTGCGCGGGAAGGGGTAGGTTTTTCTCATTTTTCCAATTCTCTGATGTTTTCATCACTCCAGATTCACCCAAACGATTGACAACATGTTCGGTGTAAACACTACGCTCCGCTTCAATAATTTTGTGCAGATAATCTACCACCACTTCTGGTGCAATTCCCTGAGTTTTTGATGGCGCTTTACCACTACAGGAAACAATGGCAAATAGCACAGCCACAGCCAGAACAATAAGGACAATAAATTTTGAGCCTAATTGTCGCCAATTTGTGTTAATTGAGTTCATCTGTCTTTCTTATCTACCAGATAGTACAGTCAATAACTGGGGAGCATCCTGATTTGGAAGAAATCCAGGTTGTATTCTTGCTTCCCCCTTTGACAAGCAGGGCTGGGGGGGTGAAAAGGGGGGCAAAAAACAAGTATCTTTGCCAAAGTGGGATGCTCCAAATAACTGTAGGGTGGGCACTCCCCACTCACGTAATTTTATGTTTTTTGAGTTATATTGGGGAGTGCCCACCCTACAAAAAACAGCTAGTTCAGGAGTTTAGAAGGAAAATAAAGATGCGGAATGTCGCATCTATTAATCGCCAGATATTCCGAACTATTTACTAATTAGCTGTTTAACAGTTCGGACAAATTCTTCTTGGTCAATTGGTTTAGTTATGTAAGCATTTGCACCCTGTTTCATTCCCCAGAATTTATCCATTTCGCCTCCTTTCGTGGAGCAAATAATAATGGGGATATCGCTAGTTTCAGCAGCAGCTTTCAAATCGCGGCACACCTCAAACCCACTGCGCCCTGGTAGCACAACGTCTAGAACGATCACATCAGGTTTCTGGGTACTAATTTTGGCGAGGGCTTCTTCCCCGCTTTGGGCAATCAAGACATTGATCCCTCCTTGCTGCAAACAACTACTGAGAATTTGCATGTCAGTCAAGGAATCTTCAACAACTAGGGCAGTACTCATGAAATTCACCTCGTTAATGGAAAGTGGTTGTTGGTTGTTGGTTGTTGGTTGTTGGTTGTTGGTAAAATAACTAATAACGGGAACAGAAGTATCGCCTGTTTTACAACAATAAACTTTGGAGCCAATTGCCAATAACCAACAACTAACAACAAATAACCAATAACAAATAACTAACAACTAATGTACTTATGAAGTACCTTAAGCAGATTTGCTGCATTCAAGGGTTTAGTTAAAAAATCTGAAGCTCCGACTAGTTTTGATCGGATTCGTTCAGTCGCACCGTCGTTACCAGTTAAGATCACAATTGGTGTAGTACGAAAACAGGAAAGTTTCCGTAATTGAGTGCAAAGTTCATATCCATTGACATTTGGCATTACAAGATCTAAAAAGATTAAATCTGGTTTACGCCCTAATAGAATTGGTATCGCTCGAATGGAATTATCGATCGCCAGAAATCGATAGCCGGCTGTTGTAATTAGTCGTTCCATCATCTGAGTTACCCACTGACTGTCATCCACACATGCAACTAGGGGTTTGGTAGAATTTGCGATCTGCTTTCCTGGTGCGCTGGGCGCAATCGCACCTGACTTTCCAGGTATAGTGGGTGTGGGTGAAACAGGAATTGGCAGATTTGGGATGTTTATCAGCTCTACCCACCCCAATTCCAGGTAAGGTAAAAGGGAACGACCTATTTCTACAAGATCCCATTTTCTTTGCACGGCTAAGTCGCGCAAACTCTGTTTACCATCTAGGAATTTAGTCAGCGTTTCATAAACCTCTGGTGAACTGTTTTGTTTAAGTTGATCTGGTTGCTTGATTGTGGGAGCTTGGTTAGGAGAATAGTTACCAAGACTAGCGTTATGCCAAGCTTGCCAAAGCGGTTCAACATCCGCGATTGCTTTGATTAAATCAATTGCCACCAGTCGGTTGGATAGCAAGCTGGTGGGTTTAAACTGATGAGTCACATTACTGGCTTGTCCCACATCAAATAAAATATCAACAGTCGCAGAATGGATAATTGATGTAGCTTGTTGTAGGGTAATTTTTTCCTGCTTTACCCACAATTCTAATAGCTGATAATCCCAGTAGTTTGTGAATTCTACACTAGCTAAATCTCGCTTTATTGCCGAACTGTTAGCAACAATTTGAGGACAGTGAAATGCTACATTTCTCTGCCACCTTCTTACGGGATGAATTCCTCCAGTAGCATAGATTAGTTTTCCTTGATCCAGGTGAAAGATCCATTGTTGTCCCTTTGGTTCAGTGAACAACAGTTGACCGCTTAACTGAAGCCTTTGCAACGTATTGAGATAGCGCATTGGCCGTGACGCTGCAAATGACGAGGTAGAGACAATAGAGGACTTTTGTTGTGTCGTCATCACGATACGATCGCCCTAACTAAACTAATTATGCAGAATTATTTAAGGAAGTCGGAAATCATCGATCTTTGGTTTGATTGGCTAAAATAGGATTAACCATAAAGTATGTGCGCACGAGTCAGTTCCCCAATAAAAGGCATAAAAATTTTTATCGTCTATCGCCAATATCCCACATAGTACAAATACAACCGAATGTATTTATCTATGGGGATTATTTCATACTTTATCCTCCTGCTAGAGCTGAAGGAATCTAAACACTTCAGATCGCGATTCTCGTAGTCCCTCCCTCAAGTTAATTGTGGAAAGTCGCGGTATCTGATTTTCCAATAATGTGATGGGATTGTAATTAAACTTAGAATTATAGAAGCCCTGAACCTACTCAATCCCAATTGTGAGGAGAGAAAGATAGGGTTACCCTTTTTGGTTATTATTCTCTCCTGAAAGGGTTAAGTTTAAACCCTTTGTCTTACACGTAATACCCTTGTCATACAAGATTAGCTGATTTTAGGAGACTTGTCCAGCGCCACCTTGTCTTTATGCACAATTTTCAGAAAATCTTTATAATCTTTTAATTTGTTTTAATTTGAAATGAAGTTAACTAGCTTTATCATTGTGGAGAGAAAATAATTATTCAGTAAAAATACCTAAAGAGGAAACAGGGAGATCCCCATTCTCCGTGAAAATACTGAAAACGGGGGATAACGGTAGATAGTGAAGTTGGGATGGGAACCACCTTTACTGTTACTATTCCTATTTCAGATTAATCTAGTTAAAAGTGAAAAAAACTATTATTCCTAGCTTGAGGCTTTGCCAAAGAAACATCAAAAAACGTCTCCTTTTGATTGGCGTGATTTTTCTGACGGCTATATTCGTTATTTTTACACCGCTATCAGGTAGCACCACCAATCCCAACCCCACCTCTTTAAATCCCCCTCCTGCCCCAACTCTCGCAGCTTCCCTACCCAATCCTCAACCTCACCCTCTACCCCCTTCTCTCGCCAAATGGCAAGATGTTACTAACGCTGGCGATTACTTTTCTGCGATAAAGCCCACCCCTATCGGTTATTTAGTTTGGTCAGAATTTCCAGTAAAAATTTATGTAGAAACACCAAAAGATTCCCAGGAAATATCTGCTAGTATTCAGAGATTTCAAAATTGGGTGAATGGGGTATTACAAACTATAGAAGAATGGAATATTTATTTACCATTAGAAGTAGTTTCTGACTCAGAAATAGCAGATATTACCATTTTGAGATCGCGCCCTCCCATTCAATCTACTTTCAACCAAGAAACTGGTAAATTCGATATCCCCCGCGCCCGTGCTGCGGAAACCCGTTATCAGTTTTATGTGAAATCAACAGGAGATGGAGAAAATATTTTATCTCATAAGTTTACTATTTTCCTCAGTCCCGACCAAAGTCTAGACTATACAATTGCTACAATTCGTCACGAATTAGGTCATGCTTTAGGAATTTGGGGTCATTCTCCCTTAGAAACCGATGTTTTGTACTTTTCTCAAGTTAGAAATCCCCCCCCAATCTCCGTGAGAGATATAAATACATTGAAATTGATTTATGAACAACCTACCCGTTTGGGATGGAAGATAGATTGAAATTACATAAATCCCCTTCATTCTTAAAACGTCACTTTCCGATCGAACTCAACAATAGCATGAGATTCATCTGGACATAAAACTCCAATTGATGGATAGGGAGGCGCAATAGGCATCATTGGCGGATAAATAGAAGGTTTAATAGTTTCACAAATACCCGCAATAGCTTTCCTCGATTCACCAATAGAAAATAAAAATATAGCACTAGTGTAGCTTTTAACACTAGAATCATTAGCCTTAGCAGTTATAATAATCTTCCTGATTTCCTCACCCTCCTCTAGAATATGATATTGATAGGTATTACTACCTGACGGCATATCTATACCCAAATCCTCAATCTTTGTCGCAAATCGAGAATGTTCCAAGTAGTATGTAAGTTGTGCTGAGTTAATCGCGCCAAGGTATTTTTGAGCTTCCCCTTCCCTCGCCATAATTTCTGAGGTAGTTTGAGGGATAATAGTTTGTGGAGATTCAGCATAAACAGCCGAAGATAATAGACTCAATAGAGGAGCGATACCTAAAATTGTAATAGTTTTAGCAATGTAGTTCATAGTCGCGATCGCAAGTTTATTTGAAAACACTCAAACCCCACTCCCAAGGATGAAGGATGAAGTATTATAGCAGTGCGCTCTGGCGTAGTTACAGTACAAATGATCTAATAACCTCCCGCTCAACCATCCATGTCTAAATGAAATATTATCAAGAAACCTTAGCCGTAGCCCAGCGAATCTTAATCGAATTGTGTCGCAGACAACGTAGCCTAATTTTTTGGAGTATTTTTCCCATTTCTATCCTATTAATCAACGGATTAATTTTGACAGAACGAGGTAAAATATCCATAGCCAAAGCCTTTGAAATTGCCGCCCCTTCTACACTAGTAGGTGCTGCCTTGTTTTTTAGTTGTTTAGGCGGTACAGTAGCAACAGTAGTAGCAGAACGAGAACAACTAACCCTAAAACGTTTATTTATCTCCCCCCTGAGTGGTACTTCTTATTTTCTAGGTATTTTTTTAGCCCATAGCTGTATTGCTACTGGTCAAACTATCTTAGTTTATACTGTATCTGCTTTTTTGGGTGCAAAAATCAGGGGTTCTGTGCCATTGGGTATACTAATTATCATACTGAGTATTATCGCATATATTGGTGTCGGCTTCATTCTCGGTACTCAGTTAGCACGACGCACTGAGGATGTCAATGCGTTAGTCGCAACATTTGGCGTACCGCTTTTAATTTTAGGAGGAGCATTTTTGCCTACATCACTATTTTCCCAGAGGTTACTGGATATTGCCAAATATAACCCAATATATCACATGAATGAAGCCTTAATTGGAGTCTGGGCTAATGGTGATAGCTTCGCCAAAATTCAAGGGCATTTCTGGTTTCTATCTCTATTTGCTCTCGTGACGATTGCTATGGGGTGGTTATCCTATCAGGCAATGGTCAGAATTGAGAGAAAGTTATAATTTATAATAAGGCACTTTTCAGGTACATCAGGTACAGAGAAACCCAGTTTCTTAAAGAAACCGGGTTTCTGGGTTGTACTTCCTCAACCTGCAATCTGCTGTATTTATATTAAAATAGTAATCACCTCTAACCTCTAATCCCATAAAAAATAAACTTGTGCTAAAGATAGAAAACCTGACAAAATCATATCGAAAACGACTAGTGATCCAGGATTTAACCATTAAGGTTGCCCCAGGAGAAATTTACGGTTTATTAGGACCAAATGGCGCAGGAAAAACAACTACAATCAATATTATCTGTAATCTACTACAACCAGATAGTGGCAGAATCGCAATCAATAACCAACCAATATCTGAAGCCACGAAAAAGCTGATTGGTGTCGCCCCACAAGAAAACTTACTATATAAAACCCTATCCTGTGAAGAAAACCTAAATTTCTACGCTCAAATTTACGGTTTAAACAAACAGCAACGCCAAAAACAGGTACAAGAATGCTTAAAAGCAGTTAACCTATTAGATAGAGCCAAAAGCCCAGTAGAAACTCTCAGCGGGGGAATGCAGCGGCGATTAAATATTGCTGTAGCATTAGTTCATCAGCCAAAATTAGTAATTTTAGATGAACCGACTACGGGATTAGATATTGAGTCACGTTATGAAATATGGGAATTAATTCGTTCTCTTAAAGATAGGGGAATTACTATTTTACTGACAACTCATCTATTAGATGAAGCGGAACGTCTCTGTCAGCGAATTGGCATTATCAAACAGGGACATATTGTTGCTGAAGGAACGTTGGAAGAGTTGCGAAAAAGAGTCAAAGCTGAAGAAATTGTAGTGCTTCAGACATCTGAAGAGGAAAATGCGATCGCACGAGGAAAGAAACTAGGATTTACCCACAGACTATACGGAAACGATCTCGCATTTTGGTTGCCGGAAAGGTTAGATCTAAAAGAGATTCTCTCCTTCTTTGAGGGTATTCCTATCGAATCAATTACTCGTCATCCAGTGCGGCTAGAACATATTTATGTTGAAGTGATTTCTAAGAGGTGAGAGGTAAGATGTAAGATGTGAAAAATATTTTTTATTCCTCTAATTTTTACCCCCTAACCCCTAACCTTTCACCTCTTTCTAAAATGGTAATACTTCAGGCGGCGCAATATCACCCCCAACTTTTATACCTGTTTTAGTTGATTTCACTCCAGGCTTACTCGTTGCTTCTGCCTTTTCAGCATTAGAAGCAACAGATGATTGAGGGGAATGAGCTGAATTAGATTCAATAGATACCCCCAATGGAGATGGGTGTGACATCAAGTTTAAACCTCCCACAGCCCCCGCAATTAAGGCGGTATAACCAACATATAAATGAACTGGAGTCACTTGTATCCCCCCTCCAAATTGAACTTGATACCAGGGGGAAACTGTGGTTTTAATCAAATCAGGAGGTATTGGTAGAGATTCTGCCATTGCCACACCATCTAACCCTAAAGCCTGCCCAAGCCGACGAATAAAACCGCGAATATAAACATCTTCTGGTAATTGAGCAATGCGACCATTTTCTAACGCATTAATTTGATATGTTGGTACTAAGGTTTGACGATACAGTTGTTCTATACTCAGAGAGCGAGATTGACGTGCTTGCCGTAAATCTTGACCTATTTGACGTAAAGCTTTTTCCCGTTTTTGAGAAAATTGTTCTGTCAATAATTCTGATTTAGTAAGTTTTTTTCCAGATTTAATTTCTCCATTTTTTTTATTAATCAAACTTGCTGATTTTTTCCGATTAAATGAATCTAACAGAATTTCCCCAGAGGTTGTTTCAAACTGTACAGGTTCCTTTCCTTCACGATAGTCCATCTCTTGGCGAAACTCGAATTCTTCTTCTTTACCAATGTCTCTTACTGCGGTAGTAACAGGCATAATTTTATTGTTTTTAGCAAACTGATGCAAGCTTAATCGGACAGCTTCTTGCCCTACAGCGTTGACGAGAAGTTGAGCAGTATTAAACTCCTCTCCCAGGATTGTTTGTAATCCAGCTATCGTGCGGCGGTACACTTCACTATCTACTAATTCTGCTTCGATATCACTTTGAATACACCGCCATTTTTCTTGAGAAATTTCGATGATTGCTCTGTCGCTGGGACCATAACCAGACGTGGGTTTAATGCCCATACTTTGTTCTTGTTTCTGTATTTGTCTAGACATGCTGAGATTTAAAAGTTAGGTATTCGTGAGTCAGTATCCTGCGCCTTGTTGATGGTTAACTCATTACTAGACTCATCAAAGAAGTGCGATAAAATTTCCAATCAGTTGACTTACACCAGCACAACTTAAGATTTTTGTCTAATAGTGTCACCGACAACAGTTGCTGGTAAATTTACAGCCCCTTGGGCTATCTGATTATTCTGTAAGCTATAAAGCCATCCGGATAGTTATTCTAATTGAAAGTCTCCAGGCTCGCACTCAGAAAGCAGGAAAGAGAAACCCTTCCTTGCTCCTAATCCCTATTCCTAATTCCCCGTTTATATATTTCTATCAGGAAAGAATCAACAATCAACGAATTATTTTTCGTAGTTGCCTATACAGCCTTTTTTAGATGCGTGAGGCAAAGAGAAACCGGGTTTCTTGAAGAAACCCGGTTTCTGAGGTATAGTTCATATAGCTCAAAACCGCTATGGATAGGTGGACATGATTAAAATACACCAAGTTGATCAAAAACCACCCCCGACATAAAAGTAGGAGGTGGTTTGATCTAAACTTGAATACAAGTGGAGCCTACGGGAATTGAACCCGTGTCCGCCCTGGGTATTCACCTATCGCTCATTCACAGGCTTATCCCCTCTAATCCTTGGGGCGGGAACCATCCATTATCCCGGATGACAGGATACTTTGATAAAGTCTTAGCTAATTAGCTTACCAAAGAAAGCTAATTAGAGCATCCGTTGGGGGTTTGTCTGGAATCCTTAACGGAGTCAAACTACAGACGCTCGAACCTGTTAGAGGCTATTAGGCAGCGACAGTGGCAGCCTTACGAGCAAAGGGAACGATGTTGTTCGCATTTACTTTTTTTTCGAGCCTTTGATTTACGAGAGGAGACTCACTCTCGACCTGTATCACGGGTCAGTTTTCGCCAACACGTCGAAACCATTAAGGCCCCATGTCGGACACTCTTACATTATAGTATAGTTTTTATTCTTTGTCATCTGTTGTCAGTTTAGCTTTACTTATCTTTACAAAAAGCCGATTATCCTCCTTGTCTCTCCATCCCCCCCATGGCAATCCAATTGATTCTTAACCCAAACAATATTAGGATTTACACAACTTGCGTAGTGGATGTAGTAGAAAATGTAATGCTGGTTTGGTAAAAAAGAGTAGAACATGAGATAGGAGCGAAGATCTTGAAAAAAGTAGAAGCAATTATCCGACCATTTAAGCTGGATGAAGTCAAAATCGCTCTAGTCAACGCAGGAATCGTCGGCATGACGGTTTCTGAGGTGAGAGGGTTTGGACGGCAGAAAGGTCAAACGGAACGCTATCGTGGTTCTGAGTACACTGTTGAGTTTCTCCAAAAGCTCAAAGTGGAAATCGTGGTCGAGGATTCCCAAGTTGATATGGTGGTAGATAAAATTATCGCCGCTGCACGGACGGGTGAAATTGGCGACGGTAAGATTTTCATCAGCCCTGTCGAGCAAATCATCCGCATCCGCACGGGGGAAAAGAATTTGGAAGCAGTGTAAGGT
>NZ_JAMZMM010000342.1 GCF_024178385.1 Limnofasciculus baicalensis BBK-W-15 | reverse complement strand
TTCCCACTCTTTACTATGGCTAATGTTATTTTTGAAAAAATTACCAAAGAATTCGATAACTTTGTCGCTGTCAATAATCTCAATCTGACTGTTGATGATGGAGAATTTCTCGTATTTGTCGGTCCTTCTGGTTGTGGTAAAACTACTTCACTCCGGATGTTAGCAGGTTTAGAAGAAGTAACTCAGGGTAATATTTATATAGGAGATAAACTTGTCAATGATATCCCACCTAAAGAGCGGGATATTGCCATGGTATTCCAATCTTATGCTCTATATCCTCACATGTCTGTCTATGAAAATATGGCGTTTAGTTTGGAATTGCAAGGTAAGCGGAAAGGGGAAATTAAAACCCGTGTAGAAGCAGCCGCAAAGCAATTGGGAATCGATCGTTTATTATACCGGAAACCTAAAGATTTATCTGGGGGACAACGACAACGGGTAGCAGTTGGTAGAGCTATTGTGCGGAATCCGGCAGTATTTTTAATGGATGAACCATTATCGAATTTAGATGCCAAGTTGCGGGTGCAAGCGCGGGCAGAAATTAGTAAATTGCACCATGAATTGGGAACTACGTTTATTTACGTCACCCACGATCAAGTTGAAGCAATGACTATGGGTACTCGGATTGCTGTGATGAATAGTGGGATTTTGCAGCAGGTGGATACGCCACAGAATCTATATAATTATCCCCAAAATATCTTTGTCGCTGGCTTTATTGGTTCTCCGGCGATGAATTTATTTGAGGCTAGGATAATTAATAAAGAGGAGGAACTCTATGTAGCTACAGACTCGTTTGAGTTCTCAATTATGCCCGAATTAGTGGAATTATATCGATCTTACCAAGGTAAAGAAGTTATTTTAGGAATTCGTCCTGAAAGCATCCACGATCCTGATTATATACCGCCGGGAATTGAACCAGCTTTAGTGCCAGCAACAGTATCGGTAATGGAAATGATGGGGAATGAAGTTATTATTTATCTCAATACCTTGACAAAACAAGAATTTGTGGCACGAGTCGATCCGCGATCGCGCCTTGTTATCGGTGCATCAATTAGTGTTGTTTTTGATAAGTCCCGGTTTCATCTTTTTGACAAGCATACTGACCAGATTATTCGTTAATATATCAGAAGAATCAAAAAATTATCATCAGCACAAGGAGATAACCCGATGTTTCTGGATGAATTGACTCCCATTGTTAAAGAACTAATTCAACAACCTATAGCATTCTTAGGTGGATTTTGCTCAGGAGTTTTACGAATTAGCCTCTCAGACGATCCTGTTAAGACTTGGCTACAGAAGCAAACTGGCTCTACATATACTGTCCCTACTTCCAGTACAGATAACGGCAAAAGTAACGGTCCTCAATCGATTTTGATTGAATGAGACGGTACAAGTTCAGGAGTCAAAAGTCAAGAGTTTTCAATCCTTAACCCTTACCCCTTACCCCTTCCCTTTTAGTTCCTGTAAACTAGTTGACACTCCCCGGTCTAAAGACACGGGGATTCTTAAGACTTCGCAGCCTTAATATCCTGATAAATCAGGTTCCCAGGCTCATTACCTTTGCCACAAGGGCGTAATGATATCTCCACAAGGTTGTTTCGGGCGTATACTTTCCTCCAGTCCGGGGGTAGGTTTTTACGTCTTATACTGACCTATTAATTAGATCATGGCAGACTCAAGTCTGCCAATGCCTTTCATCCCCGGACTCAAGTCACGGGGTTTTCAGGCTATTTTCTTATATCGGAAACCTGTCTTACCAAGCAACCGAAGACGATTTACGAATAGTATTCGCTGATTACGGTACTGTAAAGCGTATTGTATTACCCACAGATCGTGAAACAGGAAGGTTGCGCGGCTTTGCTTTTGTCGAAATGACGGCGGATGACCAAGAAACCTCAGCCATTGAACAACTTGATGGTGCTGAGTGGATGGGCCGCCAGCTAAGAGTTAACAAAGCCCGGCCAAAAGAAGACAATCGCAGTACTTCGCGACGTGGCAATAATAGAAACAATGCCTGGGAGTAGGGAGTAGGGAGTAGGGAGTAGGGAGTAGGGAGTAGGGAGTAGGGGGGAGTTAAAACTCAAAACTCAAAACTCCCTATTCCGCCCGAAACTAGTCTCCCAAGCAAATACCCAAACCTCTGGCCGTTTTAACCAGGGTGCTATTGGGATCTACAACTTGATATTTGCTAATCACATCAGCAATAGGCACAGTTACCACCTGACGGTTTTGCCATGTTACCATCTGATCGTAATGTCCATTAGCGATCAGATCCACCGCAGCAACCCCAAAAACAGATGCCGTTAAGCGGTCTAGTGGCGAAGGAAGTCCTCCTCGTTGGGTATGTCCTAATACGGTAACTCGCGTTTCCGCCCCTGTACAGGCACAAATACGATCCGCTAAATAATGACCGATACCGCCATAGCGACGTTCCCCTAAACCGACACTACTTTCAACCACCTCACCTGTTTCTGTACGGACAGCCTCTGATACAATCGCAAGACTATAATTTTTACCCTGTTTCTGACGTTCTCGAATTTTGCCACAGATATTTTCCAGAGAATAGGGAATTTCAGGGATTAAAATAATATCAGCACCTCCAGCAATCCCCGCACTAATGGCAATATGCCCCGCATCGCGCCCCATCACTTCCAAAATCATGACGCGATCGTGACTAGCCGCCGTAAAATGTAAACGGTCTAAGCCTTCTGTCGCAATATTAACTGCCGTATCAAACCCAATCGAACGCTCCGTAACCGCAACATCATTATCAATCGTCTTGGGAATACCGACAAAATGGATACCCCCTTGATTTGCCAATTTTCTGAGAAGCGCTAAACTGCCATCACCGCCAATCCCAATCAGCGCATTAAGTCCAAGCTGATGGTATCCTTCAATAATTTCAGCCGAGCGATCGCAAACAGTCCCATCCGGCATCGGAAAAGCAAAAGGATTACCTTTATTAGTCGTGCCTAACATCGTACCAGCCAACGTCAGAGTAGGATCGACCTGCTTGGTATCCAAAGTCATCGCTTGGGGCGGACGACTCATTAAACCCTGAGTCGAGCGCAAAATCCCCACAACTTCCCAATTATAAGTCCCCACCGCCCGGTGAACCACCGCTCGAATCGCCGCATTTAAACCAGCGCAGTCTCCACCACTGGTAAGAATTCCGATCCGTTTCTGTTCTCCCATAATGCTTATTTCACCGCGCTTTAGTATGTTCAACCTAGATTTGACCGCAGCTCTTGCCCTTTAGACAAGAAATTCAGTATTAAGATTTAATCTTCTCCATCAAACTTCCAGGGCGGGTGTCTCGCCTCCTATCTGTTTGACTGAGATCTTGCACCATTCTCAATAACTGCTTTGGTGGGCAGTCCCCACTAACGTAATAATCAGCTTCTTCTTGTTATATTGGGGACTGCCCACCCTAAATGCCACTCTTTTTTGACATTGGTGTAAGATCTCAGTTTAAGATGTAAACTCAGCTCTTGTACAACCGGAGAAGGCATGAGTTCGATGCAATTTGGGCAATTTACCCACAGCCTTTAGGGTAAAAAGAGGTGAGAATCTGTCCAAAGTCAAAATTACCCTAAAGTAAAGAGCCGAATTGCCAATGCCTTCCTAATATAGAAGTGAACAGCAAGGGCGCATCTGGTTTCTTGAGAGCTTCCTTTCACCAGCGGCGACTCTAGAACCAATGTGCGACTCGATACAGAGGATACGATTATGACAGATCTCGAGCGGTCTTTAGTTGAAGAGCATTCCCTAGATCGAGATTGCACCACCCTTTCTCGTCATATTCTCCAACAACTTCACAGTTTCAACGCCGAGGCACAAGATCTCAGTGCCATTATGAATCGAATTGCGTTAGCCGCCAAAATAATTTCTCGCCGATTGAGTCGCGCTGGGCTAATGGAAGGGGCATTAGGGTTCACTGGGAACATAAATGTCCAAGGGGAATCTGTTAAAAAGATGGATATCTATGCCAATGATGTCTTTATCTCCGTGTTTAAGCAAAGTGGACTGGTCTGTCGGTTGGCATCCGAGGAAATGGAAAAACCCTACTATATTCCCGAAAACTGCCCAATTGGACGTTATACCTTAATCTACGATCCAATTGATGGTTCCTCGAATATAGACATTAACTTAAATATTGGTTCAATTTTTTCCATCCGCAAGCAAGAAGGAGACGATATTGATGGTGATGCTCGGGATTTGCTGCAAAATGGACATAAACAAATCGCCGCAGGTTATATTCTCTACGGACCGAGTACGATGCTGGTGTACTCAATCGGTACAGGAGTTCATTCTTTCACCCTTGACCCAAGTTTAGGTGAATTTATCCTATCTAATGAAAACATTAAAGTACCAACCCATGGACCGATTTATAGTGTAAATGAAGGTAACTTCTGGCAGTGGGAAGATTCCATTCGGGACTATATTCGTTATGTTCATCGCCATGAAGGATATACGGCTCGGTATAGTGGCGCATTAGTGGGAGATTTTCATCGAATTTTGCATCAAGGTGGGGTCTTTATCTATCCGGGTACGGTGAAGAAACCAGAAGGTAAATTGCGTCTGCTTTATGAATCAGCACCTCTTGCTTTTTTGATGGAACAAGCCGGAGGAAGAGCAAGTAATGGAAATATGGAGCTTATGGATGTTGTGCCAGATGCACTTCATGCTCGTACCCCATTAATTATTGGGAGTAAAGAAGATGTAGCCCTAGTAGAATCGTTTATTCAAGATAGGGCACGAGAAGTTGTTGTTAGTCATTAGTCATTGATAATTAGTTGTTTGTTGTTTGTAATTTCCCATTGAGCTGAACTTTAATAAAGTTGGCAATAAGATCGGGAATGTAAGAATGGAGAATGGATCGATAACAGGTAACCATAATTGCCTCTGAATTCATTGCCAAAAACAAAAATTTGTTACTCAAACAACCAACAACAACTAACCAACAACCAATAACCAACAACCAACAACTAACAACTAACAACTAATAACTAAACTATGTTGACTCTCCTAGAAAATCCCCTGCGGGTTGGATTACAACAAGAACGAATGGCAGATCCCCTAATTATGGTAATTTTTGGGGCATCTGGAGATTTAACTCAAAGGAAACTTGTACCTGCAATTTATCAACTCAAACGAGAACGACGTTTGCCGCCAGAAACAACTATTGTCGGGGTAGCACGTCGAGATTGGAGTCACGACTTCTTCCGCGAAAACATGCGAGAGGGGATCGAACAATTTTCTGATGGGATTCAATCAGAAGAGGTTTGGCAAGACTTTGCTGAAGGTCTTTTCTACTGTTCCGGCGACATGGATAATCAAGAAAGCTATCAGAAATTGAAAGCTTTGTTAGCTGAATTAGATGGGATAAGGGGAACTAGAGGAAATCGCGTATTTTATTTAGCTGTTGCGCCCAAGTTTTTCCCAGAAGCAATTCAACAATTGGGAACAGCCGGAATGCTAGCAGATCCCATTAAACATCGCTTGGTAATTGAAAAACCATTTGGTCGAGATCTGAGTTCAGCGCAACGACTAAATCGGGTAGTACAAGAAGTTTGCAAAGAAGAACAGGTTTATCGGATTGACCATTATCTAGGCAAAGAAACTGTTCAGAATCTATTAGTATTCCGCTTTGCTAATGCTATCTTTGAACCGCTGTGGAACCGTCAATTTGTTGACCATGTTCAAATTACCGTAGCAGAAACTGTAGGAGTCGAAGATCGAGCAGGTTATTATGAAACATCTGGGGCGCTGCGAGATATGGTGCAAAACCATTTAATGCAGCTATTTTGCCTCACAGCAATGGAAGCACCAAACTCTCTGGATGCCGATAGTATCCGGACAGAAAAGGTAAAAGTTGTTCAAGCAACTCGCCTCGCAGATATTAATAATCTGGAAAATTCAGCAATTCGCGGTCAGTATTCCAAGGGGTGGATGAAGGGGAAACCTGTACCGGGATACCGAGAAGAACCAGGAGTTAATCCTAACTCGACAACGCCAACTTATGTAGCGATGAAACTACTGATTGATAACTGGCGGTGGCAGGGTGTTCCATTCTACTTACGCACAGGGAAAAGGTTGCCGAAAAAAGTAAGTGAAATTGCGATTCAGTTTCGCGAAGTTCCCTTAATGATTTTTCAATCTGCGGCACAACAAACTAATCCCAATGTGTTGACTTTGCGGATTCAACCCAATGAGGGAATTTCTCTGCGATTTGAAGCAAAAATGCCGGGACCGGATTTACGCACTCGGACTGTAAATATGGATTTTGGCTACGGTTCATCCTTTGGAATGGCAACTTCTGATGCTTATAATCGTCTATTACTGGACTGTATGTTAGGAGATCAAACTTTATTCACTCGTGCTGATGAAGTGGAAGAGGCTTGGCGAGTAGTAACGCCTGCTTTAGCTGTTTGGGAAGGACGAACTGATCCTAGTTTAATTCCTCAGTACGAGGCGGGAACTTGGGAACCAAAAGAGGCTGAAAATTTGATTAATCGCGATGGACGACGTTGGCGTAGGGTTTAATTGGTTGTTGGTTATTGGTTATTGGTTATTGGTATTTAAAAAAACGAACAACAAACAACGAACAACGAACAACGAACAACAAACAACAAACAACGAACAACGAACAACGAACAACGAACAACGAACAACGAACAACGAACAAC
>NZ_JAMZMM010000341.1 GCF_024178385.1 Limnofasciculus baicalensis BBK-W-15 | reverse complement strand
GTCCTCCTTGTCCCCCTTGTCCCCCTTGTCCCCCCACACTAAGGATCACCATGTCTCAATGTCCTGTATGTCAAACTGAATACATTTTAGGTGAACGCGATTGCTGTTCTGTCTGTGGTTGGGATTTGACTCCCTACTCCCAAGATTTAACTGAGTCTTTGCCGTCACAATTTTGGCAGTGGGAAGGGTCAAAATTAGCTTGGGCAAGGCAGATTTGGGCTAAGTTATCATCCTACCAAGATATGGCTAATGCTCTCTCCCCCATCAATGAGCAGTTATCCGAAATTCAACAACAACTAAATGAGGCTAAACAAGAACGACAGATATTGTTCTCCCAAGTGCAAAAATGGCTGCCTAAACTAGTATCCCCCTTATCAGATCCAATCCCTTCTCAAAGTTGGCAACCTTTGCCACTACCTGTTTTGAATTATGAATTAATCGAATACCAATATACGATCCAAGGGTTTTCTGATTCTATTTTGTCTGTTGCTATTACTCCTGATGGTGAGATATTAGTCAGTGGTGGTTATGACAATACAATCAAACTATGGGATCTCATTAGTGGCGAACATATTCGCACGCTAGAAGGACATTCTGATTCTGTTTTGTCACTGGCGATTACTCCTGATGGAAAAACATTAGTTAGTGGTAGTTCTGACAATACAATTAAACTGTGGAATATTCTGACTGGAGAAGAAATTCTCACTGCTGATGAACATTTTGATTCGGTTTTGTCCGTGGCGATTAGTCCAGATTGCCAGACATTTGCTAGTGGTAGTTCTGACTGTACGATTAAACAGTGGAATTGGCGAACGGGATATGAACTCCGCAAGTTAGCAGGGCATTCTGATGTAGTTTTATCTATTGCGATTAGTCCGGATGGACAGACGTTAGTCAGTGGTAGTTCTGATGATACTATCAGGATTTGGAATCTCAAAGCTGCACAGGAAATTCGCACCCTCACGGGTCATAATAACTCCGTTTTATCTGTTGCTATCAGTCCGGATGGACAGACGTTAGTTAGTGGTGGTTATGACGATCTGATTAAAGTTTGGGATTTAAAAACGGGAGAAGAAATTCGCACTATTACAGGACATACTGATTCTGTTTTATCTGTGATTATTAGCCCAGATGGACAAACAATCGTCAGTGGTAGTTCGGATCAGACTATTAAATTGTGGGATATAAAAACAGGAGCAGAAGTTAGAAATTTAACGGGACATTCTGGTTCGGTTACTTGTTTGGCAATTAGCCGCGATGGGAAGATTATTGCTAGTAGTAGTTCTGATAAAACCATTAAAATTTGGCGGTTATATTGCTAAGAGGATTGAGGCAAAAGAATCAGGTTTGGACATTGATAATCTGACGGGGTGACAACTATGGCTGAAAAGTAGACTCGATCAGCTTTTCAGCTCTACCAATTCTGCGATCGCATAGCCGCACAACCAACCCCGAAAATGCCAGCGTTTCAATAAATCTGGTTGATTCCATTTTTCTAATAAATGCCTTAAATACAACCGAGATCTCTTAAAGCTGCCACCTCATCTATACAAATATTTGATGGGTAGATAGTACTCTTGTAGTAGGAAACTTGTTGAGGAGTGAGTATGAAGCAAATCTTACTTTCCGGGTCAAGGAAATGAAAGGGGTAGAGACTTAAATCATCCCCCCACTGATAGTCCAATTCTCGCAAATCAACTATCAACCGACTTGGCTGAAGCGCATCACAAAACTGATTAAGTCGCCATTTGATCAAAAGAGCGTCCTCTCCTCCCGCTGAACCGTATCGATACTGCCCTTGAAATACAACATATCCTGAGTCTGAAACATCCCGATTATAGCGCCAAGTGTAACACTCAAAGCCGATTGAACTAATATCCAAAGATATAGGTATCAGTTGAGGGGGAGGAAGTTGTGGTCTTTCCTGCATCTGGCGACATTTGTCTAGTCTGTAATCCTTTAACTCAAAGGCGAGATCAGAAAATATGCTCTCATAATCAGTTGTAATTTCATTGGTAAAAAATGAACCATTAACTGTATCAAATGCTTCCGGACGCACCACAACGCGCACTAGATATTGCCTGCTGCGGATTACTGACGGAACCACATCTAAAACTACATTTGTCTCAAAGCTGATTTGTCGCAGATCGAGAATAATTCCCTTGCTGCTTTTCACAAGGCTAATAAGTTCTTCACTGCGCCAGCGCATAAAACAAATATCTTTCTCAATTGATGTTTTAGTGCCTAAAGTCCCAGAAAAAGAGCAGATTGGGATCTGAATTTGGCTTTTGGGCATAACCCAGGTACTACAGACATAGGTCAAGGATGACTCCCCCAGTGTCATGGGTTTTAGTCTGGGTAAATTTAGATTTCTTGGCACTAGTACCTCCTTAATATGCTCTCAATATCCTAAAAGATAATATGTTCATCAGGTTGTAGCGAATCAGCGAGGCTCTTACGCAAAAGAATTGCGTTACCTGGACGACCTAGCTGTTGGGTTGTCTGTGTTTCAAAAGCGCTCAGTTCTAAGGTAATATCGGGAGCAAAGCGTTCTAACACGTCAGGGTCCATCCGGCCATCTGGTTTAAAACGCGCACCAAGGGAATCTAGTTTGCGTTCTAATTTGGGACTTGTAAAGAAAAAATCAACATCACTTGCCTTGAGTTCGTCAGCTAGCCATCGAAATTCTCCACCTTTTGAAGATATACCCGTTATAGAACTGCCTCGAAGACCGATTTGAACAATCATTGAGTCCTTTGCTAATTAGGCGATTTCGCAGATTGCCAACTCGCTCGAGTAGTTCCCCAGCATTCCGAAATCCACGAACTAGCACACCACGAACATCGACAACTCTTTCAATGCGCCTCCAGATAGCTCTGAGATTGACCTGACAAGGCGAGGCGCAGCCTAGAAGTATACGTTTAGCTGAAGTATCTAACTCACTAATGCGTTGCTGCGCCCACGCTGGTATTGTTTTCAGTCTCTCAATCGCCTCCACACTCAAATCCTGCAAAATCTCCGCCGGAATCCGCAATACATTCGCCGCCCACTGACGCGCCACCAACAGCGGTTGGCTAGTTTTGAGTGCAACCCGTAACCTTTCAACCTTATCCCCACCTAAAGTTTTCGTCTTCTCCACTAACTCAGCAACTTTAGGAAATTTAGCGAGAATTTCTGATAACTTCCCAGCCTTAGCCGCCCCCTTAATTGCCGTGAGAATACCCTCACTGAACACCAACATTACCAATTCAGCAATGGCATAACCACACAACCAACCCCGAAAATGCCACTGTTTGATAAAATCTGGTTGATTCCATTTCTCCGCTAAATGCTCAATTCCCGCTTCAATTAATTGGGCAACATCCAGTTTTGATATAGTTTCCCAAAGTTGTTGAGCATCAGCTAAAATTGTCCCTTTAAATAGACTCTCTACTATTTCCCAAGCCAGTACCGCCAAATCTTTAAAACCAACCAAAGTATCCCAGAGAGATTCCAGCGCACCATTGAGCAAACCAGCAACAAATGCTCCCCCACCCACGGCAAAATTTCCCGCCAAGGTGGTAATTTCTTTAACCTGATTCCAAGCTGAATAGCTAATTGAGCCAGACTGAACTTGTCCCTTAAGGAGATTAGCAAACTCAACAGAAGGAATCCAAATTAGGTAGCCTTCTTTAGTTGGTTGTAAATTTGTCAGTCTGTTAGGTTTAGTGTATAACCGAGTTACTTTTTCTGGCTCAAAGTCTTTATTTTTCTTCACATAATTGGGATCGAGTTGTATTCAAAAGTGGAAGTAATCGGGTATACTTCTTGCTATTGACAGGCGGGATGCCTATTCTACAGGGGCAGGGCTGTTTCATTCTCAAATTTTACGACAGATTGAAATCTGTCGCTACACAGACAAAACCTGCCTTCGCAGGTTAGCGAGTCTTGCATTAGCTTATTAACAAATAAGTTGAACCGCCGAAGGGCGGTTTAGTCTGTGTAGCAACAGGTTTTAACCTGTTGCTGTAGGAGAATGAAACAACCCTGTCTACAGGGGGAAGCTTCTGAGGTGGGATATAAGCGAACAGTTGCCCAACCCATGGTTTCTATTTGTACAGGAAAGTGATTCGCTTCTGCCATAATGTTTTAGTCGGTCAGTATCAGACAGAAAAACCTACCCCCGGAGTGGGGGAAAGTATACGCCTTCTGGAGCCAGTTGTAAGACACTCAATCGCAAACCGCCAACAGGCGAAAGGATATAGCACAGGAACCTGAGCGATCGGGATATTAAGGCTGTAAAATCTTAATAATCCCCGTGTGTAAAGACCGGGGAGTGTCAATGAGGTAGATAGCTTAATGTCCCATCTGATTTCCCCCGACCAAATCGATCGCATCGTCTGGAATCAACATCAGGACCCCTTTGAAGTCCTTGGTCCCCATAGCTTTGAGCAGGATGGGAAGACAAGCTGGATTGTGCGAGCGTATCTACCGAATGCAGATGCCGTGTGGGTAGTTCGTCCAGAGCAACGGGAAGAATACCCGATGCAATCAGTCCATCACCCCCACTTTTTTGAGTGCCTGCTTGAAGTTGCCGAATTGCCAAATTATCAGTTAAAGATTAAAGAAGGCTCCCACGAACGGGTAATATACGATCCCTATGCCTTTCGCTCTCCACTCTTGACTGAGTTTGACTTGTATCTATTTGGCAAGGGGGATCATCACAGGATCTACGAAAAACTGGGAGCCCATGTCACAGAAATAGACGGAATCAAAGGTGTATACTTTGCTGTCTGGGCACCAAATGCCCGGAATGTTTCGATTTTAGGCGACTTTAATAACTGGGATGGCCGCCAACATCAGATGCGCAAAGGTGGTACTGGTATTTGGGATTTATTTATTCCTGAACTAGGTGTCGGCGAACATTATAAATACGAGATTAAAAACTACGAGGGACATATTTACGAAAAATCAGATCCCTATGGTTTCCAACAAGAAGTGCGTCCGAAAACTGCCTCTATTGTTACCGAGCTTGATAACTATAGCTGGAATGATAGTGAATGGATGGAAAAGCGGCGCAATACTGATGCCCTAGCTGAACCAATTTCTGTTTATGAAGTTCATTTAGGCTCTTGGCTCAATGCTGCCTCTGGGGAACCTGCTAAGTTACCCAATGGGGAAACTGAACCTGTTGTGGTAGTATCTGAACTACGTCCTGGTGCCCGTTTCCTTACCTATCGGGAACTTGCTGCCAAGTTAATTCCTTATGTGAAGGAATTGGGATTTACTCACATTGAGCTATTACCTATCGCCGAACATCCTTTTGATGGTTCATGGGGATATCAAGTTACTGGATATTATGCCTGTACTTCCCGCTTTGGCACTCCTGATGATTTCATGTATTTTGTGGATCAATGCCACCAAAATGGGATTGGCGTAATTGTAGACTGGGTTCCTGGTCATTTTCCTAAAGATGGTCACGGTTTGGCATTCTTTGATGGTTCTCATCTATACGAACATGCCGATCCTCGGAAGGGCGAACATAAGGAATGGGGAACTTTAGTATTCAACTATAACCGTAACGAAGTCCGCAATTTCTTAGTTGCCAACGCGCTGTTCTGGTTTGATAAGTATCATATTGATGGAATTCGAGTCGATGCTGTTGCCTCCATGCTCTACCTTGACTACTGTCGCAAGCCTGGGGAATGGGTTACTAATCAGTACGGGGGAAGGGAAAATATCGAAGCGGCTGATTTCTTACGCCAAACTAATCACGTTATTTTTAGTTATTTCCCTGGGGTTCTCTCTATTGCTGAAGAGTCTACTGATTGGCCGATGGTATCATGGCCTACTTACGTTGGTGGATTGGGCTTTAACTTAAAGTGGAATATGGGTTGGATGCACGATATGTTGGACTACTTCAGCATGGACCCTTGGTTCCGCCAATTCCACCAAAATAATATCACTTTCAGTATGTGGTATAACCACAGCGAGAATTACATGCTGGCGCTATCTCATGATGAGGTGGTTCACGGTAAGAGTAATATGATTGGCAAAATGCCGGGGGATGAGTGGCAGAAGTTTGCTAATGTGCGAACCTTGTTTGCCTATATGTTTGCCCACCCTGGGAAGAAGACTCTATTTATGAGTATGGAGTTTGGTCAGTGGAGTGAGTGGAATGTCTGGGCAGATTTAGAATGGAAGTTACTGCAATACGAACCTCATCAAAAGTTGAAGGGTTTTGTGAGCGCCCTTAATAAACTTTACCAAAGTGAACCTGCTCTTTACAGTAATGATTTTGCTCAAGAAGGGTTTCAGTGGATTGATTGCAGCGACAATCGTCATAGTGTGGTGTCATTTATTCGCCGTGCTAAAGATCCCGGTGAGTTTATTATCGCTGTTTGCAATTTCACTCCCCAACCTCACAGTCACTATCGAGTAGGTGTGCCAGAAATGGGATTCTATACTGAACTCTTTAATAGTGATTCTCGCGAATATGGTGGCAGTAATATGGGGAATTTAGGTGGTAAGTGGACAGATGAATGGTCGTTCCACAATTTACCCTATTCCCTGGATTTATGTTTGCCACCTTTAAGCGTATTGATTCTGAAGCTGGACCGGAAGAAAACAGCAGCCGCACTGGCATCATCGGTGGGATAAAGGGTTGGTTGTTGGTTGTTGGTTGTTAGTTGTTAGTTGTTAGTTGTTAGTTGTTAGT
>NZ_JAMZMM010000340.1 GCF_024178385.1 Limnofasciculus baicalensis BBK-W-15 | reverse complement strand
GGATAAGATGAGTATAAGAAAAAGGGGAATGGGGGAGGAGAGTTTTGAGTTCTCAATTAAAACTCTCTAACCTCTAGCCCCCTAGCTCCCCTTTAAGTTTTGCAACAATTTTTAAGTTATTTAACTATTTATCCAGAAACCCGCAATGGGAAGCCTCATCATGGGTTAAAATGTTTTCATCAGTACAAGATTTAAAAACCTACCCCCTGACTGGGGGAAAGTCTACGCCCGAAAAACCTTGAGGAGATATCACTACCCACATAGCGTGCCAACGTGGTGAGCCTGGGAACGGGAGAAATCAGGATATTAAGGCAGCGATGTCTTAATAATTTCTGTTGGTTGAGCCAGGAGAGGGTCAAATTAAATTGCGATCAGGTTATCCAAATTTCGGATAATTGCGATTCTAAAGTTCAGCTCGTCTAGGACGGAGTTGATCTAGGAAGTAGGTAAACTCTAGCGTTTTTAAATGTAGGGTGGGTAATCAAGATTGAGCTAAGACTAAGAGAAACTAAGTCTATCTTTTAAACGTCTTGGGATTTAGGCATTATGGCTGTATTGTCGATTTTTTGGGTTGAGATCGGCATGTTTGAAATAAATTTAACAATAATTAATTTAATATTTTCAACAAAAAAATTTTTGTTGGGTATGATTGATATTAGCAAAAAAAGGGGTCAGGGACTGGGGACGAGGAAGGTAGGGAAGAGGAAAGGAGACTTGACTAGCCTCTAAGAATAGAGCATCAATCCCATCTTAACTCAAATAAATTCGGAAAATCGGCATGAGTTACCTTAGAAAAAAAGCTCTCTTAAAAAATGCTCATCGGTTTAAATTCAAGATAAACCACTATCAGATTAAAGAGTCTTCAGTGGCAGAAAAAAAAACAGCGGCATTAGAATCGCTGCGGAGTTTGTATGAGAGTATTCCCTGTATTTACTTCACCATTAATACCAAGGATGTCATTCTCTCTGTCAGTCAGTTTGGTGCGGATTATTTAGGGTACGAGCCTGCCGAATTAAGCGAAAAGTCGGTAGGGGAACTATTTTATGGGGACGATTTAGACATTTGTCAAGCGCAATTAACTGAATTACCCCAACAGCCTAATCAGCTAAGTCAGTGGGAAGCTCGCCTTGTCCGGAAAGACGATAATATTATCTGGGTAAAAGCGATCGCTCGTTTAGTACCGGGAACGGAATTAAATCCCCTAATTAGCCTAGTTTGTGAAGACATTACTCCTGCCAAGGAGCAGTCAGCAGCACTAGAAGATTGTGAAGAATGTTGGCGTGTAACGTTTGAGCAAGCAGCAGTTGGGATGAGCCATTGCGATCTACAATGTCGGTTTTTCCGGGTTAATCAAACATTTTGTAAACTGCTGGGCTATACTCAGGAGGAATTACTCAGCCGGACTTTTCAGGATATTACCTATTCCGAGGATCTGGCTATTAACCTCTATCGCCTGGAATCCCTTCTAGCTGGTGAGATTGAGAATTACGCCATAGACAATCGCTACATCCGCAAAGATGGCACAATCGTCTGGGTAAATCAAACCTTATCTGTAGCACGAGATTCTACTGGAAATCCCCAACATTTGGTGGCAGTTATTAAGGATATTAGTCAGCGAAAATTAGCGGAAAATGAACTACGATGGAAAGAAGCCCTGCTAGAAGCGATGACAGGAGCATCACCATTAGCATTTTACGTGGTGGACGAGCAGACAGATAAGATTCTCTACTTCAATCACTGCTTTTGTGAAATTTGGGGTATTGAACACCTGGAAGAGCAAATGGAGCAGGGTAAGCTAAAAAATACGGATATTATTGCCAATGGCTTAACTCAGATAGGTGATGTAACGGAATTTATTGAATCAGGTAAACCAATACAAATCACAGAAAATAGAGCCACTTTTGAAGATGAGATTCCTTTTGTCAATGGACGAACAATCCGGCGTTTTTATGCTCAAATTCGCGATAAATCTGATTGTTACTTCGGTAGTCTCTATATCTTTGAAGATATTACGGGACGAAAGGTTTCAGAAGAAGCACTACAACAACAATTCCTTAAAGAAAGATTAGTAGTGGCGATCGCAAAACGGATTCACCAATCCTTAAATATAGACCAGATCCTGAATACAACAGTTGCAGAAATAAGACAAATTATCGCTTGCGATCGCGTGATTGTTTTCCGAATGCACGAGGATGGTAGTGGGGTTGTTGTTGTCGAATCAGTAGAAAAAGGATGGAAACCCATTTCCGGAACAGTAATTAACGATCGCTATTTTGCAGAAATATATGTCCAGCTTTATCAACAGGGAAGAGTGCAATCAATTGGAGATATCTACAAAGCTGGGTTAACAGAATGTCACATCAATTTACTGGATCAGTTTCAAGTTAGAGCTAACTTAGTAGTACCAATTGTACAAGAAGATAATTTGTGGGGACTATTAGTTGCTCAACAGTGTAGCGCACCTAGACAGTGGCAACCCTGGGAAATTAATTTGCTCAAAGCTATTTCCACTCATACCGCGATCGCAATTCAGCAATCTGAACTTTATCAACAAGCACAAACAGAAATAGCACAGCGAGAGCAGGTAGAAATTGCACTGCGACAGCAGTTTCAGCGGGAGAAACTTGTTGGGGCAATTACAAGGCAGATTCGCCAATCTCTCAACTTCAAAGAAATTCTCCAGGCTACAGTTGCCGAAGTTAGGCAAATTCTGGAAACTGATCGGGTAATTATTTTCCGTTTCCTGCCAGACTGGAGTGGTGATGTAGTTGTCGAATCAGTTGATAGCAATTGGCGTGCTATTTTGGGTAGCCAAATTTATGATGACTGTTTTAAAGAAGTCTATGTCTCTCCCTACCAACAAGGAAGAATTCAAGCAGTTGAGGATATCTATGAGGCTAATTTGAGTCAGTGTCATATTGATTTATTAGCTAAGTTTCAGGTGAGAGCTAATTTAGTGGTGCCACTCCTGAATGGCGAACAGTTATGGGGACTTTTGGTTGCCCATCATTGCAGCCAACCCAGACAATGGCAAGAATTTGAAATTGAGTTACTTCAGCAATTAGCATCTCAAGTAGCGATCGCAATTCAGCAGAGTCAACTATACGAAAAGACGCAATCCTTGTTTTTGCGAGAGCAAGCAATCAATCGGGTTACTCAAGCAATTCGTAGTTCCCTAGACTTAGATACAATTTTCTTCACTACGGTGCGGGAGATTGTTGAACTACTGGAAGTAGATCGCGCTCAAATCCTGCAATATCTACCAGAAAAGAAGCTCTGGTTACACCTATCAGAGTATCATAAAGCAGCAGATATTTCCCACTCTATAATTAAAGTAATTTCCGATGAAATAAATCCAATTAGCGAACAACTTAAGCGAGGAGAAATAGTACGAATTAATGATACTAATTATCTAGGAGATGGAATTAATAAGCCCATAGCGGAAGTACAGTCAGGAGCTTGGTTACTCGTGCCGTTGCACTTTGGTACTTCTGTTTGGGGTTGTATTAGCCTGGGCAAGAATCATCCCTACTATTGGCAAGATTCAGAGGTAGAATTAATTTGTGGCATTGCCGATCAAGTTGCGATCGCACTGCAACAAGCTCAACTCTATAACCAAAGCCGCACAGCAGAGGAAAAAGCTTTAACTCAAAAGCAACAACTTGAAGAAGCCTTAGAAAAACTTCAGACAACCCATGCTCAATTGCTCCATAGTGAAAAAATGTCTAGTTTGGGGCAGTTAGTGGCTGGAGTTGCCCATGAAATCAACAATCCAATCAGCTTTATTTATGGCAATGTAATTCATGCTAAGGATTACACTGAAGATCTGCTAAGTTTAGTAGAACTATATCAGAAAGAATACCCCAATCCTACAGGAGAAATTTATCGAAAATTTGAAGAAATTGAGCTGGATTTTCTGATCGAAGATTTGCCAAAATTACTTAATTCAATGCTAGTGGGTGCTGAACGAATTTGTGAGATTGTTAGTTCACTGCGGAATTTTTCCCGTGTCTCGGAAGCGGAGATTAAAGCGGTGGATATTCGCGAAGGTATTGATAGTACCTTAATGATTCTGCAAAATCGGTTGAAAGCACGGGGAGAGCGTCCAGAAATTGAGGTGATTAAAGAGTATGGTAATTTACCCCAAATTGAGTGTTATGCGGGACAGTTAAACCAAGTATTTATGAATTTACTTGTTAATGGAATTGATGCTATTGATGAACAAATTCAATGGTGGGAAACACAGCTATCCCGCCAGGAAGCCAAGGCAGAAATGCAAGCTAATCCTGGCAAGATATGGGTAAAAACTGAGCTTCTTAACGATAGGGAAATTGTTATCAAAATTACTGATAATGGCTTGGGGATGACGGAGCAAGTGAAGCGGCAACTTTTCGATCCATTTTTTACTACCAAACCTGTTGGCACTGGTACGGGTTTGGGATTGTCAATTAGTTATCAAATTGTTGTGGAAAAACATGGTGGTAAACTTTACTGCCAAAGTCAGTTTGGGGAAGGTACGGAGTTTGTGATTCAGATTCCCTTGCGACAGGAGAATTGTAGCTAGAATGGCTATATTACTCCCCAGGAGAAGATTCTCACAAGAGAAACCGCAGTCAACAATAGAAACCGGGTTTCTTAAAGAAACCCGGTTTCTCGATACCTCACATACCTTGAAATAGCTGTAGATTTAGCGATTGTTATCGCTATTAACTTTTAAGAATTGCTCCAGCGGCTGACTCTAGGGAAGGATATTCAGATTCTGGTTCACCATTAATGTGGTATTTACCTCTTACAGATTGACAAATAGTGCCGATTACTATCCCATCAGCACTATATACCTCTAATATCTGTTTAATTTGACTGGATTGAAATCCCTGGAGAGTTGTATTCCAATCACTTTTGGGAATTGAGCGAATCTTAATTGTTTCTTCCATGTTATTGACTCCTCAGTGGCTACCTGAATTAAGACTTTTATTCTAGCCTATTGGTTCCCTAGAGATAGTATTTTTAATTAAAAAAATAGAATTACTCAATTCAATCGTTGTCATATCCTCGTTGTTGACAATCCTCTTCATATACAGTTTTCAAGAAAACAGGAATATGATATCTAGTATCACTACTTTGCGCGGAATAAAATCGTCCTATTTCTAAGGATAGTTGATCTCTAAAAGTCTTTGGATGAACCCAGTCATCAGAAGGTTGAATTTGATTCCAGTACTCCTTTACTTGTTTAATTGTCAACAAAGCATAGATTAACTGATTCTTACTCGTCTCGTCTTGGGCATTTTGAAACTCAGTTTTCCAGGAATCCTGTAATTTATCTACTCCAGTACAATCCAATCCAGCGCAGTAGCTAATACGTTTGGATGCTGTCTGTAAGTTTTCCTGTAAAGCTATATCGCTACCAATTCCATCTACCATATCCATATAAATTTTTTCTAGCACTATAGGATTGCCGTTATAAATTGGAGTGCCGGAAAGATAATTATCAAAGATGGGCTGGATTTCTGGCGCAATAAAATAGGCTTCTTTATAGATTAAACCTGTCACCCATATTCGATGATTTATCGCATTTTTATCGTTAACTTTTCCTTTGTAATACAGATTACCGAAAATCGCATCTGTGTCTGTATAATTATAATTATCAATAGTTTTAACTTGCAAATCTAAATCAACAATAGCGAAAAGTTTTTCTGGAGTTAAATAGGATTTAGTGCTATCTTCAGCGTGTAACTCAGAAAGGGCGAAGTAAGTATCGATTACATCTTGACGATCCCCACAATTAAAAAACTCAGGTAGTTTTTGCTTCCACCACTTTGGCACACAAGCCTTATAAAAGTTGGCATCTGGCATCGTTTCCATTTTACCATAAGATTGAGGCGATGGTCTACCATCATTTTTGGGGATTTGCCCTTCGCATAGCACCACAATCTTATTTTTAATTCTCCTCTGTCTCAGAATATATTGACAGTGTTCTTTTAACTCTTTCTGAGTGAAACTCATTGCTAATTTTCTGTTTGTGGTTTAATAAGTTTGGGTTCTATTTCTTTAACATGAGCAGGTGTCAGTGCTTGGCATAATTCATAGGAGTGAGTCGCCAGAATATATTGATTTGTGGCTCCCCATTCTTTGAGATCGGAAATAATTTGATATTGCCAATCGGGATGAAAGGCGATTTCAATTTCATCCATGAGGACAATTGCATCTTCTATTTTACGATATTTAATCCATAGATAAATGCTAAGTCTTTTTAATTCGCCATGACTTAAGTCTTCTGGGTAGAGTTGTATGGTTTCTCCGTCTTTCTCTAATGTGAAGTTGACTCCAGAGAAGTCTGTGGTAATATTTACTTTTTTATTTCCTAATAGTAACTTCAATTCATTTAATATTGCTTGGTAGCTATTTCCATATTCACCTGTTTCTATAGCTTGTCTAAAATCGCGATCGCGAGCAGCTATAAATATTTCAATCATAAGACTGACAGGAATAAAATCATATGTAAAAAAACCTGACATCCTATATTTTGCATAGTTGATCTGTGAGTAGTAATCATCATATTCGTTACTCTGATTTCTAAATAATCTATTTCTAGATTCTTGAGAGACAAACCGAAAAACTTGGCTAACAGGAGCTGCTAGAAAAATTGTCTGTGACAATTTGTTTAAAAATTGCTTTGCTGTTGGGATCTCCATAGTATTAATA
>NZ_JAMZMM010000759.1 GCF_024178385.1 Limnofasciculus baicalensis BBK-W-15 | reverse complement strand
GGTCGTGTGTTGGTCGAGCATGCCGACGGCGAGTGTGGTCAGGCGTGCGGTTGCGACATCCTGCACATGTTCCATCGCTTGCACGCGTGCGAAGGCGGTCGACGGGCGGAGCAGTTGGTTCATCCACATCGCGGTGGGCTTGTGGACAGTGACGGACGCGAGGACGGTCAGGTTTGGATCAACCTGAACGTCGGTCGGCGCGGAAGCGAGCGGGATCGTGACGGCTTGTTCGCTGCGATCGCTGTGAATGGTGACCCACGTTTCGCCGCGGTCGGTGATGACGCGGATGGGGACGACGAGGTCGTACGCGGGGTTGTGCCCGTCAATCTTCTGGATCTGCGAGAGTGTCACAGTGAGAGTCTTCGCCGCGGCGTCGTAGGTCTGATCGATCGAGAGGCGCGGAATGCCGGGGCGATAGCACCACTGCGTGAAGAACTTCTCGAGACTGACGCCCGAGACTTCTTCCATGATGCGGCGGAAGTCGGCGGTTTCGGCGATCTTGAACTTGAAGCGATCGAAGTAGAGACGCACGCCGCGATCGAAGACGTCGTGCCCGAGTTGTTCGCGGAGCATGTGGAGGATGACAGCGCCCTTTGCGTAGGCGTCGTCGGCTTTGGAGAAGACGGCGTCGGGATTGGAGTAGCGATTGCTGACCATCGCGGGAGAGGTTGGCGCGGAGGCGCGATTGCCCCGGCGTTGCCGGCGGACCTGGCCGATGATGGCTTTTTCGTAGGCCTCGCGGGCGAGTGCCTTCGCGTTGGGCTTGTCGGCGTTCTCCTGGAGCGCGAGTTCTTCGTCCCAGAGTGCTTCGGCGGAACTGGCCCAGCCTTCATTGAGCCAGATGTGTTCCCACGAGTTGCAGGTGATGAGGTCGCCGGTCCATTGGTGGGCGAGTTCGTGGGAGAGGAGGTCGTCTTGATCGCCGCGCTTGCGCGTGCCGGCGCGGCTGGTAAGGAACGTGGCGCTCGTGTTTTCCATGCCGCCGTTGAAGCCACGGATGCAGGCCTGGGCGTACTTGTCCCAGGGGAAGGGTTCGTC
>NZ_JAMZMM010000339.1 GCF_024178385.1 Limnofasciculus baicalensis BBK-W-15 | reverse complement strand
CCCTACTCCCTACTCCCTACTCCCCACTCCCCACTCCCTCTTACTTATGGCGAATATGTTCGTAAATTGCCAAGTATTCTTTACCAGGATACTTCCATGAATAGTCGCAATTCATACCTTGGATGATGAGTTTTTCAAACTCTTCAGGATAGTCATACCACAAGCCAATTGCCCTTTCCATAGCTGATTCTAGGGCGTAATTGTCTGTATTATAAAAGACGTAACCATTTCTTTCTTCTGGTAAGTGATAATTGTCATAATCGCGATCGAAAACGGTATTTACTAAACCACCAACTCCCCGCACAATTGGCACAGTGCCATATTTTAATCCAATCATTTGGGTTAATCCACAGGGTTCGTAATTGCTAGGAACCACAATCATATCTGCCCCTGCATAGATGAGGTGGGATAATTCTTCGTTAAAGCTTAGTTCTAAATGAACGTCAGGGTTATCATTTAGGTGGCGTTTTTCGTGGGAAAACCAACTACCAATTGCGGATTCTGTAGGGGAACCTAATAATACAAATTGTGCCCCTTTATTGAGAGCATAATAAATGGCATGATGGACGAGATGAACGCCTTTTTGATCGTCCAAACGACCAATATAGGCAATGAGTGGTTTATCGACATCTTGGAGTAAAAGGCGCTCCCGCAATGCTTTTTTATTTTCCGCTTTTCCTGCTAAGTCATCCTTAGTATAATGTTCGGGAATGTAACGATCTGTTTCGGGATGCCAAAAATCTGTATCAATGCCGTTAAGAACGCCACTAAACTTATCTTGAGCTAAATATAAGCTGTGACCTAATCCGTAGGCAATGGAAGTATAACGTGCTTCATCTGCATGGTGTGGTGAAACGGTGGTAACGGCATTAGAGTAAACAATCCCGCCTTTCATAAAATTCAAGGAAAAAGGATTAAAATTATCCTGCAAGCGTTCGGGATCGAAGTAATATGACTCTCGACTCAAACCTGTTGCCCAAAGAATCTCACAACCGCCGAATCCTTGATGTTTAAAATTGTGAATGGTATAGCAAACTCTTTGATTCGACATGCCATGATATTGATATATTTCATAGAGCATTACTGGAATTAATCCAGTTTGCCAATCATGGCAATGAATTACATCGGGACGCTTATTACTTTGGTGGATAAATTCTAATGCGGCTTTGCTAAAAAATGCAAATCGCATATTATCGTCATGGCAGCCATAATAACAGCCCCGATTGAAAAAATTATCCTCCGAATGAGGTTCAATAAAGAAACAGACTCTCCCATGCACCCAACCGCAATAGACGGAACAATGAATTGCAGCGCCATACCAAGGAACCCACAAGTCGCGGTAGGCTTCGTGAAGCCCCCAAATATGGTCGTAGCGCATACAATCGTACTTTGGTAGAATCAGCTCGACACAGTTACCCTGAATTTCTAGCTCCCGGCTAAGTCCATAAACTACATCGCCTAAACCTCCAGCCTTGATGACTGGGGCGCATTCCGAGGCGATTTGTACGATGTACATCCTGGTTCCTCACTTCACAAAAGTTGATGTTCTCACTCTATACAGGAAAGAGGTACTTTTGGCAAGTGAGTCAGTGGGGAAAGTATTAGGGATGAAATAGATTAATCTAATTGATCTAATTATCTCTTGATGAAGAAATGGCGACTGGTAAACTGTATCTAGTTTCTAGTGTTCTTCTTGGGAAGAATGAGAAGACTTTGATACGTGTTTTGCACCAGAGGATGAGTGGAGGAAGTAGCTACTTGCAGCAATTAACAAAATAGACATTGCAAAGTAGAGAAGTTCTATTGGTTGCTTGATTTCAATCTCCATCACTCTTTTGAAGAAACCAACCACCAAGACCATAATGATGACTTTTAGTAGTTTATCCTTCAATTGTTCTAAAGATGTAATTTCTAGGATTTTTATCTCTTGATTTTCACCTCGAGCAATATCAATCTTAGAAATAAATAATTCATAAATACCAAAGCTGAAAATAATTAGCACTACTCCCATTAAGTATAAATCGATTCCCCCAATAATATCTCTCATTATCTCAATCGTATATTTCTCCGGATCCGCCTCAAAATGAAAAACCTCTAACACTGCCTGACTAATTTCCCAAGTCCCAACCGCAAATAAAACTATAACACTGACAACTCCAAAGAAAACTGGTACGATGGTTAAAAACCTAACATTCCACAACAATCCTTCTACAATTTGCTCTAACTTTCTTTGTCTTCTCATAGTTTAATTCTTGACTACCAACTTAATTTTGTTGATACTTTATCATTTTGTCCGAGCTACAGGACATCAGATGCAACAAAACTTATTAATAAGTTAATGCGGCTCCGGATGTTTAGTGCTTTTTTATCAAAAACTTAATTTAACTAGTTTCCGATTCCTGAGAATACCTCGGAACAATTCATACTATATACCAAAAAACCAACTGATAAAGTTTACCAATTAAAGTATATTGTTTGGCTCATTGGACACCTGCGGTATAATCCCAATCTCTAGTCAACCACCTCCGGGTTCACCTCCGTGGTGTAATCGGACGGGAATATTTTAGCGCTATCGCCGGGATCGTATACAATAAGAAAGTATTGATTGAAATAATTGAATCTCCTGTTACTACAGTAGCAAATTACCCCCAATTAAATAGGAACATTTTATGACAGCAGCAACCCTATCTACCAAATTGCCAAGTTTACCAGAATTAAGATCCGGATTACCCAATATTTGCGGGTGGGAGGCAGAAATTAGTGATGTAGTCACAGAAAATAAACCCGTATTTTTACCCAATACCAATCTCAAACTAGAAAATATCGCAGCCGGATTTGCTTGCGCCCTCCACATGCACCAACCCACTATCCCCGCAGGTGCAAATGGACAACTAATTAGCAATCTTCAATATATGTTTGAACATCCTGGTGAAGGAGATAACCATAATGCGGAACCCTTTGCTTATTGCTATCGCCGGATGGGAGAATTTATTCCCAAACTAATTGCTGAAGGTTGTAATCCGCGCATTATGCTGGATTATTCTGGTAATTTATTATGGGGATTGCGGCAATTGGGGCGAGATGATATTCTCAACGATCTTAAAAAGATTACCTGCGAGCCTCAGTATCAGCCATACATAGAATGGTTGGGAACGATGTGGAGTCATGCGGTGGTTCCCTCAACCCCAATTCCCGATATTAAACTCCATATTCAAGCTTGGCAACATCATTTTGCAGCTATTTTTGGCTACGATGCCCTGAAGCGAGTCAAAGGTTTTTCTCCGCCAGAAATGCACTTGCCTAATCACCCCGATACTTTGTATGAATATATTAAAGCACTCAAAGAATGTGGCTATCGATGGTTGATGGTACAGGAACATTCAGTGGAAAATATGGATGGTTCCGGACTAAAACAAGAACAGAAATATATTCCCAATCGTTTAGTTGCTCGTAATTCCCAGGGTGAAAGTATTAGTATCACAATCTTGATTAAAACGCAAGGTTCTGATACCAAGTTAGTGGGACAAATGCAGCCCTATTACGAAGCAAAAGGGCGCGGCAAACAGCAAATTGGCAATGTGACTATTCCTTCCTTGGTAACACAAATTGCTGATGGAGAAAACGGCGGCGTAATGATGAATGAATTTCCTAGTGCTTTCTTTAAAGCTTGCCATGAAGTGCGCCAAGAAGGTGGGGGTAAATCTGGCGTTGTCGCTATCAATGGTACTGAATATTTAGAGATAATTGAAGCAGCGGGTGTCAATCCTGAAGATTATCCTATTTGTCAGGCGGTGAATCAACATAAAATTTGGCAGGAAGTCGATTCTGACAAGGTTACACCGGAAAAAGTGGAAAATGCGATCGCAAAATTAAAACAAATTGACCATAACTTCCATATAGATGGTGCATCTTGGACAAACGATTTAAGTTGGGTAAAGGGCTATGAAAATGTCTTGGAGCCAATGAATCAACTTAGTGCCTTATTTCATCAAAAATATGACTCATTAGTCCAACAAGATGCCACAGTAACTCAGCGCCCTGATTATCAAGAAGCTTTGCTGTATAATTTATTAGTTCAGACTAGTTGTTTTCGCTATTGGGGACAAGGAATATGGACAGATTATGCCCGCGAATTTTACCGTCGGGGTGAGGCATTAGTTCGGATTTAAGCAGGTGGGCGTAAATAAATCTCATATCCAGAAACCCGGTTTCTTTGCCTCTGTGTCACATCTAGAAACCGGGTTTCTTCGCCCCTATTAGTTTTAGGTTTAATTCTACCTGCTTAATAACGATCGTAAAGACTTTTACAGGTATTAAAGCGATTGGGTTTGGAGGCAATCTAGGGAATGAGGATTAGAGAATTAATGGCAGATTAGCAATTACCAATTCCCCATTCCCCATTCCCCTCCGGTACTACCGCCATCATCGTCGGGTTTTGGGCAGGTATACTAAGGATAGGTACTTTAGTCTGTCCCTCATGATATTTTGCCAAACTCCAGTATAATTAATTGAGACAAAACCCCCTAGTCGAAAATGATGAATCAAGCACTACTGGAGCAGCTACAGCAAGCATATCGGGATTTGGATTTGTTCCCACTGATAGAAGCCGATGATATTGAGCGTTTTCGGGTGGAGTATGGGCGTGAAGTATTGGTGCGACTGAAGCGAGAAGTTGAAGCATCCGCTAAAGATGGAAAGGTGATTTTTGCCGGACATCGAGGTTGTGGTAAGTCCACTTTACTGAAACGTTTTGCAGTGGAAATGGTGGAAAAATACTTTACAATTTTTTTCTCTATTGCCGATTTGATTGAAATGTCTGATGTCAGTCATGTCAATATTTTGTATGCGATTGGTTTGAAGTTACTCAGTAACGCAACTAAAGTCAAAATTTCTGTCCCAGAGGATATTAAACAATCGCTTTTGGATTGGACTAATACTACTCGGAAAGAAACTACTGGAGATACAACTAAGTCTCAGGTTGGTGTGGGTGCGGCAGATATTTTTAAGCTGATTACCCTGAAACTGCAACAGGAACGGACTTTTCGCAATGAGTTGGAACGAACTTATGAGAAAAAGATCTCTGAATTAGTCCGGAATATAGATAGACTTGCAGCAGCAATTCAAACTTCGACTAAGAAACCAGTTTTAGTGATTATTGATGATTTAGATAAACTAGATTTAAGTATTGTTGAGCCGATTTATCGTAACAATATTAAAGCGCTATTTTCTCCAGGATTTAAAATTGTCTTTACTATCCCCATTTCCGCCATCCAAGAACCGAAAGTGATGGGGGCGCTCAATTCTGAGGGAATTGTTAGAATTCAACTATTTCCGGTGACGAAGTTTTATCAGCGCCAAGATTGTCGTAATCCTAATGCCCAACCGATTAGTAAGCATCTCAATCTGTTTCAGGAAATCCTGAAAAAACGATTTCCTCCAGAATTGATAACTCCTGAAGCTGCACAAAAAATGGTCTTGTCTAGTGGTGGTGTGGTGCGGGAGTTGGTACGGATTGGACGAGAATGTTGTACGGAATGTATGGTGCAATTGGAAATTGAACCAGAGCGGGAAAATATTAAGATTGATGAGGAAATCTTGGCAACGGCGTTACGGAATTTGCGGAATGATTTTGCTCGACAGATTAGTTCGAGTCAGTTATATACTGTCTTAGCAGAAGTTTACAAAACTCTTAAGCCTGCTCCTGGAGAAGATTTTGTTAAGTTGTTGCATGGGTTAATGGTGCTAGAATATGAAAATGATGCTTTGTGGTATGATGTTCATCCCATTGTAATTGATCTTTTGCACCGGGAAAACTTGATTTAATTTTATGACAAATGCAGTTATCGATATTGAAAAGGAGAATAAACGTAACCTGCGGAAGTTGATTTTGTCGATTCAGGCTAGTTTTGGCAAATTGAATATTCTGGTGGCGATTAACGATAATCATATCTATCGAGATGAGATAATTAAAACCTACGAATTAGAATTGAAAGCTCAAGGGATAAACTGCTACCGAGTTAAGGTAGATCGGATTATGCCGAGTCTGAAAGACAGTTTACAAAATCTATTAGCAGCAGCATCTGAGGGTAAATTAGATAGGTTGTCTGTGGTGACGGTTTTGGGGGTAAGCGATTTACTGGATTTGCGACTGACAAAAGAGAAATCGCCGCTAGAACGTTTTCTCTTTTCGGTACAGTGGACGAGAGAGGCTTTGCGATATTTTGAGTTTCCTATTGTTGTGTGGGTGACGCAAGGAATTGCCGCAGCAATGGCGAAACAAGCGCCAGATTTTTGGAGTTGGCGGGGGGGTGTATTTGAGTTTGTCAAGCCTATTGATTTGCGCCATACTACCAGTGATATCATCGTGCCGAAATTTCCGGAAGCGATACCGGAGGAAGATTTACCGGATATTGCTGAATTGCAGCAACAGATTGATAAATTGAACGAGTTAGAACCTGATTCTCCTTTGTTGGGTAGTTTGTATCAAACTCTGGGAGAAACTTATTTTAAAAAAGTTCAAAAAGGTTTATCGAGTTCGACAAAAACTGATATTGAGTTAGCGATAAAGTCATTACAGGAAGCTGTAGGGGAATATGAAAAAGGAAATCGAAAATCGGAATTAGCATTTTCCTTGAGATGGATAGGCGACATTCATACATCTATCGGTAATTGGGATGAAGCGGAAAGATTATATCGACAATCCTTACAATTGTGTGAAGAATTAGGCGATCGC
>NZ_JAMZMM010000338.1 GCF_024178385.1 Limnofasciculus baicalensis BBK-W-15 | reverse complement strand
CCCCATTCCCCATTCCCTATTCCCCACTCCCCACTCCCTAAATAATTATGTTTGAGGAATTACCAGAATCCAATAGCGGTGAATACTGCTGTGGCATTAGTTTAAACCTTTATGATTCTCCCACCTGCGAGGGTTTGGCTACCCAAGCCGCACCCTCGCGACATTTGCGGGTATTATCCCAAGAAGTGAGTCAAGCCCTACAGGTGTGTTTGTGCGAGGATGGCTATACTGCTTGGTTGCGGGTTGAAGACTTGGCGCACCTGGAACGGATAGATCGAGTCTATCAAGCGATCGCACTTTCACGTACCGAAATCCAATCGCGAATCCCAGAAGTCATTGCTTTTACTAAAAGTGCGATGGTACAACCTAATTATTACCTGTGGGGAGGTACAGTGGGACCAAATTACGATTGTTCCGGATTAATCCAGGCTGCGTTTGCCGCGTCAGGAATTTGGCTACCCAGGGATTCTTATCAACAAGCAGCATTTACCCAAAAGATTGAGATTGAAGAACTTCTACCGGGCGATTTAGTTTTCTTTGGCACACCTGAGAAAGTGAACCATGTGGGCTTATATTTAGGAGACGGATATTATATCCATAGTTCTGGCAAAGAAAAAGGTCGTAATGGCATTGGTATTGACCTACTTTCAGCAGATGGAGATGAGGTTGGCAAGTTATATTATCAGCAGTTTAAAATAGCAGGACGAGTGGCAACAAATTATCAAGGATTTCGGTAAATGTTATTCTTTGTCCAGTTGCCAAAGATTTTGTTTTCGACCTTTATAAGCCATAGTTATCTTGTAGTTTTGCTCTTTCTCTAATTTAGAGCCTAATTCTTGGGAAGGTTGCCATAAAAATAGATGAGTAAAACTATGAGGAATATCGATAATACTTGACGGGTTTGCCACAAGAATCTTCACATTTCTGTTCAACTTATGACTGAGAGTTAGTGGAGCAGATTCTGCGATCAGAAGTGGCTGGGTAGCTTGGTTTATAATATGAATAGCATGGAGTTCATCATCACTGGTCGTTCTCTTATTCCACCAAGTCTCGTTTTGAGAACTGATGATGCAGGATAATACTCCACCCGATAAGAGCAAGACTGTGACAAACTTCCACATCCTCTGTTGCCAAATATTAACAGAGATAGAGCTAATTTGCCTAGCGAGAAGATGGGCAACAGCTAGCTCTATCCCTATGTAGCAAGGAATGAAATAGCGACCCATAATTGACAGATATCCTCCCGTAATCAAATCGTGAAGCAGCACGGCTAATCCTGTACTACCAATTAATGTCAAGACAAACACAGAAGTTCGTTCTGGAGCCTTACGATAGAGTAGGTAAAGAGAATATCCAACCAAGATTAAAATTAGGGGAATTAAGTATTTACCAAAATGCCAATTAAAATGAGCCTCTGGGTTATATGTAAAAACATACCAAAAATCCATAAAAACATAGCTAAGGTTATAAATCCAATGAGTGACCAAAAATGACAGAGACATATTTTCAGTCGCCCAAGAAATAGCCTGTTCAACACTAGACTTATTAGCGATTATAACCAGAATCCAAGGGCTAAAAATTAGAACTCCTGCCAGAGATGCAAGCAAATAAGAAATAAATGTTCTACTCAATCGACAGCGTTCAATTATAAGCACATAAATCCCATGACCAATTGCTACAAAAATAGTAAACAGATATGAATATAGTCCCAGTGCTACAGTTAGGGCATAAATTACCCAATTGAGTTTTGTTCCAATCCTCATCGCTCGAAGGAGTACAGTACTTGACAGTAAAATTAATACTGTCCATAGGCTATACATCCGTGCTTCCTGAGCGTACAATAGATGAAAGGGTGAGACAGCTATTAGTGCGATCGCTATCCATCCCACCAAGGACGACTCAAATAATTCCAAACATAACCAATAAATGCAAGGAAATATTAGCAAACTCATAGCGGCTGAAAAACTCCGCGTCACCGCCATGGAATCGCCAAACCACTCCATCCAAACTCGCACCATCACAAAATACAGAGGTGGATGAGTATCTTCCACAGCTAAACTTCTAACTGTATCTATTAACTTTTTCTCAGGATTAGGGTGCTGATACTTTAAAATATCTTCAATCCCAACTATATGACCTTGTAATGCTTGCTGCACTTCGGCTGATGTATATCCAGAAATTCTCAATGAAGTCGAAGACTCATCACCCCAGTATACTTTTTTATCGAGATTGACAAAGCGAAAAAATATGCCCAATAGTAACAAAATAATAATGAGAATATTTACCCATTTTTGGGGCGATCTAAAAAAGGTTGTTACTGAGTGTTTTGGATTCATATTTTTAGACTAGAGCGCTTAACTATAGTAATTAAAATCAAATAAATCTCTTCCTGTCTGTCACGAACAAACGATCTATACTCAGAGAATCAATGGATTTTGATGAACTCAATGGCATGATAGAGTTTTAAGAAGGATTCATTGGTTTATCAATATGTGGTAGCATATTATACATTGATAGTATCCTGTCACTATATTAACAATTAGTAGAGTAGATGAAACAGTCTATAATTCCTCAACACTTTGAATACCAGAGCGATTCTTCCTTTAAGGGAAGACCTGATGTATCCGTAGTGGTTCCAATCTACAATGAAGTGGAGAGTCTCCCTTCACTGATTGACGCGATCGCAAATACCCTAAATTCTACTGGATTGGACTACGAACTCATTTTAGTCGATGATGGCTCCACAGATGGTTCTCCCCAATTGCTGAAACAACAAGCTCAATATCACCCCTATCTGCGAGGGGTACTCCTCCGTCGAAATTATGGGCAAACCGCAGCAATGGCAGCAGGCTTTAATTTTGCACGGGGAAGTGCCATTGTTTCCTTAGATGGTGATTTACAAAACGATCCCGCAGATATTCCCCTACTCTTGGCTAAATTAGAGGAAGGTTACGATTTAGTTAGTGGTTGGCGACAAAATCGACAGGATGCAGCATTGACGCGATTATTACCTTCTAAAATTGCTAATTGGTTAATCGGGAAGATTACTGGGGTGAAAATACATGACTACGGTTGTTCCCTGAAAGCCTATCGCTCAGAATTATTAGCTGATATGAACCTTTACGGCGAGTTGCATCGATTTTTACCTGCTTTAGCCTTTATTGAAGGAGCGAGAATTGCTGAATTACCTGTCCGTCACCACCCCCGCCGTCATGGTAGCAGTAAGTATGGATTGGGACGTACTTTCCGGGTGTTGATGGATTTGTTTACTGTCTATTTCATGAAAAAGTTTCTGACACGCCCGATGCACGTTTTTGGCTCACTGGGGATGATGTCGCTCTTGTCGGGGATGGGTTTAGGTGTCTATCTCTCCTTTCTAAAGCTGGGGTTGGGGAAAGATATTGGCGATCGCCCTTTATTAATTTTAGCTGTAGTTTTGCTCTTGACGGGCGTACAGTTGTTCTGTTTTGGTCTTTTGGGGGAACTCCTGATGCGAACTTATCACGAATCTCAGGGTAGACCAATTTATCGAGTACGGGAAATAATTGAAGGAAGTGTTAAGAATAGTAAACAGGAGAGATAAAACTGCGACTTAGTTTTGCAGTCAACCTGGGTGAGTGAATATTTTTAGCACGTTAGAGGCGCAGTGTCGCCGCAGTCTACTGATTTTATTTGTGGCAGGTTTGGTATTTTGGTCGAGTTTAGCCTCAATGCTCCCAACCCTAGCCCCCTATATTGAAGATTTGGGGGGAAGCAAGCAGGAGGTGGGGATTGTCATGGGTAGCTTTGCCATCGGGTTGTTGCTCTCCAGACCAAAATTAGGATATCTGGCAGATTATAATAGCCGCAAGCTAGTACTCATTATTGGTACTAGTGTCGCTGCGATCGCGCCTTTGGGTTATTTGGTAGTCCATTCCATTCCTTTATTAATCGCACTCCGGATTTTCCACGGTGTTAGTATTGCTGCTTTTACCACTGGTTTCATGGCTTTGGTGACGGATTTATCGCCTGTAGATAAGCGGGGTGAATTAATTGGTTACATGAGTTTGACTACGCCAATTGGCATGGCTGTAGGTCCTGCATTGGGGGGATTTCTACAAGCTAAGGCGGGTTACACTCCCTTATTTCTAGTGGCTGGAGGGCTAGGTTTATTGGCGACAATTTGTGCTATTCAGGTGAAGGAAGCGCAGCGGGTGCAAGTCTTGCACGAGGAAAGGAGCCAATCGTCGCTGAAAGCGATGGGGCAACTTTTAGTTAGTCCCCGACTGCGGATTCCGACATTGGTTTTGCTCCTGACGGGTTTTGGCTTTGGCGCTGTTACTATATTTATAGCATTGTTCATTCGATCGACTGGCGTTGACTTAAATCCAGGCTGGTTTTTTACTGCGGCTGCGATCGCAAGTTTTATGGGGCGCTTAGTTACAGGTAGAGCATCAGATCGATATGGAAGGGGACTTTTTATTACGGGAAGTCTGATTATTTATGGGGTGTCAATGTTGATGATTTCCCAGGCTAAAAGCCCCCAAGTGTTTTTGTTGGCAGGTTTTCTGGAAGGGGCTGGCTCTGGGATATTATTACCGATGCTGATTACTTTAATTTCCGATCGATCTTTGCCTAATGAACGCGGTCAAGTTTTCGCTATCTCAATTAGCGGTTTGGATTTAGGAATTGCTATTGCAGGTCCGATATTAGGTTCGTTTTTTGACCAACTTGGTTACTCAGGTAGTTTCTTACTAGGAGCTATTATGATGTTGATAGCAGCGGTCATTTTTGTTACTCAGTCTAGCAAAGATTTATCTCACTCCTGGCGATTTGCTACTGGGAGGGAACGGGATCTTTATGCTGTAGATATAAAAGTTTACGATAAGTCACGTTAGCAGGGTGTAAAGAAAAATAGCATGAATAAAATTATTAGATCGAAAGCTCCTTTGAGATTAGGGCTAAGTGGTGGAGGAACTGATGTAGAACCTTATTGTAGTATTTATGGAGGTTATGTTCTCAATGCAACAATAGACTTGTATGCCTATTGTACGATTGAAGAAATTCAAGAAGATAAAATTATTTTTGTCGCAGCAGATAGAGAAGAAATACAAACTGAAAACTTAGAACTTCCTGTCAAGTATAATGGTATCCTCGATCTCCATAAGGCGGTATACAATCGAGTCATCAAAGACTTTAATCAGTCAGAAACTCTAAAACTCAAGATAACGACTTTCTCTGATGCACCTCCCGGATGTGGACTGGGTTCCTCCTCAACACTGGTAGTTGCTATGCTAAAAGCTTATGTAGAGATGCTTAAATTACCGCTTGGTGAATATGATATTGCTCATCTAGCCTATGAGATAGAACGAATTGATTTAGGATGGAGTGGAGGAAAACAAGATCAATATGCAGCGACTTTTGGCGGATTTAATTTTATTGAATTTTATGAAAAGAATCGAGTGATTGTTAATCCATTGAGGATTAAAAACTGGATGATCAACGAGTTAGAGAGTTCAATCGTATTATACGATACGGGAATATCACGAAATTCAGCCAAAGTGATTGAAGAACAAATTCAAAATATTGTGGATGAAAATGAAGGAGCAACTAAGGCAAGTCATCAACTCAAAAAAGAAGCTGTTCTCATGAAAGAAGCTCTCTTAAAGGCTGAATTCTCCCAAATGAATGAAATTTTGAAAAATTCCTGGGATGCGAAAAAGAAAATATCGAGTTTAATTAGTACGCCTCAAATTGAACGAGCGTACAAGGTGGCGATGGAAGCTGGAGCTTACTCAGGCAAAATAACAGGTGCCGGAGGAGGAGGATTTATTATATTTATGGTAAATCCTGTAAAAAAACCTGAGATAGTCAAAGCTCTCAACCAACAAGAAGGAAAAACTGTGAATTTTCATTTTACTAAATATGGAACCGAAGCCTGGATTGTTTAGGAATCAATCTTTAATTTTAGCAAATCTCAAGTAGGTAATAATATGTCGTCAGGAAATCCAGAAAAATCCCAAATCCGAGTAGATTTATCGACTTCAAATTTAGTGGGGAATGAAATCAAGGAATCTTATGAAGTCCACAAAAGGTTATTGGAAGATGAAGCGAAATTACAAACAATTCAAGCAGTTGTCCAAGAATGTATAGATGTTTATAAGAGAGGCAATAAAATTCTAGTGGCTGGGAATGGAGGAAGTTCCGCAGATGCTTTGCACATGGGAGGCGAGATTCTCTGTAGATTTAAAAAAGATAGGCCTCCTTTACCGATACGAGTTTTAACGACTAACATATCTACTATCACAGCAATCGCTAATGATTATGGTTATGAATACATCTTCAGCAGGCAAATCGAAGCAGAAGGCGTGCCTGGAGATATTTTTATCGGACTGACAACTTCTGGCAAATCATTAAACATTCATAAAGCTTTGGAAATCTGTAAAAACAAGAATATAATGACAGTAATTCTCACAGGTTCTCAAGGTGCTGAAATTAGTTCAGCCTGCGATTACTCCGTTATCGTTCCTAGTCACAATACTCCGAGGATACAAGAATGTCATCTGTTGATCCTCCATACTATCTGTTTAGGTATAGAAGAAGCAATTTTTAGTTAATCTTAGATAAAATTGTCATGGATATTATTGTTCTCGCAGGTGGTTTAGGAACCAGACTGAAGCCAATTACTGAAAACTTGCCAAAGCCGCTGGTTTCCATTGCTGGAAAGCCATTTTTGACATATATTTTTGATTATTTAAT
>NZ_JAMZMM010000758.1 GCF_024178385.1 Limnofasciculus baicalensis BBK-W-15 | reverse complement strand
ACTCCCTACTCCCTACTCCCTACTCCCTACTCCCCACTCCCCTGTTTCGCATTACGTCGCACCATTGCTGGCTTAATCCGCCGCAGAGCTGATGCTGTTGTTCGATGCTGCCACTCCTCGTCGGAGATGGTGGCTAATTCTGTTAATCTGGGAGCTACATGCCAAGGGTAGGGCTGAAATTCTTCTACATCAGTCGGTTGAGCAAACCGTTGATTCCACGGACAAACATCTTGACAGATGTCACAACCTGCTACCCAACCTTCTAAGTGAGGAATTAGGGATTGAGGCAATTCCTCGGCTCGATTCTCAATCGTGTGATAAGCAATACAGCGATTAGCATCTACCACAAAGGGTTGAGTAATAGCTCCTGTCGGACAAGCCTCGATACAGCGGGTGCAACTCCCGCAATGTTGAGTATGGGGAGTGTCTGGTGTTAATACCAAGTTGGTTAAGATTTCTCCTAAAAAGACCCAGCTACCATACTCTCTTGTAATCAGATTACCATTCTTGGCGATCCAACCAATCCCAGCTTTCTGTGCCCAGACTTTATCTTGCACCGGACCTGTATCAGCATAGTAACGCGCTTGGATACCTTCTGTGGGAACGCCTTTGCTGGTACTATTGCGATCGCCAATCTTGGTAATACGATGGCTCGCGCAAAGCCAATTGGCTAATGCTTTCAACTTTTTATCCATCACCTTATGGTAGTCTCTGCCCCAACCGTAACGAGAGATTTTGCCATAGTCTTTCCCTTCAGGACGTTGGTGAGGGGTATAGTAATTGAGAGCAACGGCAATCACCGATTGTACATCTGGCATACAAGCATGGATATCTAATCGCTTCGGATTTGCCATCCATTTCATGTCAGCCTGATACCCTAGTGCGAGCCATGTCTGGAGATGTCTGGCGGCTGAATCATCAGGATTGGTATCCACGGCGGCAATACCTACCTTATGAAACCCTAGGGAATTCGCTTTTTCCTTCACCTCGCTGCTAGTAATCGGTATTTTCACTTTGTTAATGGGGAGTGGGGAGTGGGGAGTGGGG
>NZ_JAMZMM010000038.1 GCF_024178385.1 Limnofasciculus baicalensis BBK-W-15 | reverse complement strand
TAGGGTATCGAGGGCAAGCGGATGTTCGTCAGGGAGGGTGGGAGGGGGAATGGGGAGGAGGGAGGACAAGAGAGGCGAGGGAATCAATGGAGACGAGGGAGACAAGGGAGAGAAGGGAGACAAGGGAGACAAGGGAGACAAGGGGGAGAAGGGAGACAAGGGAGACAAGGGAGACAAGGGAGTGAAGCTATTTTTTTACTTCAGCCTTCAGCCTTCAGCCTTCATCCTTCATCCTTCAGCCTTCATCCTTCATCCTTCAGCCTTCAGCCTTCAGCCTTCATCCTTCATCCTTCATCCTTCATACTTCATCCTTTTTCTAAGAAAGTTGCATAATGAATTTTTCTGAAGAATCGCGATAGTTGATGTGAAAATTCTCCTAGTAGAAGATGACACGAGTCTTGCTGAAGTGCTTGCTGAAGCAATGGCTACACAACGTTACATAGTTGATACTGCTTCTGATGGCGAGTCTGGATGGAAACAAGCCATCAATTGTGACTACGATTTAGTTGTGCTTGATGTGATGCTACCTAAGCTTGATGGCATTGGTTTGTGCAAACGAGTGCGCACAAGTGGGCATCGGATGCCAATACTTATGGTTACCGCTCGCGATACTAGTACCGATAAAGTCATGGGTTTAGATGCTGGCGCTGATGACTATATGATTAAACCTGTGGATATACCAGAGTTTTTGGCGCGGATTCGTGCGCTGCTGCGGCGGGGGAATACCTCCGCACCGCAAATTCTCCAATGGGGCGATTTGTCTCTCAACCCAGCTACTTATGAAGTTAGATATAAGGATGAAAAGCTGCGTGTGACTCCAAAGGAATTTAGTCTTTTAGAACTTTTTATCCGTCACGGCAGGCAAATTATGAGTCGCGGTACTATTATTGAACATATTTGGTCTTTTGATAACTCACCGCGAGAGGAGACAATTAAGGTTCACATCAAGAGTTTGCGCCAAAAATTAAAATCTATCGGCGCACCTGATAATTTGATTGAAACTGTTCATGGTGTCGGTTATCGTCTTAAATCTTTGACGGGGAAGTAGGAGAGTTTTGAGTTTTGAGTTTTGAGTTTTGATTAAAAATCTACTCTCTACTCCCTCCTCTCTACTCCCTCCTCCCTACTCCCTACTCTCTACTCCCTACTCCCTACTCTCTACTCCCTACTCCCTTTTTCATTAAAATTTGTGCGATGCCAAAACAATCGATTTTGAATAAGCTCAACCTGACTCCCTACCTATTTTTACTTCCAGCTTTCACTATCTTAGGGTTAACTGTTTTTTTGCCTGCGCTGCAAGCATTTTATTTAAGTTTTACTGAATATGGATACGATATCAGTCAGCCACCTCAGTGGATTGGGTTGGATAATTTTAAACGTTTGTGGGGAGATAGGGTATTTTGGCAAACTTTGGGCAATACTTTGATTTATCTCGTCGGTGTCGTGCCAATATTAGTAATATTTCCTCTAGGATTAGCAATTTTGGTGAATCAGAAAATTAGGGGAATTAGTTGGTTTCGCGTTTCTTTTTATACACCAGTAGTTATTTCTATGGTGGTTGCTGGTATTGCTTGGAAGTGGCTTTATGCTGAGAATGGTTTGTTTAATCAGGTTTTGGCACTGTTGGGATTTAAGACAGGTATTCCCTGGTTAACTAGTCCGGATTGGGCTATTTTTAGCGTGATGGCGGTGACGGTTTGGAAGGGATTGGGTTATTATATGGTTATTTACTTAGCAGGGTTACAATCTATTCCTGCTGAACTTTATGAAGCGGCAGCTATTGATGGGTGTGATGGGTATTGGAAACATTGGGATATCACGCTGCCTTTGATGAAACCTTATGTAATGTTAGTGGCGGTAATTTCGGCTATTTCTGCGACTAAGGTTTTTGAAGAAGTCTATATTATGACTCAAGGTGGACCTCGCAATAGTTCTAAGACTATTGTTTATTATCTTTACGAGCAGGCGTTTCCTGAGTTGGAGAGAAGTTATGCTTGTACTATTGGATTGGTATTGTTTTTGGGGATTTTGGGTTTGTCGATTCTGAATTTGAAGTTATCTGGGGGAGGGGAGAGATTGGGGTAAGGTTGTTGGTTGTTGGTTGTTGGTTGTTGGTTGTTGGTTGTTGGTTGTTGGTTAATAGCTAATAGCTAATAGGTTTAAGTTCCCTCTAAAAATAGCCTCAGTCGCTCAAACCACCAATGTCACACCCCACAGCATTACTGTTGCCTCTCCTTGTTGTCGGGATTCCCCAAGGCAATAACTCCTCTAATGTCAGTCATGAAGTCATAATGTAATAATAGATCCTTTGAAAGGGTGGTGAAAAATGGCACTTAACAATAAAAGATGGAGCGGGAGCTTATCTGTTATAGCACTTGTTACTTTAGAATCTGCGATCGCATCCACCGCAAATCCATCCTTTGCTCAGATTATACCCGATAACACACTGGGAACAGAAGGTTCTATTGTCACGCCGAATCTTCAAATCCGAGGCTTACCAGGAGATTTAATTGAAGGTGGCGCTTTTCGCGGCAGTGCCCTCTTCCACAGTTTTGCCGAATTTAATGTTAATAATGGGCAACGAGTTTATTTTGCTAATCCTACGGGAATCGAAAATATTTTTAGCCGGGTAACTGGTAACAATCCTTCTGATATTTTAGGTACTTTGGGCGTAAATGGGGCAGCAAATCTCTATTTCCTCAATCCGAATGGGATTATTTTTGGCAATAATGCACGGTTAGATGTCGCAGGTTCATTTATCGCGACAGCGGCTAACAGCTTTTTATTTGAAAATGGGATTAAATTTAGTGCCACCAATCCCCAAGCGCCACCATTATTAGCCCTTAATGTTACCCCAGGATTACAATATGGGGCAGTTTCTTCTGGGACAACTATTTCTAATACGGGTAATTTAAACGTTGGCAAAGATTTAACCCTGGTAGCAGATAATCTAAATTTACAAGGGCAACTGCAAGCTGGCAGAAATTTGAGATTGAAAGCAGGGGATACAGTACAGATAAGAGACAGCATTACTAATCCTTTTATTGCCGCTGCTGGTAGTCAGCTTTTAATTGAAGGTAACAATAATATTGATATCTTTGCCTTAAATCATCCTAATAGCGGACTACTCTCTAATGGGGATATGATTTTGCGCAGTGGGAACACTGTTAAAGGTGATGCTCATTATAGTAGTGGTGGTAGTTTTAGGATTGAGCAATTAAATGGTAATTTAGGCAATTTGTCAAGTCCAAATGATCCAGTAATTCGGGCTACAGGTGATGTATTTTTGGGAGGTTATCAGGGAGCTTCCCTGCATATTTTTGCTGGGGGTAGCGTAACTATTCCAGGGGGTGTTTCAATCGGAATTCCCGATCCGATAAACGGAATTGTCGATAATGTTACTTTATCTGATGGGACTATTGTACAAATTAATGGGAACATTACACCAACCCTCGATATTAGAGCAGGGACAACTGCCGTGGGCATTCCTGAACTTACAGGTCCTTTTCCACCCAATATTTTACTTCCCCCCATACCCAATCCAATTGGCACGCCCACGAGTGCGGATATTACAATTGGCGGTATTATTAACCCAGGGGGAATGGTATTTTTAACCAATCAGTATCAGCCCAATCCATCCTTACCCGGTGGCACGATTACAGTCAATCAATCTCCTCTAGTACCTGGAATTGCGATCGCAACCATTAATCCACTTGGAGATGGCGGTAATATTATTATAGATTCCAGAGGTGCGATCGCGCTGAATGGCACAGTTAATTCTTCTTCATTTTCACAATTATCACCATTACCACCTGGAAATGGTGGCAATATTACCCTAATTGCCAACGGTGACATGACAACTGCTGACATCTATTCTCTAGGTGGATTAGGTGGTAAAATTAACTTCACCAGTAACGGGACAATATCTTTTGACAATCGCCTCATTTTTACTGGTAGCATCTCCCCCATTCCCGGTTTTTCGGGAGGTGATATTAATGTCAAAACTAGAAACCTATCCTTAAATAATGGCGCTCGATTATTAGTGGCGACATTGGGTGCAGCCAATGGAGGAAACTTAAATGTAACCGCTTCAGAAGCTATAACAGAAGAAGGCACTGATAATGGTTTAATCAACGACTTAGCCGCACTAGGAATTCCCCAAATTACTGCATTATTATCATCACTATCACCCACAGCACTAGAAGCAACTCAACGAATTCAGGCAAGTGGATTGTTAGCAATAACTGTCGGAACAGGTGATGGTGGTAACTTAAATATTGACACTCAGCGATTAAGTTTACAAGGAGGATCAGAGGCATCAGCTTACTCATATAGTCAAGGAAATGGCGGTAATGTTACAGTAAAAGCACCTGAGTCAGTATCATTAATCGGCACCACACCAGGAAATTCAATTGGTGGCTTATTTGCAATTACTTACGCCGGGGGAAATGGTGGGAATTTATCTATTGACACGGGGCGACTAATTGCACGGGATGGCTCATCAGCAAGTGCAGCTAATTTTGGTACAGGAAATGGCGGAGATGTAACGGTAAATGCCTCTGAATCTGTAGAAATAGACGGGATAGCACCTAGCGGACAATTTATTAGTAATGTCTCAGCAGTGACAGCCGGAATTATGGGTGATGCCGGAAATTTAACCCTGAATACGAGACGATTAACTATCAGAAATGGAGGAGGAATAGGAACAACAACTTTTGGTATAGGAAAGGGAGGAAATTTAACAATCAACGCTTCAGAATCAGTAGAAGTTAGCGGTGCAAATGCGATATCAATTAATTCTAGCGGGATAGTGACAGATACTTTTGGTCAAATGCCTGGTGCTGGTAATGCCGGAACTTTAAATATTAATACGCGACGGTTAGTAGCGAAAGATGGCGGCTATATATCTGCATCTACATTTGGCACTGGAGCAGGGGGAAGTTTATTTATAAATGCCTCTGAATCTGTCGAATTAAGTGGCTTTTCAATTAGGGCGTTTCCCAGTGGGTTATACGCCCAAGGATTTGGTGCGGGAAATGCTGGGGATTTGCAGGTGACAACGGGTGAATTGAAAGTTAGCGATCGCGCTAAGATTACAGTAGCCACCGGAGATGTAACTTCAGACTTGAATATACCCAGCGGCTTGATTGTTGCCGGGTTAATCCCGATTACCTTTGCCGAGCGTGCTACGGGAAATGCTGGTACGATGAAGATTACTGCTAATTCAATTCAACTGAATAACCAAGCCTCTCTCATCGCCAAAACTGTATCAGGTGAAGGCGGTAATATCACCTTAGTGGCACGAGATTTAATTCTGCTGTATCGCGATAGTGTAATTTCGGCGGAAGCCTTTAGTGGCAAAGGCAATGGTGGAAATATTATTATAGATCCACCTTTTGTCATTGGGTTGGGAAATAGCGATATTGTCGCTGATGCTTTTGGTGGGAATGGCGGTAATATTAACATTACTGCCGACAGTATTATTGGACTGAAATTTCGCCCACTCCGCACTCCTCTAAATGATATTACTGCTAGCTCTCAATTTGGATTGCAAGGTACTGTAGTAATCAATACTCCAGAAGTAGATCCAAGTCGTGGCTTAATAATATTACCAGACGAATTCGTCGATGTGCAAAGATTGGTAGATCCCACATGTAAAGCTGATGTAGCAGACAATCAAAGTCAATTTGTCGTTACTGGAAGAGGAGGTTTGCCACCGAAACCGAATGAAACATTGCGAGGTGAAGGAGTATTAGCTGATTGGGTATCGTTGGAATCAGAATTAGGTGATAGGGAGAGTAAGAATAATACTGCTATTTCAGTTAATAATTCTGCACCCAAACCAATTGTAGAAGCCCAAGGATGGGTAATCGATTCCGAGGGAAAAGTTGTACTGGTTGCCCAAGCCAATCATCTTACACCTCAAAACCCTAAATCAACCGCTTCATCCTGTCGTAATTAGCAGTCAGCACTGAGCTATCAGCTTTTTTGTTTTGCTTGCGCTGCGATAGACATCTCCAATAAAAAATCTGAAACCCTTACCCTGCCCAAGTGAAAACCTAATTTCCGGAGATGTCTATTGCAGTATTTGCATCCTTGCTGTGAACATGTTAACATGTGATGTAGAATTGTCAACATGTTCACGGAGGTCAGATGTGCGATTGTGAGAAACTGGAGAAAAAGGCTCAATGGAAAGCAAAACAGAAATGCCAGCTAAACGAAACGATCCCAACTACATTCAGATAGCTGGGGATGTCAAAAAAGAGATAGGACTTAGATTTAAAGCCGTATGTACCCTTCAGCAGGTAACGCTAGGAGAGGGGTTAGAGGAAGCTATCTTCCTTTGGTTAGAACAAAAGGCAAAAAGTGAGAAACAACAGGCTGTGGGTTAATGACTGATTTTTTAAGAGATCCTGAAAGGGAGATGGAAGAGTTAGGGCATCCAATCAATGAGCCTGTGCAAGCGCATAGTCTTAAGGAAGCCAAGAAAAAGTGTGAGAAATTGGCACAGGAGTACGAAAGAGAGCTTACAGAGGTTCGTACAGAGAGATATGCTTGGTTCCGTTGTTTCTTTCAGTGAGGGAAAAAATGAAAATTAGAGAGTCAGTTGGTCAAAGTATTTGGAATACTAAACAGGGTTGGTGTTGCCAACCGCTCGATCCTATTCCAGTAGGTGATATTGCCTTAGCAATTGAAGCTGATAGCCTTAGTCTTGTAGATTGGGACATTGAAGAGATTGGAGAAAAGGCAGGATTTGACATTCAGTATCGATACACAGGCACAAACGATCCTAAGAAGTCATCGTTAGCTTGCGTTACTCAATTTGTTGGTATTTATAGCGACAAATCAAAAATGTACCGAGATGTCGAAACTTTGACGAAAGCTGGTATCCCGCGTCATTTGTTTAAAATCCTCATCTCCAATGAGGATATTCAACTCAAGCCTTTTACAATGGAAACAGCCATCGCAAATAGTTAAAAAGTAGGAATAGGGAGGGCAGAAACCCGGTTTATTAAATAAACCGGGTTTCTCTAATGTCACAAATTAGGCAAAATCTGCCTGCTAGACAATTGGCTCTAAGCCCCTTGTTTAACTTAAGCCCCTTGTTTAACTTAAGCCCCTTGTTTAAATTAAGCCAATTGTTGAGAAAGGTACAAGTTATGAGTTATTATTTACTCGGCTGAGACTCTTAGGTATTACTATGTCTATTCAGGTAAAAATCTTTACCAAAAATTTACCATTTTAGTCAGGATCAAATAGCTGATGTAATTCGTTAGTTATTTATACCTAAATATCTTCAGCCCGGAGAGTATCAAAAGTCACCCTTTGTAATGGTGTCAGAAATAATGAAAAGGAAATGTTGGGGTAGTAGGTTAGGTGTAGCAACCGTTTTAGTCTGCGGTGGCGGGATTGCACTTACAGTAAATCCAGTTTTTGCCCAGATTACACCGGATGGCACACTGGGGACAGAAGGTTCTATTGTCACACCCAATACTCAAATCCGAGGATTTCCGGCGGATTTAATAGAAGGTGGCGCTTTTCGTGGTAGTGCCCTCTTCCACAGTTTTGCTGAATTTAATGTTAATAATGGGCAACGAATCTACTTTGCTAATCCTACAGGAATCGAAAATATCTTCAGTCGCGTTACAGGTAACAATCCCTCTGATATTTTAGGCACTTTGGGCGTAAATGGGGCAGCAAATCTCTATTTACTCAATCCAAATGGGATAATTTTTGGAAATAATGCCCAGTTAGATGTCGCAGGCTCCTTTGTCGCGACAACTGCGAATCGTTTGGTATTTAATAATGGCTGTGAATTTAGTGCAACCAATCCCCAAGCGCCACCACTTTTAGCGATTAATGTAACTCCAGGATTGCAATACGGCTCAGTTACTTCAGGAGTAACTATTGCCAATTCTGGTAATTTAACTGCGGGTAAAGATTTAACCCTGTTGGCAGATAATCTTAACTTACAAGGTGAATTAAATGCAGGCGGTAATTTAAACCTGCAAGGTGCAACAGTACAGATTCGCGATAGTGCGGTTAAACCTTTTATTGCTGCTGCTAGTGGTAATCTCCTGATTGAAGGAACCCGTAACATCGATATCTTTGCCTTAAATCATCCCAATAGCGGATTATTTTCTAATGGAAATCTGATTTTACGCAGTGGAAATACTGTGGGCGGTGATGCTCATTTTACCGCTGGTGGTAGTTTCATAATTGAACAATTGGATGGTAATTTAGGCAATTTGTTCAGTCCAAATGATCCGGTAATACGCGCTACTGGTGATGTAGTTTTTGGCGGCTACCAAGGAGCTTCACTCCATATTTTTGCTGGGGGTAGCGTCACTATTCCAGGGGGTGTTTTCATCGGAGCAGGAGATCCCTTCTTCCGAATTGTTGAAAATGTTACTTTATCTGATGGTACGCAAATAGCAATTAATGGGAAAACTACACCAACTCTAGATATCCGTGCAGGTACTAATGCTGTCGGTAATCCTGGAATTATCGGGATACCACCCCTAGGGAAGATCGATTCTTTACCACCCATCCCAACTCCTATTCCCACCAGTGCGAATATCACTATCGGCAACATTATTAATCAAGGTGGAATGGTATTTTTAACCAATCAATACAATCCAAACTTATCTTTACCAGGAGGAGGGATTAATGTAACGGGATCTATTATTACTGGCAACCCATCTGGTAATGGCGGTTCAGTTACTATCGACTCCAGAAACAATATTGCGCTAAACGATTTAGTAAATACTAGCTCCGGCAATTTGCTCCAAGGAAAAGGAGGCGATATCGCGCTAATTTCTAACAGCGATATAACGACATCAGAAATACTTTCTCTGGGAGGATTGGGGGGAAATATAAACCTCACTAGTCAGGGTAAAATATCAGTGAACGATCGCCTAATTAGCAGTATTAGCCTTACTCCCATAATAGGCACGAGGGGGGGCGATATTAATATTAAGGCTCGGTCACTTTTGTTAACAGATGGCGGACGGATCGTTAATTCTACGATAACTGCGGCAAATGGGGGAGATTTTAATGTAAATACTTCGGAGTCTATAGAAGCAACAGGAGAAACAAGCGGTCTTAATAATAGTGCATTATTGACTACATTCCCTCTAGCTACTAACTTGTTGACAAATAATCCAGGTAGCGGTTTATATGCCATAACCGGAGGAACTGGAAATTCCGGGAATATTACAATTGAAACGGGGAGATTAATCGCTCGAAATGGAGGGGAAATTACCACATTTACTTTCGGCAGTGGTAGTGGTGGAAATTTGCAGATTAATGCCAAAGAATCAGTAGAATTGATTGATACAGGAGTAAAAAATATTGGCGGATTATTTACTGAGAGTCGGGGTTTAGGAAATGCTGGAAACATCAAGATAGACACCGGAAGATTGATTATCCAGGGAGGACAGAATATATCCACAACTACCTTTGTCGGGGGACGAGGGGGGGATTTAACAGTCAACGCTTCTGAGTCTGTAGAGGCGATTGGAGTATCACCTAATGGTCAAAGTGCTAGTTTCTTAGCTGCTGCAACTTTGGGTTCCGGTAAAGCTGGAGATTTAGTAGTGAATACGAGGCGCTTAAGTCTCCGAGATGGAGGATTTCTTGCAGCAGTTACCTTGGGTAAGGGTGACGGAGGGAATTTAACAGTTAATGCCTCCGAGTCGGTGGAAGTGATTGGTAAATCACCGATTAATCTCATTCCCAGTGGCATAGCTATTGATACGTTTAATACCCTTAACAACCCAACGGGTAGTGGAAATGCTGGAAATTTGAGGATTAATACTAGGCGATTGCTGGTTAGAGATGGTGCATTGATATCAGCTTCCACTTTTAGTGACGGTAAGGGAGGAAATTTATTTGTCAACGCATCTGAGTCGATTGAATTGAGTGGAAAATCCGCTGAAGGATTTCCCAGTGGCTTGTATGCTCAGGGGTTTGGCAAGGGGAATGCTGGTAATTTGGAGGTAACAACTGGGGAATTAACTGTCCGAGATGGAGCTAAGATAACGGTAGCTACTGGCACAGCAAATAACGACTTGAGTATTTCCAATCCTACCTTGAGTATTGGGGCAGTGCAGGGATTAATTTTTCCCGCTCAAGCAACAGGAAATGCAGGTACAATGACGATTACCGCTAACTCAATTTTTCTAGATAAGCAGGGACAACTAATTGCTAAAACCATCTCCGGTGAGGGGGGCAATATTTCCCTAAATGCGCGAGATTTAATTCTGCTGCGTCGCGAAAGTTTAATTTCCGCTGAAGCTTTTGGCGGGAAAGGTGATGGTGGTAATATTATTATCGATCCACCCTTTGTTATTGGTTTGGAAAATAGCGATATTGTGGCTGATGCTTTTGGTGGCGATGGTGGTAATATTAACATTACTGCTCAAAGTATTATTGGACTAAAATTTCGTCCATTTCGCACTCCTCTAAATGATATTACAGCTAGTTCCCAATTTGGAGATCCAGGACCTGTGTTTACTAATACTCCAAAAGTCGATCCTAGTAGCGGATTAGTAGAGTTGCCAGACGAATTAGCGGATGTGCAAAGATTAGTAGATCCCACATGTAAAGCTGATATCGCAGAAAATCAAAGTCAATTTGTAGTGACAGGAAGAGGAGGTTTGCCGCCGAAACCGAATGAAACATTGCGAGGTGAAGGAATACTGACTGATTGGGTATCTCTTGACTCAGAAATAGGCGATCGCAAAAATAATCTTAATTCTACCCCGGTTCAGAGTTCTACACCAAAAAGAATTGTCGAAGCTCAGGGGTGGGTGGTTAATCGTGATGGTACGGTTATTCTGACAGCAGATGCCTCTAATCTGACACCTGACAATCCTCAGTTAAATCCTACTACTTGCCATTAGTGGGGAATCTAGCTACTTCAGGATTTACGCAAAGGATCTATATAGCAGATTGCAGGTTTATGAAGTACACCTCAGAAACCCGGTTTCTTTGAGAAACCGGGTTTCTCTGCACCTCACATATAGGAAAGTTAACCCAAATATTTGTTCGCTATTGCTTTATCCACCACCTCACAAATAAAAGCGCTATCTTATTGGTTAACTCAAACTAATATACGGTGGATGGTGCGTTAGGCAAAGCCTAACACACCCTACCGATAGAGGCTTTGCTTAAGTCCTGTAATTTATTCCTCCAGTAAATTCTTCTGAATTAGTTGAGTAATCATCGCGGTTCTAGAAGTAACACCCAGTTTAGCAAAAATACGCTTCAGATGAGTAGCAACAGTCCAAGGGCTAATATCGAGTTGATTCCCAATACATTTATTGGGTAAGCCTTGAGCCACTAGTTTTGCGATCGCTTTTTCACGGGAGCTTAAAGTAATGGGAGGATGGGATGTTTGGCGACACCGCACAATGTAGTAGTTTGTTCCATCCAAATCACCTTGCCAAATCACTTTACTTACAGTATCTTCAATCTGTGGTAGTGCCTGAGTACGGGCAAGCTGATCGATTTCATTGACAACAAGCCTCAACAATTCATCTAGGGGAATCATGGATTCTTAAGATTCTTTAAATGACACCAAAAAAACAAGTGTGTTATTTCCAACAAGATTGCAGCGGTTTTCACCGAAACTTCATGAAATCTTGATGAAGTCTTCACATAATCTTCATACAACTAGACTTGAAGACTTTTCGGAAAGTTCATTTGTTTCCTGTCAAATCCCCCACTTCTTCAAGGAGTCGGGGATTTGGTTATTTTTCTCTGTTGAAAGGAATAAAAAGTTACTCTAATTTTACATTTTACACCATTCCCTACCCTCACAAAAAAACTTTTTTACCTAAGTATATATACTGTCACTCATTTGAGGGACACTCATTTGAGCTACCCCATATAAGCGTCACTAGAAAAAGGGACTGGTAAGTCATTTTGGGTAGCGGTTATACCTAAAAAATAACTTCACAGAAACTTCATAGAAGGAGTTAGATCATGTGGGACGGAGAAAGTATACAACAAGAATTTGAGGACGAATTTGAGTCCGAATTCGAGAATGGATTGCAACATGAAGGCGATAGAGAATATGAAGGGGAAGAATTCCTAGGTGATGTCCTCAAAGGAGTAGGTGGCGCACTCGGTTTGTTTGAAGGGGAAGGCGAATACGAGTACGAATATGAAGACGAAAGCGAAGCTTTTTTCAAGAAACTAAAGGGAATTGCTAGTAAATTAGCACCTGTTCTCAAAAAAATAGCACCAATTGCCGCAAAAGCTGTAGGTACAGCAATTGGTGGTCCAGGAGTAGGACAAGCCCTTGGTTCCATTGCCGGACAATTCGCTCGTGAAGGAGAATTCGAGTATGAATTTGAGAGCGAATATGAATGCCAACCATCGTCCGTCGCACGGCTGCAAACATGAATCGGCAACTTCACCAAGGAATGCCAGTGACTCCACAAACTTCCTTGCAATCTCTCGCCAGACAAACGCAGGCTTTACTCAGCAGCCCTCAGCAATCTATTCAGGCGCTACAGCGTTCCCAAGGAGGGATTCAGCATCACCGCAACTTTGTAGTAAAGAACCGATTAGAAGATGAATTAGAACTGGAAATTGCCCTGCAAGAAATCGAACATATGGCTGGGAGTCGAAAATCAAATCCCAAGCCTAAGACTTGGCCGACCCCACCTCCCAAGATTAATGTAGGTGAAATTAAACCCGATACTCCATCAGGACGAAGCGCTGGTCATACAGAACTTAATAGCCGGGGAAATATGACAGATATTGAGCCTGGTGCGAGAAAAAAGGTGGAAACTGCAACTGGTCAATCTTTTAAAGATAAGCATGGTAATGCTGGTGGAGCTGACCTAATTCCTAAGTAACTAAAAGTTGTCCTAGAGAGTATTCGCACCTGTTGAAAATTAACCGATACTAAGGTGATGCGATCGCTTTTGATAACTCAATCGTCAACTTGCGATCGCTGACTTATTATCCAAAGGAGCGATGACTGCGCCTGCCAGAGGCATCGCAAAATATACAGCCGTTTTGACATATCTCTGCCGAAACTAACACAACTTCCACCTAACTCAAAGTGATCCCAAACAGAGTAGAAAGAACTAAATCCAAATCCCTAGGAACACCGTAGGTGTTAATATCTTTGTGAACAATTTTTTCTTGACGCTCAAACATACCAAATTTCCAAATATCTCCTGTTGTGACAGTGCCATATAGCCTTGGCACTGTTGAATCAGTCCATTGGTCGAGGGCAATCAATTCTACTGCCAACTGAGTAAATCCTCTAGCTAAATCAGCATTTTTTGCTTCAATCACTAATAAATTTTGTTGGGTAGGAATGAAATAATCAAAAGTGCCTTTGAGCCAATTACTTACTCGTACAGGATATTCAATTTTGAGCGGTACTTGAGAGAATTTACAAATCGTCTTGAGAATCGGAAAAATTAGTGCTTCACGTCTAGCTATCTCGGAAACAGGATCTACTAAAATGAGATTTTCTTCCAATTCTATTCTCAGTGGTTGTGGATCGATTGGCAACTTTTGTGGCAGTTGGAGCGAGCTACTCTTGAGGGTAACACCGAATTCAGCTAAGATATCGGCGCTATCGTAGGCTAATTCGGCATATTTACTGAAAGTGTAGCTCTCGGATGGATCGAGAATCCTGGCTTTGCTCATAATGATGACCGATTGCCAATGCTAACTGAATAAATGGTTTTAACCATAATTGTACTGAAAATATTTAAGAAGGCCGTTATTCTGTTATGTAACCTGCGATGTCGAAGGTAGGTGTTGGTGTAGTTTTTTGTAGAGAAGCGATCGCACAATCTAAAATCGGGCAAATACTAATTTCTGTTTCCATGCCCGATTCTATCCAACAAGAAGCACGCCAAATCCTTGACACCCTCGCTTTCACTCCTTTTGAGGAATGCCTTCCCCTCAGCCGTGAGTTTGCCAACTTCCCATCTCGCCCAGGACTTTATGCTATCAGACACCGCACAGATGGACTCCTTTACATCGGCAAAACCAAAAGCCTACGCGGTAGATTTAGTGGTGGACATAAAGCATTTCTTTGGGCGTGGCTGGACAAATACAACGATACAGATATTCGCATCGCCATTCACCCACTCTCGGCTTGGAGTAACCCTGCGCTACTATTAGAGCTAGAAGCCATCATCCTCAGAGCCACTGAGCCACCATATAACGTTCAAATACCACCGGAAAGTTAGATCGTGCAATCCACTACTCTCGAACAACTATCTCCTAGCGATGCCCAAGCCATTCTAGAACACCTTCCAGGGCGAATTCGTAAAGCTCTTATCGCCCGTGCTGCTGACATTGAATACCCAATTGAAACTGTTATTGAAATGGCAATTGCTAGCTTCCTCGATAGTGAAGCACTTGGTTTTGCTGATTGTAAACCAGGGCGCGGTAACTAAACTAAGGCAAAATAAACTCTCAATAAAAGCCATAGTAAAAAAAGTTAATAGCCATTCTTCAAAATCCCCAGAGAATTATGACTCAAACTCTCACCAACCAATACCTTTCTCCAGAAGCTATTCATCAATTTGTCAAATATTTGCCTGACTGGATAAAAACCGCACTTTTGGCAAAGTCAACTGAACTTGAATCCTCTGTTGAAGCTACAATTGAAATGGCTATTTCCAGCTTTCTAGATGAAGAATCCTTGAGCTTTGAGGATTGTCTCCTTGCTAAACGTCTGAAAGATTCTGCCTAACATTCTTTATTCTAAATCCAAATCTCCACTAGACCTAAATTCCCATAAACGGCGATTTTAGAGGCCGATCGTAGCAACAGACGATCGCCCCTTCCTTAAAGCCGATCGCGAATCTGCTTCAAAATCTGGACAACATCGTACAGATGATTCTGGCGCGATCGCAATGAGAAAGTATCAGAAATTCCATATTCTTTCTGACTACGTTGTTGCAGTTTAATAAAAGCAAATTGATGTCCGTTTGTCACCAAACCATAGACAGGTTTTTCTAAATTTGGACTTCCTACCATATATGTCAAGCACTGCGGTATTGCTGTTTCCATTCACTTTTGACTGTTGACTGTTGACTGTTGACTGTTGACTTTTGCTATAACTTGCAGCAGTTGCGATCGCACAATCTCAAATCGGGCAAATACTAATTTCTGTTTCCATGCCCGATTCTATCCAACCAGAAGCACGTCAAATCCTTGACACCCTTGCCTTCACTCCTTTCGAGGAATGCCTTCCCCTCAGCCGTGAGTTTGACACTATCCCGACTAGAGTAGGTTTATACGCTTTTCGGCATTCCTCCGAAGGTTTACTCTATAAATGTGGCTTCACCTGATGATTCAATGACTATTGCGATCGCACTTAACTCCAATTCCATCAACAACCTCGACATATCGCCAGCTCAAAGCGCGATCGCGAAACTCCTCCATGAGGGCGCGATCGCATCCCACGAGCAGCAGTTACGCTTTGAGATAGACTATCCTAGAGATCCCAGCGATCCACGGGAACTATCAGAAATACCAGAAATCAGGCTATGGTTTATTCGCCTCGATACTCGCTATCCCTGGTTACCCTTTCTCCTAGATTGGAAAGCTGGAGAATTAGCTCGTTACACTGCTATGTTAGTCCCCCATCAGTTTAACCGCACAGAAGGGATTAAATACAATCCAGAATCTCTAGAAATCTTTGTCATGGAAAAAGTCTTTATCCTCACAGATTGGCTGACTCAGCAAGGAATACCCAGCCAATCCCGAATTAAATCAATGGCTCAAATGTTAGGCTATGAATTAGATGATGCTTTCTTTGACTTTATCCGTTGAAATAGTTAGGGGCTAGAGGCTAGAGGCTGGGGGAAGAAGGTGCTAAAATTTTGGGTTTGCTGGCATGGAAAAGTTCCTAATCGGACTTACGCAGTTATGCTATCTGTAGGGTGCGTTATGTAACGCACCGGGAGCATCCCACTTTGGCAAAGATACTCGTTTTTTGACAAAGTTTTTACCCCCCCAGCCCCCCTTGTCAAAGGCAGGGCTGTTTCATTCTCATTAATTAGACCTCAATGTTTGGTAATAAATTGTTATCTATGATCGAGATTTGTCTCTATTATTCTATCAACTAATAGAGACAAATTAGTATTTATTAAGATTTTCTGCAAACAATCACTAAAAATTACCCTATCCCTTACAATACAGGGCTTGAGATCAATTATTATTCTAATTTTTTTATAAAATAACCCACTCTATTCCTGAAATCCTAGGGAAACTCCTTTGAGAGAATAAAAAGCTTGTACCATTGATTACCTAACCATCGTTGTCCTTCTGTAATTGACCAAAAACCTAAAATTCTGAATAAATTCAATGCTATTGTTTTGAGAGTTGAAAAATTTGTGGCTGCTTGAAAGTGATTAACTTGCTGATTATCCTCTCGAAATATTACATTTTTTACCCAATGTAATTGATTCTCAATTTGCCAATGTCCAATAATTTTCTCAGCAAATGTCTGAGCATCCGCTACTAAACTACTCACATAATATACTGTTTCTTGATAATCCTTGTGGTCAAAATTACCACTAACAAGACTAACCACATCGGATATCTTTAGTGGGATGCTCCCAAATAGTAGGAGTAGTTATGGTAGAATAAGAATCTTACCTTTTGTCTTATCGCAACCGCCACAGCGGTTAGGACATTCTCAGCTTAAATTTTAACAAGGGGCTGAGAGCCAATTGTCCTAACACGGGCGACTGCTATACTTAATTTGACTTATTTTCCCATTCCAGCAAGACACAGCTTGTATTTTAACTACTAAAACTAATAGTTTAGCATCCCTTTGTCCAGCAGAATACTGAACCTACTATCCGCGCCACACCTGCTTTAATACATCATCTGGTGAAATGTCAGCGATGCGACTTGTAGGAGATTGAATCCCAATACACCGCTCATTTTGAGGAAGGCGTTTTTCTGCCTTTGTCGGACCAAATAAACCAAAAGTGTAAGTACCAACAGCCACTGCTAACTGTAAAGGCGCACTATCAGTACAAAGGATTAAATTAGCACTAGCAATTATAGCGGCTAACTTACCAATATCTGGAGGTGAAATAACCTTAATATCCGGACAAGCTAACTTCATCGCACCGACTATTTCCCCATCATCTGGTCCTTGAAGGACTACAATCGGCATATCCGGTTGTTTGTGCTGAATATCTGCCACTATCCCTTCCCATTTCTGTACGGGATAAATTTTATCAATCCCTTTGGCTTGGGATACTTTACTCGAACCACCATGAATTAGAATATAACCGCTTTCTATCGTACCAAGTCGTCGTTGTTCCGTTTGCGCCCAGTCAATATCCGATTTGGGAACCCGAATTGAGAGATTTGGACAAGGGGAGTTAATCCCAAATCCTTGGAGCAGATCGTGATACATTTGGGCAGTATACTGCTCAGTTTTTAAGGGTACGGGATTAGAGAAAAACAACTTACCAGCACCATTCGCGTAACCCACACGAGTGGGAATCCCACCCATCCAGAGCAAAAAGCTGACTGACCAGCTACCTCCTAATGCTACAGCAGCATCGTATTCGCGATCGCGCAGAATCCCCAGCAAGTTACCAAAATCCGCTAAACCGTTACGGTCTTTGTAGTCAAAAGTTAAAACTTCATTAACTGACTTACAAACCCGATACGCCCCTTTAGCTCGCGGTTCCACAATAACATCAATTTCCGCATCGGGATAGTTCGCTTCCAGGTGAGCCAGGGTGGGGAAGAACAGAATTTGATCGCTAATTCCACCGGGAACAAGGGCTAGTATTCTCATCACAATTATTTTAGCTTAAATATCAGCTTAATTTTAATGGACTATATATCTAGTAGCATAATTAGGTACTACGGGTTACAGGTTAGGGACTAGGGGCTAGGGGCTAGTAGTAGGGTGGGCAATGTCCCGACAAGTCATATAATACAATTCCACAGAAGATTGTGGACATTGCCCACCCTACACCAGATTATTTTCTCTAATCTCTTACCTCTGGCCTCTAACCTCTAACCTTTCAACAGATAAATTTATACCAAATTCGATAGGAAGCGAAAAGCCAGATATGGTGCATTTATTAATTCCAGCAGCAGGGATGGGAAAGCGGATGGGGAGTAACCGCAATAAGCTACTCCTGACATTACTGGGTAAACCCTTACTCACTTGGACCCTTAACTCAGCAGAAGCCGCAGCCGAAATTACCTGGATTGGTATTATCGGACAACCAGCAGACCAATCCGATATTGAGAAGATTATCGCTCAAGCCGCCATGACCAAACCTGTAAAATTTATTATTGGTGGCACAACTCGACAAGAATCAGTCTATAACGGCTTACAGGCGTTACCCCCCGAAGCAAAAAAAGTATTAATTCACGATGGGGCGAGATGTTTAGCCACACCCCAACTACTAGATAGATGTGCCACTATCCTGCGAGACTGCCCAGGTTTGATTGCCGCAGTACCCGTTAAGGATACAATCAAAATTGTCAACGAAAAGAATATCGTACACGATACACCCGATCGCAGCCGACTCTGGGCTGCCCAAACACCCCAAGGATTCACAGTCCAGCTTTTAAAAGAATGCCACGAAAAAGGGCGAAAATTAGGTTGGGAAGTCACCGATGATGCCGCCTTATTTGAACGGTGTCAATTGCCTGTAACAATTGTACCTGGAGAGGAAACTAACTTGAAGGTTACCACACCAATAGATTTAGCGATCGCAGAATTCATTCTTCGGCAGCAGTCAGAATAAAGTTCTGTCCAATCCCAGAGCTAATTTAATAATTTATTAGTCTACACTTGCCCATTTTTTCTCTGAATCTTCTACTCAAATGATGGTGAATCTATGAACCTACCCAACTTCTTGATTATCGGGATACAAAAAGCTGGTACTACATCTATTTATACTTACTTAAAACGACATCCTCAAATTTACATGAGTCCCGTCAAGGAGACAGATTTTATGAGCATAGACTGGGACAAAGAAGATTCAGGTATGGATAAAAGTTACAATAATAGTAAAATTAATTCCTTTGAGAAGTATTGCCATCTTTTTGCAGATGTCACAGATGAAATTGCAATTGGAGAAGCTTCTCCTAACTATCTTTTTCATTATAAATCTTCTGCAGAAATGATCGAGCGTTATGTTCCCCATGCCAAACTCATTGCCGTTCTGCGCCATCCCGTGGAACGAGCCTATTCCGATTATCTAATGAATATCCGGGATGGAGTTCACCAGGGTAAACACACCAAATTTTCAGATCAGATTAAGTTTAGGGCGGATAAATCATTTGTTATCCGTAAAGGATTTTACTACGAGCCATTGAAGCATTATTTTGATAAATTTCCGCGAGATCAAATAAAAATATGCCTCTATGATGATTTGTGCAAAGATCCTGTAAAATTTATGCAGGATATCTATCGATTTATCGGAGTAGACGATAGTTTTATCCCTGATACTTCCAAAAAAGCCCAGGTAGGTAAGGTTCCCAAATCAAATTTAATCAATAACCTTTTAAATACCAAAAATCCGATCAGAAAATTAATCACCTCTGGACTGGTATATATATTCCCAGTTGAGGTGAGGCAGAAGATTCGTAGTAGTCTCATCCAAATAAACTTGAAAGATAAGACCGATGAGGCACTTTCACCAGAAGACCACCAGGAATTGATAAATCTTTACCGTGAAGATATCCTGAAAGTACAAGAGTTAATCCAGAGAGACTTATCTTCTTGGCTAAATTAGTTGACTTTTGACTCTTAATCTATTTAAAATAAAGGCTTTACATGGCTATTCTACAGCTCGAAAACGGCACAAAATACACAGAAGTTGACGATATTACACGAGAACTATCTCAACTCAACATTCAACTTAAATATTGGACAGTAGGAGACAATCCCCAAATCCATCAACTCCTAGCAAAAGATTCCCTCACCGAGCCAGAAAAAGAACAAATACTCCAATCCCTAGATAACTATTTTCTAGAACTTAAACAAACAGCAGGATATCAATCTCGCGACTTGATTGTACTCCATCCAGAAACTCCCAACCTAGACAATCTCCTCTCTAAATTTAATAGCTGTCACTATCATACAGACGACGAAGTGCGCTACATCATTGCAGGAGAAGGAGTATTTGGCTTTATTCTCCCCGATACTTCTCAAGCAGAATTAACAGTTGAAGCAGAAGAATTTATTAACGTCCCCGCCAATACCGAACATTGGTTTCACCTCACACCTGCAAAGCGAGTAAAAGTCGTTCGCTATTTTACAGGTACTGATGGTTGGGTTCCCGTTTATACAGGTAAAGATATTAAATTTGATCGTATATTAGGGTGCGTTACATAACGCACCCTACGGAATTTAGAGGTTGACGAAATTAGCAGCAGTCAGCGTTGTGGTATTAACACCAGTCAGCGTTGCCAAAATTTCACCAGTCACCAGGATCTGGTTACTGGTGAAACTCAGTTGCCCGAAGCTTAAACCACTATACAATCCGATCTTATCTTGACCCTTAGTGAAGTCGGTAATAGTATCACTGCCATCCCCACCTGTAAAGGCAAAGGTATCTTTACCATTGCCACCTGTGAGGGTATCACTGCCAATACCACCATAGAGGATATCGTCGCCATTGCCGCCGTAGAGAATATCGTTACCTGCGCCGCCATAGAGGATATCGTCGCCATTACCGCCGTAGAGGGTATCGTTACCCGCGCCGCCGGAGATGACATCGCTACCATTACCGCCGTCGATGTTGTCGTTACCGTTAGTGCCAACTAGGTTATCTGCTTTGTTAGTGCCTGTAATGCTGGCACCGACAGCGACAGTAACAGCAGCAGTACCAGTCAGGCTACCATCGCTGAGGGTGTAGTTAAAGCTGGCATTACCACTGAATCCAGTAGTTGGGGTAAAGACAATATAATCATCTGTGGTGTTGTTGGCAGTGCCGTTATTGTTAAGGACAGCAGTACCGTTGCTGAAACCACTAACAGCAGTGATGCTGCGGAAGGTGCTATCAACATCGGTATCATTAGCCAGTAGGGTACTAGTTTGGATGGTGACAGGAGTATTAAAGGCTGTGGCAGCGCTGTCGTTAACACCAACAGGGGCATCGTTTACTCCGGTAATAGTAACGGTGATATCTTGAGAGGCTGTACCATCAAGAGATTGGACAGTGAAGGTTTCATTCTTAGTTTGTCCTGCACCGAGATATTGAACTGCACTATTATCGACACTGTAGCTGTATGCCCCAGCATCGGTGATACTCAAATTACCGAGATTACCAGGAGTAGAAGTAACTGTGGTATTGAATTTGTTTTGATTGGTATCAACATCAGCAACAGTGAGAGTACCAGTGGCAGTTAAATTGGGACTAGTGGCATCTTCAGTTACTGCGGCTGTGGCTGTGCCAGAGATTGTGGCAGTATCGTTTACTCCGGTAATAGTAACGGTGATATTTTGAGAGGCTGTACCATCAAGAGATTGGACAGTGAAGGTTTCATTCTTAGTTTGTCCTGCACCGAGATATTGAACTGCACTATTATCGACACTGTAGCTGTATGCCCCAGCATCGGTGATACTCAAATTACCGAGATTACCAGGAGTAGAAGTAACTGTGGTATTGAATTTGTTTTGATTGGTATCAACATCAGCAACAGTGAGAGTACCAGTGGCAGTTAAATTGGGACTAGTGGCATCTTCAGTTACTGCGGCTGTGGCTGTGCCAGAGATTGTGGCAGTATCGTTTACTCCTGTGATATTAACGGTGAAGCCTTGAGAGGCACTTAAACTACCATCGCTGACAGTAAAGGTAAAACTATCAGTCGCATTAGTGGTTAAAGCATTAATAGCTGTGGCATTGGGATTATAGGTGTGGGGAAGACGGACAATGGTTTCAGAATAAAATTCCTCGCTTTCGGGAGGTACAACCACTGAATCGGCTATCAAGTAGTCCATATAACTGCCCCCGGTTGTCCCCGGAAATCCTAACCAAGTTACCTGAATGGGAGCAGGTTTGAGGGCAAATACTCCTTGGCGGTGGTCGGTGGTATAACCATCCAAATCCACTAAAATATCAATACCATCTTGGTAAATGGTTTCTGCTAGGGCTAAGTTGGACAAGTCGTGAACTTCCCGAAAATGTTCGATAGTATTTTGAATCTGTTGCCGATAGGGACTACCATCATTGATAGAAGTAGCATAACCATAGATTTCAAAACGGGTGCGATCGTGCCGCTCAAACATCCCCTCCATTAATTGTCCTGTGGGATGATGAGTGAAAGCAGCAGAAACATAACCGACCTTAATTTTGGTGTTACTGTGACGATGGGGATGGTGAAAATGGCGACCGAGACCTTCTTGTTCCACCCAATCTGATAGAGATTGAGCATGACTAACACAAATTTGCTGAAACTCTGCTAAGGATAAAGGCAGTACACAGGCAACAAAGGGATTGATAGGGGCAGGTTTCCCCCGTTCCAATTCATAAGCTGAGGCTTGGAGTAAGGTGAGGGTGACAGACTCCTCTGCGGACCAACGACAGATTTTTTTCAGCCCAAATACCCAATCACTGAGGATTTTCAACCTTGTGAAGTCCAAAGGCCAAGCTACTTGATAACAAGATACTGCCTCTTCCCAGCGCTCGAGGGAACGTAATACATTGCCTAAATTTAGCCAAGCTATTCCCAGTTGGGGTTCAAGCTGTACCGCCCGCCGCAAATGTGCTTCTGCTGTCTGATGCTGTTTCAGGCAACTGAGAAAGAAGCCATAATTGCTGTGATTATTGGCATGATTGGGCTGTAAAGCGAGGGCGCGACGAAAGGCTTCATCTGCTGCTGGATACTGAGAAGTGGAGGATAAAGCCATTGCTAAATTGGCATAAGCATCGGCAAATTCAGGATTCTGGGCAATAACTTGTTGATAAAGGGCGATCGCTAAGGTAAATTGATTATTTTGATGGGCTACTAAAGCCTGTTGCCAGAGATTCTGCGAGTTTTTGGGGATAATATTTTGAGGTTGGTTCACTGATTTTGTCATCAGTTTTCTGTCCCTTTCCCCAGTAAACTATCTCTATTGCCAATAGTAATTACCCGCCGAATTTCATCACTACGAAATCCAATCGCCATGGGTCGGCGAATTTGTGGTAATACTGCTATGTCGTACAATTCGTTCACTACCCCTTCAATGTTGAGGGAATGAACGATATCGCCGCTTTTTAGGTCTATAACCAACAACCCACACCTAGCAGTAGTATCTTTTTCTGCTAGTTTGTCATCTAGAGGTAAGCCACTCAGGGTTTTGGTATGGCGAGATTCGGAAATACCGACAATGGCAAAGTTGTTATGAAATGCCAGTCCTCTTTGATAGCCTGGACAAAAAGCTATAGCTTGAAATGTTCCTGTTTCTAAGTCTCCATAGCCAAATTCCCCTGTACCAGAATTGAGCAACCACAATTTGTCTTGATACCACCTGGGGGAGTGGGGCATCGATAGCCCTTCTAGAACTATTTCGTTACTGTCAATATCTATGACACAACCACCATTAACGCGCTTTTGTCGCCAGCCTTCATTAACATCAGACTGACTAATGGCGCTGACATATTTGGGTTTACCATCTTTTAAGCCCACGCCGTTAAGGTGACATCTATCTTCGGCTGCGAGTTTAGATATAAATGGTGGTTGCCAAACTGGTACAAAACTATGGGTTTCACTAATGGTGGCTAAACAGCTAAATAGAGTGTTAGCAAAGATGAGTTGTTGGTTGTCATCAACTACAATATCGTGAATATCTAAGTCCCCAGTAATGTACCCAACTTGCGGTAAATAAATGGCATCGTAGTCATTGTGGGTTTCTCCTGATGGGAGGGTATTTTCAAATCGCCACAGTTGGTAAAGGGTGCTGATATAGAGGCTGTTTCCCTTGGCATATAAGCCCATACACCTGTCTAGAGTCCGCTCGAATACTGATAATTTGCCATCGGGTTGCAAACCGATAAAAAACACTTTTCCCGCTTGGTAAGTGGTAAATGCGAGGCTGAGGTTTTGTTCGTACAGCCAGGGGACAAATTGCCGAGAGGCGGTGATTTCTAGTTTGGGCGCTGTTGTATTTGTTGGATTCACAGTGAAATCAGATTTGTTCCTCATTAGGCGATGGCAAGATTACCAGGCAAAAGTTAGGCGAAAACGTAATCATCTCAAAATTCCCATAGGGAAACTGAAGGATCGCCAATACTTCTTAGGAGCAGCAGTTAGCCAACCTCCTCCGCTGGGGAAAACGAGCGCACAGTCAGATATTAGTAGTTAGAATTTTTTTATCTTTTGATAAAAACTATTATTAGTATAAACATCGATCCCGAAATTAGGCAAGCTTTTTTTGATGAAGTTTTCGTGAATTTTTCGTGAATTTTTTGGTAAATATGGTTTTTCTGTCTCCGATTATATCCGATATTGACTAAATCCAAATTTTCAGAAATTATAAGTTTATATCTTTTCTTTCTGAATGATAAGTTTTTTTTATGCAAATAATATTCCCACCGATCCAGATCAAAACTGCTGAAAATATCGGATCTAATTTTTTATACAGAATCTATTGAAAAAAGCATCAGCCAAATGACGAAATTTATCTACGCCATTTGGCTGATATAATTGCGATCGCAAATCCTCAAGAGGCAGAGCATCGATATTCTCGTGTCCAGGTTGAACCTGGGCACGAGGGTTTGTCGGCTCTGCCTCCGGTTTATTGAAAGGCGTGCAAGATCTCAATATTACCAGAGCATAACGGACTAGCAACGCTATTAGTAGCGTTGCAACCTAAGTCCTCACCTAAAATCCCACTATACCTGAGTTCGGTGTGAGGAGTAGCCCCGCATTTAATTTGTCTGTTTTGAGAGAGGGGGAGCAGGGTTTTTTGGAGCAGGGGAGAGGGTTTGATGACTTTTTCCCTAACTTGAAAATATATAGTTTAAATGTGTAGCAGCTTAAAACCCAACTCAGGTTAAAAACATGCCCATAGAAATCGACTATCACTTCCCCCCCGGTATCAACGCCGAAAAACAAGCTAAAATTATCGCTATTGGACAAACTGCTGGCACATGGGATGCTAGATTTACCCACCGCGAGGAAGTATTAAAATCTCACCTCGCTGAGGTAGTTAAAGGAATTGCCCAACCCGACGGGAGCAGTTTAGTCACGATTCGTTTTCCCGAAATTAACGTGGAAAATGATATCGCCAGTCTCCTCACCATGATTTTTGGTAAATATTCTATGGCGGGTCCAGGAAAAATTATGGCGGTACGTCTGCCAGAATACTATGGCAGGTATCCTCAAGTTGGCATGAGTGGGATTCGAGAACGGCTAAATGTATTCGATCGTCCTTTAATTATGGCGATTTTTAAACCTGCTTTGGGACTATCTGCCGCAGATCATGCCACAATTTTACAAGAAGTTGCTGGTGCAGGGCTGGATATTATTAAAGATGATGAGATTATGGCGGATTTAGCTGTCGCCCCGACTCTCAAACGTCTGGAAGCTTGTCGTCGAGTTTTGGATCGGGTAAGGGAGGAAACTGGACGAAATGTACTATATGCTGTTAATGTTACTGGCTCTGCCGATCGGTTAATTGAAAAAGCTCGTACTTTAGTCCGCGAAGGGGCAAATGCACTATTGTTAAATGTCGTGACATCTCCTACACCAACCTGGGTACAGGTATGGTGTAGGCTTCCAAACCAGTCCGGCTATTGCTTAGGAGGCGTTTGGCTTTAAGAACGGAATGCCCTACCGCTCTATTTTTTATATTTATCGCCGCGTTATGATCGCGGTCAAGAGAAAAACCACAGTGAGGGCAGTTATGCCAACGAATATGCAGTTTTTTAGGTACTTTCTCACCGCAATTAGAACAATCTTGTGATGTATTATGGGCGCTTACTGGTATAACCAACAAACCAGCGTTTACGGCTTTGTTTGTCAGTATTGACAGGAAGCTTGACCACCCAGCGTCCAAGACAGATTTAGCCAATCTTGTACGAG
>NZ_JAMZMM010000337.1 GCF_024178385.1 Limnofasciculus baicalensis BBK-W-15 | reverse complement strand
GCAGGGGAGAATTAAAACACACCCCACTCCCCCTCTTTGCTTCAGGCAGCTATGATAAAAGCATTAAGCTATGGGAATTGCACCCTGCTTCTCGCCTAGTTTTGCAAGGACATAAAGATGATGTTCGAGATGTGATATTTTCACCGGATGGCGAACTAATTACCACAGCAAGTAGCGATCGCACTGTGAAAGTCTGGAATCGCAGTGGTAAGTTACTTTATACCTTACAGGGGCATACAGATCGTATATATAGCGTTAGTTTCAGTCCCGATGGTCAAACAATCGCCTCTGCCAGTAGAGATGGTACTGTCCGGCTTTGGCATCGTCAAGGAACATTAATTAAGGTGTTAACCGGGCATAGCGACTGGGTATTGGGTGTCAGCTTTAGTGCTGACTCTAGGCGATTGGCAACTGGAAGCCGGGATGGTACGGTGAAACTCTGGACGAGCAATGGCACTTTGATTAAGACATTGCGGGGACATAGTTCCCGTGTCAATGCCGTTAGCTTTAGCCCTGATGGTGAACTACTCGCCTCCGCTAGCGATGACAATACAGTAAAACTCTGGACAGGAGATGGGAGATTGATCGAAACCCTTCTCGGTCATACTAACTCGGTTTTCGATGTCAGTTTTTCTGCCGATTCTCAGTTGCTAGTATCAGCAAGTTATGACAATACCGTAAAACTATGGAACCGGGATGGCACAGTGCGATCTACCCTTAAAGGTCCTGCCGATAGTGTAGCTCATGCTCGGTTGAGTCCCACAGGAAAAATTCTGGCAACCACCAGTTGGGATAACCGAGTCCAGTTATGGCGACTTGACGATACCTTAATTACCACATGGAAAGCTGACAAAGGTCGTGTCACTAGCGTAAACTGGAGTCATGATGGCAATGCACTAGCGATCGGGACGGAGGACAATACAGCGATTGTGTGGAATTTGGATTTAGATAATATGTGGGAAGAAAGCTGCAATTGGCTGCGAGACTATCTGGAAAATAACCCTAATATCAAAGATAGCGATCGCGTTCTTTGTCAGGAGAAAAATTGATGGAGTGAATGGGGAATGGGGAATAAAGTTTTGAGTTTTGAATTTTGAGTTTTGAATTAAGACTTTTGTTAGCATATCAGTATGTTAAAGGGATCTTAATTCCTTTGCAGTAGTTTTCCTCCCACTGGTGAAAGGATTATGGTAATTACAAAACGTGGCCTCGCGATCGGTGCAACCGCAGTAGTATTAACAACGGTTGCTGTGACTGGTGCAGGTATTTATTTATCTCAAAGTCAGGCTTCCTTGAGTGAAAGTCCCAAGGAAGTCATTGATGAAGTTTGGCAAATTATTGACCGCCAATATGTAGATGGTACATTCAATCAGGTGGATTGGCGAGCTGTGCGCACTGAGTATTTGAATCGTTCCTACACCGACAAGGAAGAAGCCTATAAGGCAATCAGGGAAATGCTCAAGAAGCTGGGCGATCCTTACACTCGGTTTATGAACCCAGAAGAGTTCAAGAATATGCAGATTGATACTTCTGGGGAATTAACGGGTGTGGGAATTCAACTCGCCCAGGATGAGGAAACGAAGAAATTGATGGTGATTGCCCCAATTGAGGATACACCAGCGTTTAAGGCGGGGATACTGGCGAAGGACATAATTGTCAAAATTGATGGTAAGACTACTGAAGGGATGAGTGTCAACGACGCTGTGAAACTGATTCGCGGTGAACCCGGAACTTCGGTGACTCTAACCATTCAACGGGGCGATAAACAGGTGGATTATCCGTTAAACCGGGCGCGGATTGAAATTCATCCGGTGCGCTACAGTTTGAAAAATACTCCCACTGGGAATATTGGCTACATTCGTTTGAATCAATTCAGTGCAATTTCGGCTCAGGAAATGCGCAATGCGATTAAGAAATTAGAAGATCAGAAGGTAATTGGCTATGTCTTAGATTTGCGATCTAATCCTGGTGGATTACTTTACTCTAGTATTGACATTGCCAGGATGTGGTTAAAGGAAGGTACGATCGTTTCCACTGTAGATCGACAGGGTGAAACAGATCGTCAAGTGGCAAATAATAGCCGAATTACTGATAAACCTCTGGTAGTGCTAGTAGATGGTGGTTCCGCTAGTGCAAGTGAAATTCTCTCTGGGGCATTGCAGGATAATAAACGGGCTGCTTTAGTAGGAACTCAAACTTTTGGCAAAGGTTTAGTACAATCAGTACGAGGACTTGGAGATGGTTCTGGTATGGCGGTGACTATTGCTAAATATCTAACCCCTAGCGGCCGTGATATTAATAAGTCTGGTATTCATCCAGATGTGGTAATTGAGTTGACGGAAGCCCAGCGGAAAGAATTACAAATGGATCGGACTAAAATAGGTACGCCTGACGATCCTCAGTATGCCAAAGGGCTTGAGATTCTTAAAGAGGAAATTGCTAAACAACCAGGCAATAATTCCGCCTCTTCAAGTAGGTAAATTCCTCATAGGTTACGATCGGGATAGACGAATTTCGAGAGCATCCCACTTTGGCAAAGATACTCGTTTTTTGACAAAGTTTTTACCCCCCCAGCCCCCCTTGTCAAAGGGGGGAGTAAGAATCAACCTGCATTTCTTCCTTTTCGATATTACTCCCAAATCATCCGCAAATCTAAAACAAAACCCGGCAAAACATCTTCCCCCGATAATTGACTAGGATTTGACAAAACTTCCACAGGTTTTCCTTGCCGATAAATTTCCACTCGCCGGGATTTCCGATTCATCAACCAACCCAATCTCACCTGATTATCCATATATTCTTTCATTTTATCTTGAGTTTCCTTTAAACTATCCGTTGGCGACATTAACTCCAAAACAAAATCCGGCGCAATGGGTGGAAATTTCTCTTTTTGTTCTGAAGTTAGTCGCTCCCATCTTTCTTTTTGAATCCAAGACACATCCGGAGAGCGATCTCCACCATTTGGTAAGCGAAAACAGGTAGAAGAGTCAAATACTTCCCCAAGATTAGTTTGTTCATTCCATACACAAAATCGAGTAGTTAGCTTGGCGTTACGTTTTCCAGTTTCTCCACCTGTAGGTGACATAATGATAATTTCTCTGTGAGCGTTACGTTCAAATTTTACATCGGGATTGACTCGGCAAAGATGATAAAATTGCTCGTCAGTCAGTTCAACAATCGGGTTGAGGTTGATTGTAAAGGCTGTCATAGTAAGTGGTGAGGTAAGTGAAGGATATATTTAATATATTAGGCGATCGCATCTCCATCTAACCTAATTCATAATCCCAAGCAATAGTGAGTAGCTGTTTCAATCCGTAACATACCCCTCTTTTGTCTCAAGTCTGGTTGTACAATATTAGTATTACTTGAGATATTGCACTATTATTACGGAACTAAAGCCAATACCCCTACAGGAGAACCACTACCACCCTTAAGACGCATCACACCAATAACCAATAGACTACCAACAGGCGGAAGTTGGTCTAAATTAGTCAGATTTTCCAATACAATCCCAGATTGTGCTAACACCAAACGATTAATAGCAAAACTTGTATCCATACCACCATCAACACCGTGAGTATCAATTCCCACCCCAGCTATTTGGCGTTGCGATAGTAAAAATTCCGTAGCCTCACTACCAAAGCCAGGAAAATGCAGCCCAAAAGCATTATCCTGGTTAAAAAATGCTCCCTCATCTAACCATTTTGACTGCCAACCTGTGTAGAGTAGCACGATACTATCCACAGGAATCTTACCGTATTCTTTCTCCCATGCTAAAACATCAGAAAGTGAAAGTAGATAATTAGGATTAATAGCTGCTTGGTTACTCTTATCAATTACCACCGCTTTCTTCACCAAAGACTCAGGAGGATATTGGTCAATACTAGCACCATCCCGGAAAAAACTATTAGGAGCATTAATATGGGTAGCACTGTGTTCCCCCAGAGAAAAACTCCGCAAGTAATAACCATCTTTTTCAAGAGAAGCAACGTTTTCAAATTCCACCTTTGGGTCACCAGACCATCGAGGTATGTTAGGCTCAATAATATGAGAAAGACTTACAACTCTACTAATAGTAATCGTTAATGGCAAAAGACTATTACTCATAAATTACCTCACAGTATAGATAAATTAACTATAGCGTTTTCATTTGAGATGTAAACAAGAGTGGTAGTTTTTCCTGGTTAACAAAAATACTGGAAGTCCTTTCCTACTCTTGATTATTCCCCGTTCCCCGTTTCCTTATCAATAAATAGGCGAATTAGGTTAATTATCCAAATTTTTGCTGAAGACAAAATATCTATTTCTTTTCCGCTCCAATTTGTCGTGGCGCTAGCTTTTTGCAAATTCATCACCAGAACATATATCCAAGGAATAAAACTTGCTAGAGCTGCGCAACTAGCGATAAGATAAGCAATTAACTTTTTTCTTAATCTAATTCCTTCAATTACCAAAATATAAAGAGTATGGCTAATATGAACTAACCCAGAAAATAAATAGACATATAAGCCTAATGACAAACTGATTGAGGCGGGGTTTTCCATTTGTCTGGTGCGTTGCATACAACGCACCCGACAATACCGAGCCTGGGAACCAGAATAAATATATAGAGAAACCGGGTAACTTCGGCGAAACCCGGTTTCTGAGGCGTACTTCATCCAACCGATAACCGTTATATACGGTAGGGTGCGTTACATGTAACGCACCCTACCCTCCTGCCAAAGTCGGATCGTGTGTAGAGACGCATCACAATACGTCTTTGTATGACCAAAAACTATAGTTCACCTAATCTTCGCCTAATCTACATCAAATCTTCATCAAATTTCGATCGCGTCTTCATCGTATCTTCATAAAAGTCGCCTCTAATTTAAAGATTCGATGAAGTTGGCTCAAAAATTGATCTTTTTTCATTCGTACACAGTATATTCATGGAAAGAGATATTTTTCTGAATTACCAAGGAGACCTAAAGATGAATTTTACAAAAACGGCCACAGTTCTAGGTTTAATTGCAGGTAGTGCAATGGCTTTGGGAGCCATGCCCGCTCAAGCGCTAGAAGGATTATTTGGGAATGACGGTATTTTCTTTGAGGAGGATACCCTAGTAGATTTTTGGTTCCTAGAGTCTAACGGGAAATTCAAGTCAACCTTGTCTGTCTATAATGCGGACACAAACACTACAGTAAATCCTTTTCTGTTTCAAGAAGCTGCTCCAGGATATGACGTGCCAAAAACGGGCGATTTCCATGGAACTTGCCCTCAAACCGTTACTTCGCCTGCTGGAGAGTGCCACACCTGGTTTACCTTTAAGGGAGGTGTAAATTACAGCTTGTTGCTCAACTCTGGTGGTAACAATCAGGTATATTCGACAAATGCACTAAATCTAAATAGCCAAAATCCCTTAATGCAGCAGGCTGAGTTCACAGCCATGGGCAATCACATATACCAAATTGCTTGGGATGATACAGGGAATAACAATGATGGAGACATGAACGATTTCTTTGTTAAAGCTGAAATTAAGAAAGCTGTACCGGAACCAGCAGCATTGGCAGGTTTAGGACTAGTTGCTGGCACCATGACTCTGGTGCGTCGTCGCAAAAACAATAAAGGTGCTTAACTTCAACAAGCATTAATGTCAAAATCATTAAATCCTCCCTGCCTATTTAATTGAGGCGGGGTTTTTCCATTTGTAGGGTGCGTTATATATAACCCACCCTACAATAATAAGAAAAGATATCCTGCCCCCAATGTCCCAAATGTCCCGACAAGGAGAAACCATTGCCGCCATCGCAACTGCTGTTGTCCCCCAACAAGGAAGTGTGGGAATTGTCCGCATGTCGGGACAAAATGCACTAGAAATCGCCCGCAAACTCTTCCACGCACCGGGAAATCAGGTTTGGGAAAGTCACCGGATTCTCTACGGTTACATCCGTCATCCCCAAACAAAACAAGTAGTAGATGAAGCACTATTACTAATCATGTTAGCTCCTCGTTCCTACACTCGCGAAGATGTGGTGGAATTTCACTGTCACGGTGGTATTATGCCCGTGCAACAAATATTACAATTATGTTTAGTTTTTGGAGCAAGATTAGCCCAGCCGGGAGAATTTACCCTCCGGGCATTTTTTAACGGACGTATCGATTTAACCCAAGCTGAAAGTATAGCAGATTTAGTCGGTTCTCGTTCTCCCGCAGCGGCACAAACTGCACTGGCAGGATTACAGGGAAAACTCGCTACACCGATTCGCGAAATTAGAGCTACTTGTTTAGATATTTTAGCAGAGATTGAAGCAAGAATTGATTTTGAAGATGATTTACCTCCCTTAGATGAAAATGCGATAATTACACAATTTGCCGAAGTATTGAACCAAGTAAATCGCATCTTAGCTACAGCAGATAGAGGGGAACTTTTGCGGAGTGGTTTAAAAGTTGCTATTGTTGGTCGTCCGAATGTGGGAAAATCTAGTTTATTGAATGCGTGGAGTAAGTGCGATCGCGCCATTGTTACCGATTTACCTGGTACGACTCGCGATGTGGTAGAATCCCAGTTGGTGGTTGGCGGGATACCTGTGCAAGTGCTGGATACCGCAGGAATCAGAGAGACAGAGGATTTGGTGGAAAAAATTGGAGTAGCGCGATCGCGTCGTGCGGCACAAGGTGCCGATCTGGTATTATTAGTCATTGATGCGACAGCGGGTTGGACAGATGCTGATGAGGAGATTTATGAGGAGGTTAAGGATAGCCCTTTAATTATAGTTGTTAATAAAATTGATTTACTAGATGAAAGTGAATCAAACAATATTGAATCTAAAAT
>NZ_JAMZMM010000757.1 GCF_024178385.1 Limnofasciculus baicalensis BBK-W-15 | reverse complement strand
AGCAGGGGAGCAGGGGAGAAAACTCAAAACTCAAAACTCAAAACTCAAAACTCCCCACAATCTCATTCCCCATGCAAAAATTCCAAATAAACCTCACTCAATTCCTCCACTGCTAAGTCATAAAAGTGTTTACCATCTTCCGGTGTCGCTAAGATAGAATTATCACCCATCCCTCTGTCACAGTAGCGGCGGCGGAAACGAGTTGTATTGTGCATTGGATATAGGGAGCCTACTTCTGCCATGACAGGAATTTTCCTGATGGTTTCTGGACAAAAGTACTGTGTTACCGCCATCTCGCTAGGTGTAGCATGGGAACCTTCTAGAGTACCATATAATTCTTTGCCTAATTTGTAGACAGAATTGCAAGTAAACCAGTTGGCGATACGACACTGAACTTTCTCGGCATTGGGAATATGTAGATCGGTTAGATAACCGTAAGTTTCCGCAAATGCTGCTCTCAGTGTAGCAACATTACCGCCGTAACCATTGACAAAGAAAAATTTAGTAAATCCGGCTCTAGTTAAGCTGGTAAGATAATCTTGAATAAGTTCAATTAAAGTATTAGGTCTCAGTGCGATCGCGCCGGGAAATGTTGCTTGATGTAGTGCCATACCCACATTAATTGTGGGGGCAACTACTGTATGTGTCATTTCACCCACTCCCCGCGCAATCCCTTCGGCACAAATCGCATCGGTGCCAATTAATCCCGTTTGTCCGTGTTGCTCTGTTGAACCAATTGGTAAAATAATCCCAGGCGATACCTTCAAGTACTCTTCTACCTCTGTCCAAGTCATTAAATGTAGCAGCATTGTTATTTAGTCTCGCATCAATAATAATTAGCGGCAGTCAATCATTAGGGTTAGGTTTAATTCGAGAAGCGATAAATATTCAGTACTTACCCTTGCTTCTCTATTTGTAGGGTGTGTTACGCTTCATCAGGGCGCACCATTCCAAGTACAGCAGATTGCAGGTTTATGAAGTACACCTCAGAAACCCGGTTTCTCTGCACCGAACATACCTGAAAATTACTGCTACTGTACCTCATAACAGC
>NZ_JAMZMM010000336.1 GCF_024178385.1 Limnofasciculus baicalensis BBK-W-15 | reverse complement strand
AGACTCAAATTGTGGTCTTAAGAATCCCCGTGTCTTCAGACCGGGGAGTGTCAAACAGCATGGTGAATCTTATGTCCCTCAAGCAGTTGCCGATGAAATTCTCGCTAAAGAGGATGATGTCAGCCGTGGGCTGCAACTCATCTTTGCCGCCCAGCAACTCAACTCACAGCCGATTCAGATGATTCTCTTCGCTAACACCCTAAACCAACGGCTGGGGCGCGGTGAATCTGAAGCCATTACCCTCGCCCTGGAACTTAACGCAGACTACATCATTTTGGATGACTTTGCCGCTCGGCGAGAAGCTAGCCGATTAGGTTTGAAAGTAAAAGGAACTCTAGCAATCGCGAAAAAACTGCAACAAGATGGGCAAATTGCGATCGACAACCTAGATGATTTCTACCAACGTTTGATCCACATCGGATTTCGGGTGAAGCGATCGATCTTTGATGAAATTTTTCATCAATAATAAATATGGCAGCGGGGATTTCTCAAGAGCCGGTTGAAACCGCAGCTACACAGACAAAACCCGACGAGAGCGGGTTCTGAAACCCTGGATTTTTGTTAGTCTGCGCAGGCAGACTACCCTTCGGGAAGGCTAACGCCTACGTTTGTGTAGCCGCGATTGGAAATCGCCGAGGCTGATTGGAAGGCGTGCAAGTTATCAGTTATTGAGACGGGTGGAGATCTTGGGGGCATAGCAGATTTACTCCTCCATCCACCTGCTGAAGCTGCTCTAAAGGTAGATGTAGCGCTTCTGCAATTTGCTCGTCGCTCAAGCCAAACTGCCGTAATTTATAAATTATTTCAATATTAGCTTGATTTTTGCTTTCCTCCTGCAAGTCGGGAGTTTCCGGCTGGCTTTCATCTGGCGTAGGAGTGGAGGGATTAGAACAATTGTTAATATAGCTAATTTTGTTACTATCTTTAAAAGTATTATTATTACCAAGATTTATATTATGATTTATCTGTCTTTCTAAGACGGATTCAAGATTACTTTTCTTAACGACTTCACCAAACACCTCAGATAACATTTGCAAAAGCTCGTGACTAGACTTTTTAACGTGCTTGGCGCTATAACCATAAGTTTCTGCAACGTCAGCATATTTTTGACGATTCAGTATTCCCCCGATAATCCTCCGCTGCAAGTTATTTAGATGTTTGCCTGTCTTGGCGCAGACAGCTTCATCGACAAATTGCAATATCTGAGGACTGTCCATCGGTAGGATGGAGAAATAGGTATGGTTACTATAGCAAACTTTTTCCACCTTTTTCCACCTTTTTGGGCTTCGCATCTGAATTTTAGAAATATCCAACTTTTTCCAACTTTTTTGGCTTTACATTTTTTTGCGATCCATCTAGCATAAAGCATAAACAAGCATCTTGCCAAATTGTTTATTTATAGCTGTGTAGTTGTTAGAGCTGAAAAGGGTGTCGCCCCATAGTCTCGATCGCCAACTGTATAAGTATAATTGCTGGCAATGTTTAAGATCAAAAATACCACAAAGGAATGTCCTATGACGATCAGAGGGGTTTCACTTTTTGTATCAGCAGCATCTATGATTGCCTTCAGTGGTGGATCTGCTTTAGCGGTCACATTGATTGGGTCAACACTTAGCTATCGTGCTGAGGCACAATTATCCTCAACAAGTCAACTATTTGTAAGTTCATTTCCCGCGTCTGCGATTGTAAGTGAATCAACTGTGGAGTTCCCTAACGTCGAGAGCTTGTTTGATCCAAGTGTCGGTGTTCCTCCAGGATTTGCTAAGTCTTTTGTAAATGTTTCAATTGATGCAGGTGCAGATTACCTGGAATTCGATTATAGTAACGCGGGATTTGGGAGATTTGCAAGTGGATTCAAGAATACTGATGTGTTTACATTCAGTGCGCCCATAGCTTTGCAAATTAAAGGTGTGTCGATAAACCCACAAACCACGCTTGTGGGCTTAACACCCAATCGAGTCACTTTTGACGGAAGCGAACTCTTCGTCAATGGTCAGGGACTATTTTTCAATCCAAGTACATTTGTCCGCTTAGACTTAGATTTAGATGTTGCTGTAGCTCCTGAATCAAATCCAGTTTCAGTTCCGGAACCTAGTCCTGTATTTTCGCTGGTTGGCGCAATGTTGGCTGGAACTATTTTCAAATGTTATACCTATTTTCGGAAACCCAAACCCAAGGTGATTTGATTGTTAAGTGGGCAGCCATAAATCTCTTCCTTCACTCTAGGTAGCAGGAAATAGGAAATCTTGCATTTGCAAGCACCCACCAGATTACCTATTCGATTTAGCTCCATATCAGCTTACGATAATTTATTTGCGATGTAGTATGGGGCTAGAATGCGATCGCGCCACCAGAAAAACCAAAGTGCGATCGCCCGCAACTACCAAATCGTTCAACTTCAGGAATATCATACCGTCGCGCCACTCTTTGTGAAACTCCCCTAGAAGTTGCAATTACTACGTTGACCTGCTACCGTTAACATAGAAGCATCGTAGGAAAACAACCGATGACACTAACAGAATTACTCCCTACAATTAGACAACTGTCTACGCTCGATAAACGAGAATTAATCCGCATTCTCATGGCGGAAGAAGATATCAGTGATGAACAGGTGTGGAAGGCTCAATTTGAAGCTACAACAGACGCTCAGTGGGATAGTCTAGCTGAGATAGTACGTCAGGAAATTGCTGCTGGCGATATTATCCCTCTGGTGGATGTTTTTCCTCACTCGCCATGAAATCAAGTGTTACTAACGCATTTCGCAAGAAACTTGAGCAGCTTCCTGTATCGGTTCAAGAGCAAGCAGCCAAAGCATACGCCCTTTGGAGTTCAGATCCATATCACAACAGCCTTCAGTTTAAACGAGTTAGTCAGCGTCAACCTATTTATTCAGTTCGTGTTGGACTAAATTACCGATCTCTTGGCTTACTAGAGAACGATCGCATTTACTGGTTTTGGATTGGCGCACATACAGAGTATGATGAGTTGCTTAAACGGTTGTAGTTTCGCGATCGACATCCGGCAATTAACACGCTCTTCGTCTGCGAATATCCTACGCATCAAGACTGTTTCTCCTGCCAAATCGCCTCTCTTTCCGCTTCTAAACCCGCCAATAAATCAGTCAAACCCACATTTTCATTTTCCATAATAGTTCCAATCCGATCGATTAGCTGGGGAACTTGAGGTTGTTTGGGAGCAAGGACAATCATATTACCTATTTGGAGTAGCACCAGCATATCTCCCCGATTAACATTGAGGGAATCTTGTAATAACTGGGGAATAGTAATCGATCCTCCCTCTCCCATAATAATGGGGAATTGTTGAATCTCTAGATCCGTTTCTTGTGAAGTTATTGTCACGACTTTAACCTCAGCCTTTAGTGTTAGTTAATTTTTTTATAATCTTTACTATAGCAAATTTTGGGCATGGTATGTTTGGCGCGATAGCGAAGCGCTGCTGCAAGCAGTGATCCCCACCAGAAAAACCAAAGTGCGATCGCTCTCGCTCAAACAAGCAAGCACATCGCACTAACTAAAAAACGAAAGTGCGATCGCCCGCAACTACCAAATCGTTTCAACGTGAGGATAGCTCAGAATCTTCTCATCACAAGTAACCAACGAAATATCATACCGCCGCGCGATCGCTACTAAAATGCGATCTGCTGGATCTTTATGAAACTCTCCTGGAAGTTGTGTACTGCCAATTGCATCCAACGGATTCAGCGGCTCAATTAGTGTACCCGAATGAGTTTTTGCCATCGCGTACCACTGTGCAATTGGCAAGGGCAAAGTCAGCTTACCCAGACTCGATTTCACGGCAACTTCCCAAACTGAAATGGCAGAAACCAGTAAACCGCTTTGGCTTTCCTCAGCCTCAATCGCACGATTTGCTGCCACAGACAAATGACTCGGATCGTGTAACAGCCAAAGCCAAATATGCGTATCGAGTAAAATCATGTGCCCAGCGCATCCCATAAATCTGACATCGGCGCATCAAAATCCTCGGGAATCACCAAGGGCATCCCGCGCAGAGGATAATGCTTTTCCCCTGTAAATTCAGCACTCGAAATCTCAGCCAAATCTATCAACAAAGAAGGCTCAGAATTAGACAACCGCGTCTGACGCAAAAAACTTAATAGCACATGAAGTACATCATCTGATGCTTGCTCAATCTCATGAATTACTTCTTCCTGGAGTGTCACGATTGGGCATTTCCTTTGCTAGACTTCATTACCCATTATAATTATGCAACTATTGTTTAGTATAGCAATTTTCGTGCATTGTATCTTTTTCGCGATCGCCCTAACTAAAAAGAAGGTTCGTAGTAAAGCACTTTAGTGCTTACTGTACAGGCTTTTGGGGCACTGAAGTGCCTACTACAAACTCTACCCCAAAAACAACTTATAAGCTAAATTATTACTCTCATCCCAATACCGATAACCCAAACTATCCAAAAACGCCTCCCACTCTTTCATCTCATCAGGAGGAACCTGAATTCCCACCACAATTCGCCCATAATCAGCCCCATTATTCCGATAGTGAAATACACTAATATTCCAATTTGGACTCATACAACCCACAAATTTCATCAACGCACCTGGACGTTCCGGAAATTCAAAGCGGTAAAATAATTCGTGCTGGGCAAGAGTCGAACGTCCGCCAACCATGTGGCGCAAATGTAATTTAGTTAATTCGTCATCGGTTAAATCTAAAGTTTTAAACCCGCAACTTTCAAAAGTTTCAGCTAATTTGACAGCATCAGCCCGGTTCTGAATTTGCACGCCGATAAAAATATGGGCTTCTTTTTCATCAGCAATCCGATAACTAAATTCAGTCATATTCCGTTTGCCCAAACAGTCACAAAACTTCCGCAAACTGCCAGGTTGTTCCGGAATAGTTACCGCAAAAATTGCCTCCCGACGTTCGCCAAATTCTGCCCTTTCAGCCACAAACCGGAGGCGATCGAAATTCATATTCGCACCGCAAGCAACCGCAACTAAAGTTTCTCCGGTAATTTGTTCTCGTTCCACATAAGCTTTCGCAGCGGCGATTGCCAATGCCCCGGCAGGTTCTAAAATGGAGCGGGTATCTTCAAATACATCTTTAATTGCCGCACAAGTGGCATCAGTATCCACTAAAATAATTTCATCCACATATTCCTGACAAAGACGAAAAGTTTCTTCCCCCACTTCCCGCACTGCTACCCCATCTGCAAATAATCCCACCTGAGACAAACGCACCCGTTTCCCTGCTTTCAGGGATTGATTCATAGCATCAGCATCCACAGGTTCAACGCCAATAATTTTAATTTCCGGACGCAATCTTTTCACATACGCCCCAATTCCCGAAATCAATCCACCACCACCAATTGCCACAAAAATAGCATGGATTGGTTGCTGGTATTGGCGCAAAATTTCCATCCCAATTGTCCCCTGTCCCGCGATCACATGGGGGTCATCAAATGGATGAATAAATGTTAACCCTTTTTCCGCTTCTAATTGACGAGCAAAAGCATAAGCATCATCATAAGTATCACCATGCAATATTACCTCTCCTCCCCGTGCTTTCACCGCATCGATTTTAACTTGGGGGGTAGTAATCGGCATCACAATGATGGCTTTTGTTCCTAATTTTTTAGCACCGAGAGCAACACCTTGGGCATGATTTCCCGCAGATGCCGCAATGACACCTTGGGCTAGCAAATCTGGCGACAATTGCGCCATTTTATTGTACGCACCCCGCAATTTGAAGGAGAAGACAGACTGCATATCTTCTCGTTTGAGGAGGAGTTTGTTATTGAGACGGGTGGAGAGGTTGGGGGCGTATTCCAGGGGGGATTCTTGGGCTACATCGTAGACGCGGGCGGTGAGAATTTGTACTAGGTAATCGCAAAGCATAGGGTTATGAGGGTGATAGATGCGGGGTGTGGAGATAATTTTACTTTATTGAGGGGTTGAGATCCCCGACTTCACCAGCGGATGTAAGGAGGGGATCTTTGCTCGGGGTGCGATCGCTGTGCTAATTTGGAGGAGGAACCTTTATCTAGACAGTTAGGTTGGTTTGAGGGCAGTTCCAGTATCAGAATAAACTTATCTTTTAATTGAGAGTCGTTTGCATCTCAGCCCTACTTATCATATTACTATACTATAAGAGTTACCTTTTACAGTTTTATGAAGTTACACTCTCTGTATATAGAGAACTTTCGCGCTATTGGTAAAATCTCTTTAGATTTGACAGATTATCTTGGTCGCCCCAGACCAATCACCTTAATTGTTGGACCAAATAGCTCAGGAAAAACTTCTATTTTAGATGCAATTCATCTGGTAGTGAAAGTTTTTGAAAATCCAGGGAATCCATCCCTAAGAGATGCTTTACAGTATAACGTTCAGCAATTAGTGAGAGGCAGAGGTAATATAGCTAAAATTATATTCAACTACTCCATTGAGAAAGATGAAGCTGGGGCAATCAACGATGTTTATTCTTCACTAAATTTGCCACAACATTTTGATTTGTCAAAGGCAGATCAGCCACCTCTCAACAATCCTGTTGAAGTAGTTTGGACTTTTCCCAATTTCAACCCAAATAGTAATAGCAGATATCAGTATGAATATCCTCAGCCGAACGCTGTCAGAGTTCTAGGTGCAAGAGGACGTGCATCGCAAGCAGTAAATACAAATCTTCAATATCAAGAAATATTCAATAGAATTGGTGGTGTTTGTTATTTAGATCAAAGACGTAGTGTGAGATTATCTAATACAGTTAGATTATCTAAAAATATTAATTCTGAAGAAAATGAAGAAAATATAATCCACAGTGATATTTTATATTGGTTAAAT
>NZ_JAMZMM010000335.1 GCF_024178385.1 Limnofasciculus baicalensis BBK-W-15 | reverse complement strand
GCTCCCCTCCTCCCCTGCTCACAACTGATGGGTTATTTCTGCCCACCTGCACTAGGGAGACTAGGGGAACATTTGTAGATTGTATCGGAGAATTCTTAGAGAAAGAATATTCCTCATCTTTATCGGGTGTATTACACTCTAAATGGCGCACCATTCTAACCACACATGGAGTACCTGCATCAGTCCGATTACTGTAATACAATTGACTTACCCTTTTCAACCAATTGTATTACATCTTCAAAGCTGAAATGTGAAGCATAAATTATGAAATAACCATAAAGTGTCGCTAAAAATAAGTAGTTATATTTACTGTTATCATTGATTTTTACCCTATTTTAATAATCTCTAATAAAATAAAAAATAATCGGTACTATCGCGTACCCAAAAATACATAATATGGCTGATGTCATTACCGATTTTTAAGAATATAATAAATAGGGTCAGAGTAAAACGACCCATGACAAGGTGCTGGAACTTAGACAATCAGGGGAATTAGTAAAATAATTCGTTAAATATACTTTGCGCTGCTATAAGGTGAGCTTTTAAGGAAGGAGAGACTCCTTTTCGCTCAACCTATAGGATTGAGTTTTTAAACCCAATCTATCCCCTCGCAGAGTATAGTTTAATTGGCACAGAACTTTACCAGCAATGGGTCTGCTGATTTCTAATTTATTCGGTTAATAAATCATGACAGATATCCAATGCCCCATCGTGACATTGGAGAGTTCACGCTTTTTAGCAGACTCTCTAGATGGACTAGACTCTTTAGAAATATCCACCGAAAAGGGACAACTGATTGAAAAACTATTAGCTATTGGTACAGCCCTTTCCAGCAGCAGCAATTTAGAAGAATTGCTCAATCTGATCTTATCCAAGAGTCGGGAAATCACTCATAGCGACGGTGGAAGCGTTTATCTCATCGACCGTAACCATGGTACACCCAGGCTAATTTTCAAGGTAGCGCAGAATGAGTCTCTACCCGATGCTCCCTTTAATGAATTTGCCATGCCTCTAACTCGCCAAAGTCTGGCGGGCTATGTAGCCCTTACGGGTGAAACCTTAAATTTGTCAGATGCCTATCATTTGCCATCTGAAGTACCTTATGGGCTAGACCGCACTTTCGATAATAGCATGAATTATCGGACTTGTTCGGTATTAGTCCTGCCGATGCAAGAGCCAGACGGCGAAATTATTGGTGTACTTCAGCTTATTAATCGGAAAATTAACACCAATGTTCACTTTACCAAAGAGTACGCAGAAGAGTTAACCCAACCTTATTCAGCTTCAGAAGAAAGGATTGTACGATCCCTCGCCTCTCAAGCAGCAATTTCCATTCAACGAAATCAACTCCAAGAGAGTATTGAAAATCTCTTTGAAGAATTTGTCAGAGCCTCTGTCCAAATTATCGAAACACGAGATCCGACGACATCCGGTCACTCGGAACGGGTGGCAGAACTAACCGTGCGACTAGGAGAAGAAACATCTTCTATTCTATCAGGTCCACTGCGATCGATATATTTAAGCGATCGCCAACTGCGAGAACTTCGCTATGGAGCCTTATTACACGACTTTGGCAAAGTAGGAGTACCAGAAGCCATATTAGGGAAGCAGAAAAAACTCTATCCTCAACAATTTGAAGTGATCCGCCATCGTTTTGCGATCGCACAGCGGACAAAGGAAATGGAATGCGCTCAAGCTAAGTTCAAGTCTTTACTAGAACATCCCAGTGGCGGGCATGAGAATGACGCTAACGGTTCAGACTGTATCCACTGTAAAAAAATCGAACAAACTGATGTCCAGGTAAATCAACATATTCAAGCCCTCAATTACTACTGGGATTTAATCAGAGAACTCAATGAACCCGATGTCATAATCACAAGAGATTCGCAAGTATTTTCTGAAGAAACTGCTGCTCAACTGAAAGCCCTCCGCCAATATACCTATCGAGATATAGATGGTGTGAGCAAACCTCTGATTACCGAGGAAGAGATGGCTCAGTTACAAATTCCCAGAGGAAACCTGACACCAGAAGAGCGTTTAGGTATTGAATCTCACGTTTCTCACACCTACCAATTTCTGCGACGAATTCCTTGGACAAAACATCTCAAAAATGTCCCCACTATAGCTTATGGACATCACGAAAAACTTGATGGCAGTGGCTACCCCCAAGGCTTAAAACAGGATGAAATTTCCATCCAAACTCAGATGCTCACAATTGCAGATATTTACGACGCACTCACAGCTAGCGATCGCCCCTACAAGCGGCGGCTACCTGTTGAAACTGCTCTCCATATCCTGCGACAAGAAGCATCCAAAAACAAACTCAATAAAGATTTAGTTGAGTTATTCGAGCAACGTCAGGTGTTCTCATCCTTGGGTCATACTCTAGGTATTGGTACTCACTCCCTCACTTGAGGAGTGGGGAATAGGGAATGAGGAGTGGGGAATAGGGAATAGGGAATAGGGAATGGGGAATAGGGAATGGGTAATAGGCTCATTCCCTTTTTTTCCAGCGGATTTCAGAGTGAGGTACACCTGAGAGTCTAACTGGGAGACAGTTTTGGCTTTATTGGGAATGGTTAAATTATCATTAAATTAAAATTATTTTTTTTACCCTTGACTTTTCTTTTCAGTATTCGCTAGTATAGCGTGGCGATTGAAAATTACGGCAAACACCATCAGTCGCACTAAAACTGAATAGGAAAATAAGTTATCATCGATATCCTTAAACCTGATTTTGAACGTCAGATTGTTTAGGATAAGCGCCGATATTACTATTGGATTTAACAATTCAATTAATTGCTGTTTTTTATAACAGATTTGCGCCATTTGATGAGACACTTTCCTATAGCTAAAATAAAAAAAGGTTGATTTTTATCATGTCCGATAATACAGAACAACCGATTAAGTTTTCAGAGAAATATCTGAAAACCACATGGCTGACCAATGTCCGCAACTATTATATTCAAAACCGGACAATCGTCGTTAATCTCGGCAATCAAAAAGCCCATATTGCCGAAAATCCAGAAAAATATTTGCGGCCTCGGACTTCAACAATCCTCCAAGAGATTAGTATTAAAGACGGAGACTCTTTGCTGTTGATCGAAATTGGAGGAGATGAAACCAATATTGGGGGAATAGTCTTAGATCCCGCCCTATGGAATCTATTCGGCAACATCGCCGACTTTCCCAAAGATGTCCCATTGTATAAATCTACCCAATATGACTTAGGAATCGTCAAATTCGATCCCTACTTTGTCACAGGATTATCCGATCAACCCCAAGAAAGCAAAATCAAAGAATACCAACTGAAAGTAAATTGGTGGTTTGTCCCAGCCAAGACCAATTGCGCCATCCACATCCAACACATGGTACCGGATTTCCTAGAAGTCCATACTCAGATATACGGTATCGGCAGGATGCAAAAGTTTCATGCCAATAACTTTGATACCCTCTACGAAGATGTGATTATGAGTCCGGGGGATACTCATATTCCCTTTGCCAGTGTGGACGAAGATGGTCAATTTGTTTATCCGTGGCATCAGTATTATTCTGATACTGACTGCATTTGGATGGCCAACGAATTTCATCCAATCTAATCGATTGAATCAATTCAATTGCTACTCGAACGATAAATTTTTTACTACCAGAGGATAATCATGTCGAATGTAATTTTTTCCGAAAAAGATGCCTACAAATTTCTCAAAGTAGAAGAATATTTTGGCAAGTATAAAGATTGGAAAAAGCTGGGTGCAGTCCAAAGTCATAGTTTCGATGCCACTTCCAAAACTCTGACGCTGACTTTTAGCAACAGCGATGGCAAGCCATGCAGTATGCTAATCCAGTTTCCTCAGAAGGACACTTTCCGGTTGCGCTTCAATCCCGGCAAAACCGCCCAGGAATATGCCCAAGGAACTAGTCCTTCAATCATGTTGAAGACATTTCAAGATTTGACCAGACTACTAGACAGGAACGAACACTTTCACATGGATGTGAAAGATAGCAGCAACAGCATCGAACTGGTGACGAAGGCTGGGGATGGGGATAATAAACCGGAAATGAAAGTGGTTGTTAACCATCAACCATTCTCAATTACCGTCTATATGTTTGCCCCCCATGAAGAATATATTGTGTGGCAAACCGCAGATACTCCGATTTACTATACCCCTAACGGAGATAATGATTACGCCATTATCCAGGCCGTGAGAAAACCCGCCAATGCCAAATATGTAGGCTTTGGCGAACAAGGCGGGCAATCTCTGAGCAAAAATACCGCACAAATCAACTATTTCAACTTCGATAATATGCGGTATCGGCAGGTTTACGATCGCGGTCCTTTAGACCCCCGGGAACCTCTTTACCACTCAGAACCGTTCTTTTACGAATTTCATGGCGTTCCCGAACACGATAGCGTCAATGGCGTGTTTATTGATAACACTGGTCAAGTCCTAGTGGACATCGGTTATATCAACTCCAGTCGCTATATGATTGGGACTCGCTTTGGCGACCTTGACTTTTATTTCTTTATCGGACACGATCCTGCCAACATCCTAGATAGTTATACCGAAATTGTGGGGAGACCGCGCTTGAAACCCCGCTACTGCTTGGGATATCATCAAGGTTGTTATGGTTACGAACGTCAGGACATTGTGGAATGGGCAGTTCGCAAGCATCGGGAATACCAAATTCCCCTAGATGGGCTCCACGTTGATGTCGATATCCAGAAGAACTACCAAACCTTCACAATTGATACCAATAAATTCCCCGATCCCTACGGAATGTTTCACAGCTTAAAAGAACAGGGTGTGAAATGCAGTACCAACATTACCCCAGTGATTAGTCGGTTAGATCCGAATTATTCAACTTACGCTGAGGCCAAAGAAAAAGGGTATTTCGTCGTGGACAGGCGTTACGATCCCGGAAATCCTGATAGCAAAGTTTACCAGCTTTACGGTAGCGGTAATCAATTCTCTCCCAATAATGGGTATGTTGAAGGTTTCAATAGTGGCGAACCCTATATTGGTGGGGTGTACTACGGCAATGATTCCTATGGTAATGAGCTAGGGGCTTCTGGTCATTACGCGGATCTCGGTCGGGAAGAGGTGCGTGAATGGTGGGGAACCCAATATAAATACCTCTATTCCATGGGGTTAGAAATGGTTTGGCAGGATATGACCACCCCGGCAATCCGCGATTATCGTGGAGATATGAAAGGTTTTCCATTTCGCTTGTTGGTGACAGATGATTCCTTATCTGGATCTGCGCCTAAATTAACCCCTGCCATTAAGGTGTGGAATTTGTACTCTTACAATCTTCACAAAGCCACATATCAGGGATTAAACCGCCTGCACGAACTCAACGATCCCAAATACCCCAACTTAAGCGAAAGAAGAAACAAGCGGAACTTTATCATTGGACGGGGCAGTTTCAGCGGCGTACATCGCTATGCCGGATTGTGGAATGGTGATAACTCTTCAGACTGGGATTTTCTGAAGATGAATGTCTCCCAAGTGCTGTCTCTGGGTTTGTGCGGATTAGCCATCAATGGGCAGGATATTGGCGGCTTTGAAGCGTCAGCGGTGGATGAAGGCAAATGGGCTAGTCCAGAATTGCTGATTCGTTGGACGGGAGCGGGTGCTTTCCTCCCCTGGTTCCGGAATCATTATGTCCGCAAAGGGCGTAAAGAGTTTCAAGAGCCATTCATGTATGTGGAATGGTTTAACCAATATAAGGGTGGCAAGCTGCCTGAACCACAAAATCTGTACCGGATGGTACTGCCGATTTGCAAGCACTACATTGAATTGCGCTATCGGCTGATGCAGTTGTTCTACGATGCGATGTTTGAAAACTCGCTGAGTGGACTACCAATATCGAGACCTTTGTTTATTAACGATCCCGGCGATCAATCCCTCTACAATGATAAAGAAGGTTTCCTAGACAACGAGTTCTTTGTGGGTAAGGATCTGTTAATTGCTCCAGTTTTAGATCCCCAGGAACCCCAGGGACTTCAGCAAAACCATGGCAACCGGGATGTTTATGTTCCCTACGGCAGCGATTGGTACTGTTTTATGAACAATACTATGCCCCTTGGTGCTGCTGTTGAGGGTGGGACAACTATCCGAGATTTTGATGCTAGTCTTAATCTGGAAGGGAATCACATTAACTTCATTGTGCCGATGTATGTCCGTGCGGGGGCTATTATTCCTACAATTGAATTGGAACAATATGTAGGACAACTGAATAAGGAAGGTAAGCCCAATCCGATTACTCTGAATGTCTATCCAGGTGAGACTGGGAAATACACCATGTTCTTAGATGATGGTGTGAGCCGTTCTTCTGCTCCTAAGATGCCAGCGGACTCTGGATGGGATGAAGAGGCGAATGATGAATATCGTCGAACTGAGATTACGCATTCTTACACTGCTACAAAGACTCGCGAGATTAAAGTAGATCGCATCCATGATGGCTACACTCCGAAGTTGGAAACCTATTTCTTTGTGGCGGTACTGCACGATCCCTCTGAAACTCAAGGTAGTTCATGTTGCTTGAAGAGTGTCAAGATAGCCGGACAAACTATTCCACAGGTGCAAGGAAGTGATAATTTAAACGCATCATCTAGCAATGCGTGGTATTACAACCAAAACATCAATATTAGTTTCGTCAAGGTGTTTGATAACAGTCCAAATATCACCATCACGGCAGAATATTTCTAATGGTTGGGTGATTATGTCAGGATAATTCCATTTTTTAGAGAGGGGTAAACGATATGCCCCTCTCTTTTTATTTTAATTAAGCTTCTGCTTTGACCCATTCTTTATAATTGATAACTTGCACCAGTTTCAACAAGCCAGGGCGAATGAATTCGCCGCTACACAA
>NZ_JAMZMM010000756.1 GCF_024178385.1 Limnofasciculus baicalensis BBK-W-15 | reverse complement strand
GAAGTCGGACGAGCGTGGCTCGCGGGGCAAGCCTGAACTGACGGGCTACCTCAGCGGATGAGTTCCGCGATTTTCGTCTGCTGGCCATAGACGGTGAGCACGTCGCCGACCTCTATCCGAAAACTGCCTGTGGGCGTTGCGATGTACTCGCCCCCTTCGTCGGAGGTGCCCACGCGCACGATCAGGAGCGAGCCGCCGACAATGACGAGCAGAGAGATAATGGCGGCCATGCTGGATCGTTGGCGCGCCTGAGATTACGCAAAGCACTTCGCCAGCAAAACGTCACGCGCTCGTGCGATCGACCACGCGATACTGCTCGCGTTCGCCGCGGCCGCGGACTGGATAGTCCTTGCGGAGCGGATGGCCGGGGTACTCCTCCCACAGCAGGATGCGGCGGAGGTCCGGGTGGTTGGTGAAGCGGATGCCGAACATGTCAAAGACCTCGCGTTCCATCCATTCCGCCCCGGCCCAGAGGCTGCAAGCCGAGTCGAGGACGAGCGCGGGGTCGTTCGCGATGCCATCGGTGGGCAATGTCGGGTCGAGGTAGGTCTTGACGAAGAATCGGGTTTCCTTGGGGAGCGAGGTCAACGCGTAGACCACCGCGAATCGGCCGGGCATGGCGGTCGGGTAGCCAAGGTAATCGATGCCAATAACGTCGGTCAGGAAGTCGTACTGCGTCGAGCCGTCCTTCTTGAGGAACGACAGAACTGCGTGCAGGTCCTTGGGTTCCACGATCAACGTGCCCTGCCCGCGGAACTCCGTGGCCTTGAACTTGGCGTTGGGAAACGCCTTCTTGACGGCCTGGAAGGTCGGGTGGTCGAGGGTGGTCGTGGTCGAGGCGGCGGTCGTCATGAGTCCAGTCTCCGAAGCGGATTCGTGCGGGGAAACGTAGGCGAGACATGGGCTGTCTGGCCCATGTAGACCGTCGCCTACGTTGGCCCGTCACAGGCCCGCCGATAGCCCGCAAGTGGCCTGCTAAAGGGCCAACAAAGCCCTTTGCTCGACGACGTCCTCATCAAGTATCACGACTGGCGTTTCGGCCGGAACATGCCGTCGCCA
>NZ_JAMZMM010000334.1 GCF_024178385.1 Limnofasciculus baicalensis BBK-W-15 | reverse complement strand
TGGGGAATAGGGAATGGGGAGGGAACAAGGACAAAAGATCTAGATAGATAGAAGATGAGTAAATGGCAATGAGCAAATAACAAATAACAAACAAATAGCAATTACCAATTACCAATTACGAAATATCCCTTCTCTGCTTGAGTTGCAAGAAATGACAAACCCGCAAGATCGTTCTCAGTCCAATTTATCTATCGATAGTGCCAATGATAATATTGAGCCAATTTCAGATTCAGAAAATGGTCAATCCTCTGCCTTAGTGCCAGAGGAATCGAACCCAGCAGAGCAACACCTGTCTACGCTGTCATCTTTTCAATTGGCTACTCGCCAACAGGTTAATAAGAATATTAGCAGCAACCGAACTCCCATGACTCTAATTGCGATCGCAATCCTGATTTGGGGATTAGTACTTAATAATATTTGGATAGAAATGGCAGGAGTAATCTTCTGCTTACTCATGTCACTGTCAGTACTATGGTTACCTGCACAGAAGTTAATCGAGCAGTCTCTATCCCCACAAGAGCGATCGCAACTCCTTGCTCTTGGTTGCTTGGTAACTGCCGTAATTGGATTCGCTAATATTACTGGATTCATTCAAATATTTGAGGCAGGTTCTCTGGCAGAATGGACTGGAGCATTAGGGCAAATCATGATTGCTGTCCTCGCAGTTTATATTGCTTGGCGACAGTATATTATTTCCAAAGATTTGACGATCCAGCAAAATACAATTACTCAACAACAAACCATTGATACTTATTTTCAGGGTATCTGCGATCTAGCATTGGATGACGAAGGATTATTAGAAGATTGGCCACAAGAAAGAGCATTTTGTGAAGGACGAACGGCTGCTATTCTTACTAGTGTAGACCCCCCAGGGAAAGGCAAAGTATTGCGATTTTTGTCTCAATCTCGCTTGCTAACACCCCTAAAACGCGATCGCCATCTGGGTCGTCCTATTTTAGACGGGAATGGCGGCTACCAAGAAGATAGACTCAATGGGGTTCGGGTGATTGACCTGAATGTTATGTTAGCAGGCTCTGACTTAAGCAATACCGATCTCCGCTGGACAGAATTGAGCGAAGCCAATATGGTGAGAGCTAATCTCACTGGCTGCGACTTAGTGGGAGCAAACCTATCACGCACGATTTTATACGAAGCTATCCTATTTCGTGCGGATATGAGAGGTGTGCGCCTCTTCTACGGTTCCCTGGAAATTGCTACCCCTCGCAGCCGTGGCGAAGTACCCAACTACCGCACGGGAGCAAATACAGGTGCAGTGCTTGAAAAGGCTAATTTTACTAAGGTTCAGCGATTGGATGAGGAACAACGCAGATATTGTTGCTATTGGTGCGGCGAACAATCCCGGAAGACTATACCCGGTGGCTGTGAAGGAATTCCGAATAAGTTAGGTAGGTAAGGGAGTAGGGAGTGGGGAAGAGAGTTTTGTTAGCGCAGCGGGACGAAGTCCGTTTTGAGTTTTGAGTTTTGAGTTTTGAGTTTAAACTCTCCTTACCCCTTGTCCCCCTTGTCCCCCTTGTCCCCTCTTCTGGGAATTAAGCTTTTGTATTACACCGTCACACGGTATATTAATGACGTTGGGAAAATAATTTTTCCCCAACTGTTGAGCTGCTTCCCGAGCGGAATTGATTCATGAAACAACTTAATTTTACCGAGATCCTACCTTCATGGCTTAACTCAAAAGAAAAAACATGGCAGGAAGGGTTAATTTTTGTCCTGTCAATGTGGCTGTTGAGCCGACTGGTAATTATCGTAGCGCTCCAGATTGTTGCGCCCTTACTTCTCCTCACTCCTGTGGCTGAAAATGGCTCAGGGCAGGATTTTTTTGTGCCAAAAATGGGGTGGGAATTATTCTGTCATTGGGATGGTAAGTGGTACGAAAAAATAGCCACAATAGGTTATGAATATGTTAATAATGGCAAGATGTACTCGGTAGCTTTTTTTCCTCTATTTCCCTTACTCACCCGTGGGATAATGACATTGGGCTTGCCTTTTACAGTAGCCGCGACATTGGTGAATAATTTCGCCTTACTAGGTGCGCTATTTTTACTTTACTCTTGGACTGAAGAATACTGCGGTACTAAGGCAGCTCAATGGGCAACGGCTATACTGGCTTGGTGTCCATTTTCTCTCTACGGTAGTGTAATTTACACTGAGGGACTTTTTCTATTAGTGACTACCGCAGCTTTACGGGCATTTGAAAAACGCCGCTATGGTTGGGCGGCACTTTTCGGTACAATGGTGACTGCTAGTCGAGCGCCAGGAATTGCGCTCGTACCCGCGTTTCTCCTAGTTGCTTGGAAAGAAAAAAGACCCCGAATCGCCTATATTACAGCAATTGCTGCCAGCACAGGTCTACTTTTATTTATCCTCTATTGCGCTATCCGTTTCGGCGATCCTTTAGCATTAATTAATGTCCAGAAATCATGGCGGCCATGGCAACCGCAATTGTGGGATATATTCGCGGGATTTTTTACACAAATACGCGAGAATTCCATGAGGATTTTAATGGTATTTGGCGGTGGTTATCTCTTGTGGGATTTTCGTGCTAAACTTCCTACCTTGGCTGTTGTTTATGGCTTTTGTTCCTTGGGAGTGATTTTGGCGACTGGCTCTCTTTTGTCTCTCAATCGTTATGCTTATGGTATTGTATCATTATCAATGGCTCTGGGCTTGTTGGTATCAAAACATCCCCGTTGGGGATATGTGACTTTGGGCTTTTTCATAATATTACTCGTGCAATACTCTATTTTATTTGCATGGGGACACTGGGTAGGATAAACTGTTTGTAGGTAAGTATTTAGGCTCTAGAAAAGTAATGGGTGAGTCGCGGCAGGGTTATTGGTTACTACAATGAGATTAAAGAGGCGACTCGCCACAACCTCGAATTTAGACAAAAGTAAAAACTATTAGATAGTTGAATGGCGCTACCAAAATATTCCATAGTCATCCCCGTCTATAACGAAGAAACAAATATCCCCGAACTCTATCGGCGGTTAAGTGCCATGATGGAGCGATTAGGGGAACCCGTAGAATTAATTTTAGTGAATGATGGGAGTCGCGATCGCACTTTATGGTTGCTGCGAGATCTTCACCAGGAAGATGCACGGGTTTTCTACCTCAGTTTTGCCCGAAACTTTGGCCATCAAATTGCTGTGACAGCAGGTCTCAATTTTGCACGAGGTCAAGCTATTATTGTGATGGATGCGGATTTACAAGATCCACCAGAGTTAATTCCATCCCTGATCGAAAGTTGGCAAGAAGGCTATCAAGTAATCTACGCTCAACGTACTAAACGACGTAAGGAAAGTTGGTTTAAGCGTCTTCCAGCTTATTTATTTTATCGTATTTTGCGACATCTGGCAGATATTGATATGCCCGTAGATACAGGTGACTTTTGTTTAATGGATAGACAAGTAGTCGATGTCCTTAATGCAATGCCAGAAAGAAATCGCTATATTAGAGGATTGCGATCTTGGGTGGGTTTTCGTCAGACTTCAATTCCTTATGAACGAGATCCCCGTTTTGCAGGTGAGGTAAAGTATACTTTCCGTAAGTCTCTGGCTTTAGCAGCAGATGGTTTGGTATCTTTTTCCAAAATACCTTTACGATTCTCCACCTATGTTGGCTTACTTGCAGCATTAATAGCAGTATTAATGGGGGTGCTAGTTTTGTACTGGCGGATTGTAGCGCCTTCGTCGCCTTTGACTGGATTTGCGACAATTGCGATCGCGGTTTTCTTTCTTGGTGCTGTACAGTTAGTGAGTATCGGTATTTTGGGTGAATATGTGGGACGTATTTATGAGGAAGTGAAAGGGAGGCCATTGTATGTTTTATCAGAAGTTGGTGGGTTGACGAAAGGTAATTCATCTAGTACTACTTCCTTGGAAATTAAAGAGCAAAAATCACGTATTCCTTGACACTGAGAAGTTTTTGGGGCGGGTAATTGGATTGCTTAGAGTACATCAAATAATTTATAATCTAGAAAAGAAGGAGGAAATCTATGACTAGTACAACAGTTAACCGACAACTAGTTGAATCACTTATTCAAGCTATTTATGCCCTCTCTCCATTAGAGCAAAACATCGTGCGCTCTCGTCTCCTCTCTAACTCATTTACCGAACTACCGAGAAAATCTGTCATTGACATCTTCAATGAAACACCTGGACAACAAATATTCCAAACTCCCGAAGAAGTCGATCGATATTTACAGCAAGAAAGAGCGTCATGGGAAAGCTAACCTTACCAGAATCTAGCTTAGTCTACGTTGATACGGTAGTCATCATCTACAGAGGCTGTACAATATTTTTAACGAATGATGCAGGCTTACGGAATATATCGGGATTATCAGTGGTCGTCTTAAATGATCTGTTGGGTGAATAAAGAGCCATTGCCCCTCAGCCCACAAAAACAATAAGTACGCCTCACAAGTTGGCTTTACTGGTTGGTATTAATAATTAACTTTTGACTTTTGCTATAACCGTAAACTATCCGCCGCCAAGCTGAGTACAACTATGGCGGTAGTCTCCAAGGAGGAAGACAGATGAATCAAGAAATGCGTCAAGAAGTAGTTACTTTAGCCAGAGAATTACCTGATGAACTCTTAGCAGAAGCCTTGAGATTTTTACATTCTCTTACAGAAAAGGCACAGCAGAATCAGCCGGATAATTACTCAACTATTGAGGAGTCTGAATTTGACAAAGCAATGGGGGCTTATCGAGTTATTAGTGAAAAGTATAAAAATGCCTTAAGGGAATTAGCGCAGTGAATGAACCTTTATGGATTTCTGAAGAAATTGTGCAAGTCATCCATCAGGATCAAATTCGGCAGCATGGTGGTAGTTTAGGGGTGAGGGATGAAAATCTACTGGCTGCGAGTTTAGCTAGACCAAGACATTTGTTTACTTACAGTGAACCTGATTTATTTCAGTTGGCTGCTGCTTATGGTTATGGTTTGGCGAAAAACCATCCATTTATTGATGGTAATAAACGGACAGCTTTTACAGTGATGGCAACTTTTCTCTTGGTGAATGGCTATTTACTAGATGTTCCAGAAATGGAGGTTGTCCAAATGATGGAAGGGTTGGCAACTAACAGAGAAACTGAGGAATCTTCAGCCCAATGGTTAGGGTAAAATTCTGGATTAGTAGGGTAATTTTAATAGACTAAAATTACCCTACAGTCAGTTTTAACTGACTTAAGCTATTAGACAGTGGTTTGAACCACTGTCGGGTTATCGCGACTACTGCAAGTTATCAGTTTTGCGATCGCAGTTTCCCTAACAATACTAGGTGCTACTATATTATATAGTAGCACCTAGTTAGATCGAAGATAGAAGATACAATGTCTGTAGAATTAAAGGAAAAAGAGTTCGTGGGTGGAAAACGCAAGCGGGAGTTGATCGCGGTATACATCCCCAAAGAACAGAAAGTCGCTTTAGAGACGTGGGCAACCTCAGAAGAGCGATCCGTTTCTTGGATAGTCGCTAAACTAATCGATCGAGCACTTTGCGATCGCGCAGCGGGCACTTCGTGCCATCGCCAAAAGCAGCAGGAAGGTGCGGATAATGACAAATAACCCGCTTGGCTATCTCGAAGATCCTGAAGATGAAATCCAGCGTATGGGGAAGCCTCAAACCGAATCCGTTGTAGCAGGAACCAGAAAAAAAGCAGTTGAACGTTGCTTAGAAGAAGCAAAGGGACGACAGTTACTCGCAGTTCAACACTTTCATAAAAATATTTGGCAGTGTATTTTCCCAGGAGGTGAAGATGAAGACTAAAGGTACAATTGTTTGGGATTACAAACAGGGTTGGACTTCTCCTGAATTAGAAATTCCGGCAAGAGGTAAGATTGCTGTTTTTGTCGATTACCCAGATGATGACTTAACTATGCCCATAATTGAACCTGAAGTAGAAGAACTACTGTCAAGTTTAGGTTATGTTGGTGAGGGTCGCTACATTGGAGAAAACAATCTCCTCAAACCATCTGAGACAAAAACTGTGACTTATGTCGCAACATTTTCCCTTGAAGAGTCAAGCCATCATCTCAGAATATTAAATCAAACGATCATTCCGATGGAATGGTTTTATATTTTAAATTCAGAAGGAAATATTATCAATCTTGAAAAAGCGATCGTTCCAGCATAACACACCGCCACTGGCTAAACAGATGTATGGGGTAACATCTGTTTGTAGTAGGCACTTTAGTGCCTCAAAACCTCATCGTGTTAAGCACGCTTGATCCTGACTACGAGCGCTGCACTAAAGTATTGAAATATTGATAAAATGCGTTAAGAGAATTAGTGCAGTGAATGAAACTAATCGAGAAACTGAGGAATCTTCAGCCCAATGGTTAGGGTAAAATTCTGGATTAGTAGGATAATGTTAATGCCAATCATGGTAAAGGGTAAAAAAATGAAAGGAAAAACAAATCATCACAAATTAGTTTTCGCTTTCCTCAAAGGCGTTTCACTATCAGGAATCATCGGTGTGGCGTTCCTATCGGAGTCCGTAATAGCCACCCCCAAACCCTTAGAAACCGGGTTTCTTCTCACCATATCTGAGCGCCAACCCACTAAACTGAATAAACCGAGTTTCTTACCCCATCAAAGCACCATCATCGCCCAAAATAGCAGCAACTCAGAAGCAGATAGACTGTTGGAAGAAGGCTTACAACTGTTTCGGCAAGGAACAGCAGAATCATTGCGAGCAGCTTTAGCAAAGTGGGAAGCTGCCCGCCAACTCTATCGCGCCGCTGGGGATAAAGGCAACGAAGCCCTCACCCTGCTGGGTATGGGCAGAATTAATGACTCACTGGGAGAAAAGCAGAAAGCCCTAGACTACTACAACCAAGCTTTACCCCTA
>NZ_JAMZMM010000755.1 GCF_024178385.1 Limnofasciculus baicalensis BBK-W-15 | reverse complement strand
TTTTTGAGAGTGCGGCAGGCGCCAGAGATCTACAAGAGGGAGGTACGCGGCAGGGTTAGATGGTTTATAGAGGCAGAAATAAAACCTGCTATTTTTAGAACCGTAAGGGTTATTTATGGGGGAACAATTAATTCGCGCCACAGCGGTAGATGGAGGAATTAGAGCAGTCGGTGTCATTACCACGCGACTAACAGAAGAAGCCAGAATGCGTCACAAACTATCTTATGTCGCTACTGCTGCATTAGGACGCACCATGTCTGCGGGTTTGTTGCTAGCCTCTAGTATGAAACGAGAAGGGTCGAGGATTAATCTAAGTATCAAGAGTAACGGTCCCCTGGGGGGAATTCTCGTTGATGCTGGCTTAGATGGCACAGTCAGGGGGTATGTAGACAATCCCACCGTGGAATTACCACCCAATGCCAAAGGGAAACTCGATGTTGGGGGTGCAGTAGGTCCAGATGGTTACCTCTATGTAATTCGAGATGTTGGTTACGGCTACCCCTATTCCAGTACCGTTAAGCTGGTATCTGGGGAAATTGGCGATGATATTGCCAATTTCCTGATTACCTCCGAACAAACCCCCTCAGCCTTTATGGTTGGTGTATTTGTTGGGGCACAAGGGGTTACTGCGGCTGGCGGGATGTTAATTCAGGTTTTACCTAAAGCAGCAAGAGATGAGAGTCTTGTAGAAATTCTCGAATCTCGAATCTCCAAGTTATCTGGATTCACCCCTCTATTACAAGCAGGCAAAACCTTACCAGATATTTTTCAGCAATTGCTGGGTGATATGGAATTGGTAATTATGCCAGAAATTCAGATGGTAAGATTTGACTGTGGTTGTTCCTTTGATCGGGTTTTGGGGGCACTAAAAATGTTAGGTGAAGTGGAACTTAAGGATATGATTGATAAAGATGAAGGAGCTGAAGCAACTTGTCACTTTTGCGGTGAAGTTTACCAAGCTAACAGAAATGAACTGGCTCAGTTGATTGAAGAATTGCGAACTGAGTCAGTTTAAATTTTAGTAATTAGTAATTAGTAATTAGTAATTGGGGAGTGGGGAGTGGGGAGTG
>NZ_JAMZMM010000333.1 GCF_024178385.1 Limnofasciculus baicalensis BBK-W-15 | reverse complement strand
CCCGAGAAAGGAAGAAATGCAGGTTGATTCTTACTCCCCCCTTTGACAAGGGGGGTAAAAACTTTGTCAAAAAACGAGTATCTTTGCCAAAGTGGGAGTATCCCGATTAACTATGACTTCGCGCCACTAACAGCCAGTCAATTAGATCGGTAAGGGATTTAGATCCTTGGGTGTGGCTTATCGCCATTTTAATCAAGATTCCTTCATCAAAGATGATGATGAAACGAGTGTTTTATCATCATCTGCTGTCTTAATTAAATTTTAAGACATTTTGATACAAATTATACAACTAAAACATCTTCATAGACAATATTTCAATCAGTCTAATGTTATGCTGCTTGACATTAGAGAAATCATAGTTCATTTAATAAAGTTGTTGGGTTATGGGGTAACGGCAGGGTTCATCATTGATTTTAATGGTGAAAAAACAGGTGCTGGCGACCTCATTATTGAAGTACAAAATATGGACAACCGAGAGATTTTTAAATTCTACACAACAGGAGAAGGAGTGAGATATGAGTCCCTGGTATATGTTAGACTCAGCCGAAGTATTACAGCAACTAGACACAAATATTCCTGACGGTTTGAAGCAATCGGAAGTTACCCGCCGTTTAAAAAAATATGGCTCTAACCAGTTGACAGAGCAGCCAGGAGAAAGTCTCTGGCAAATTCTGTGGAAGCAATTGACGGCAACAATGGTTGTGGTTTTAATTGTGGCGGCACTAATCTCCATTGCGTTGCGCGATTACACCAACGCTGTGGCGATTTTAGCCATCGTTGCGTTTAATGCCATTTTGGGAGTACGACAAGAAAACCAGGCAAGAGTGGCAATCGCAGCACTCAAAAAGCTCGCCGTTTCCACCGTTAAAGTGCGACGGGATCGGCGAGTACAAGAGATCTCAGCTCGTCAGCTTGTGCCAGGTGATATAGTTCTCCTCGAAACAGGAAACCTAGTAGCAGCCGACTACCGTTTGCTGGAAAGTTCCAATCTCCGCATTCAGGAATCCTCCCTTACCGGAGAATCGGAGCCAACTGATAAGAATACTAATAAGCTTGAACAAGAAAATCCACCTTTGGCAGATCGCCATAACATGGCATATATGGGAACTGCGATCGCCTATGGACGAGGACTTGCAGTCGTCACAGAAACAGGCAATGAAACAGAGTTAGGACACATTGCCACAGCAATTCAAACAGTAAAGCCCAAGCCGACTCCACTCCAGCAACGTCTGGATCAACTTGGCGTAAAGCTAGCAATCATCACCCTTTTCCTTGTAGTTGCGATCTTCGGGTTAGGTCTACTGCGGGGTGAGGAATTATCATTAATGTTCATCACCGCTGTGAGTTTAGCAGTTGCAGCAGTGCCCGAAGGCTTACCTGCCGTTGTCACCATTGCCTTGGCTCTGGGGGCACAACGAATGCTGAAAAAGCACGCGCTGATTCGCAAACTACCCGCAGTAGAAACATTAGGCTCCGTAACAGTTATTTGCTCTGATAAGACAGGCACGCTGACGGAGAATCGCATGACGGCGACATTTCTTGCTGTAGAGGGGCATCAAGTTGATTTAACCACACCCCTGGCAGAATTGAATACCGATGAAGACTTGTCTAGTATGCTTGAGGAGCAACCTGTATTAGCTTGGCTTCTAACCGGAGCAGCGCTTTGCAACGACGCACTTTTGGAACCCCATCCCGATATTCCCCATCAGTTTCAGACGGTGGGAGATCCCACTGAAGGGGCGCTAGTGATGACGGCGGATCACCTCGGATTATCAAAAGCAAAATTAGAGGAATCGTTGCCCCGTGTCGGAGAGAAACCCTTTGATGCAGAGCGGAAGCGGATGACAACTCTTCATAAGCTCCCACTCGTCACAAATACGATCCCAGAGGGATTAAAACTGATCGTGTCTGGGTTATTGGAGTTGGGAGAGGCATCTTATATTGCCTTTACAAAAGGCGGTGTTGGCAGCTTGCTGGAGGTTACGGATCGTGTCTTGGTGAATGGGCGAGCAGAAAAACTCGATCGGCAGTGGCACAAAAAAATTATTGAGAATAACGATCAGTTAGCCCGGAATGGGATGCGAGTTTTAGGCGTTGCCTTTCGCCCATTTACCTCAGAGACGATCGATTTAGATAGAAAAGCTTTGGACGAAGATGCCCTAGAGCAGAACCTGATTTTTATGGGCATGATTGGTATCATCGATCCCATTCGTCCTGAAGTCAAAGATTCAGTATTGATGTGTCAGGAAGCAGGAATTCGTCCAGTTATGATCACCGGAGATCATCCCCTCACAGCTCAATCTATTGCCCGGGAATTGGGAATTGTCCCAAACGATCGCATCCTGACTGGGCAAGAGCTATCCCAACTGTCTAGCGAAGATCTGAAACATCAAGTCGAAAATATATCTGTCTATGCCAGGGTTTCACCACAGAACAAGTTAGATATTGTGAAAGCCTTGCAAACACGAGGACACATTGTCGCAATGACGGGCGATGGGGTGAATGATGCGCCCGCTTTAAAACAAGCAGACATTGGCATTGCCATGGGGATCACAGGTACAGATGTCGCCAAGGAAGCGGCAGATATGGTCCTGTTAGACGATAACTTTGCCACTATCATCGCAGCGATTAAGGAAGGGCGAGTCATCTATGACAACATTCGCAAGTTTATCAAATACACCTTAACGGGAAATGCTGGCGAACTATGGGCGATTATACTGGCTCCATTTTTGGGGATGCCGTTGCCGCTGATTCCCCTCCAAATTCTGTGGGTTAATCTATTGGCAGATGGTTTACTAGCGCTAGCCTTGAGTGTAGAACCCTCCGAACGAAAAATCATGCGCCGCCCACCTCGTCGCCCGAATGAGAGCATTTTTAGTCGTGGAGTGGGTAGCGAGATTATTTGGGTAGGGCTATTACTGGGATTAGTTTTGCTTGCCATTGCTTATCACTATTGGTCTAGGGGTGACGCAAATTGGCAAACGATGGTGTTTACAACACTCACTTTATCTCGTGTTGGACTTGCGGAAACGATGCGTTCAGAAAGGGAGTCAGTGTTTCGCCTGGGGCTGTTCTCCAATAAACCGCTTTTAGGAGCCGTAATTCTGACGATTGGGCTGCAAATGGCTGTAGTTTATATTCCTATTTTGCAAACTATTTTCCATACAACATCGTTATCTGCGAGGGATCTGCTCATTAGTTTTGGATTGAGTACCATCGTCCTTTGGGCGATTGAGCTAGAGAAGTGCTTCACTCGACGAAAATAATCGGATCTCGAGCAACAAATCCACCACGATTTCAAACATCAGGCTGTCATACTAATTGTTAACAATACTAGAGGAAAGATCGTGAGTACTGCAATTGACAACTTTACCAAACAACTTCATGACAATTTAGAAGCGGTTGAAGATCGAGTAAAATCCCTGAAGGACAGCATTCAATCTGCACCGAAAAAAACTCAAGCTGAGATTCAATCGAGACTCGACGAAGCGAAGATAACACTAGACGCTAAGAAACAAGAATTCGATGAATATCGGGCAAAGCTCAAAACTCAATTTGAGGAAAAAGAATCTGAGGTGAAATCGAATGTCGAGGAATGGAAAGCAAGTCGCGAAGTCAAGAAACTCGAACATCGGGCAGACAAAGCTGAAGACTATGCAGCTACGACGATCTTCTTAGCAATGACGACGATAGAAGAAGCCGAAGAAGCAACCTTGGCCGCAATCGCCGCCAGACTTGATGCAAAAGCGGCTTTGGGAACTACAACGAACTAAAACACGATTAAACCAAGCTTGTCCGGTTATTAAGCGCAACCTCATACAGAATTGGTATAAGACTGTGAACTATTAACCTGCCAAGATTTGAGATATGAGTGAAAAATAATGTAGAGACGTATCACTGCCACGTCTCTACAAGGGTTCTTGATATAGCAGTCGCCAAGGCGCTTAGTGCATTTTTGGTCACTTTGTCAGTGTATTTCGTCTCCGATCAATGACTTAACCGCCCTGGCAGTTGCTATAACGCATATTTAATTTCTGGAGATATTTAAAGGAATCATCATGGTAAGTAAAATTGACATTAGCAAATCTGTGCCGCGTGAGCGATGGGGTGAATTTTTTGATCAGTTTTCAAGTGGTAATCGTGGACGGAATATTTCAATCGAAATCATCAATTCAGAACTCGATAATGCAGAACTGATTCAGAACGCACCTTTGATGGCAATGGTTTACGATCGCCCCGGAAAGGGAGATGATTTGGTGATTGAAGTGGGTCGAGATGAAGTGACATACGCTCACACAATCGATTCACCAACTGAAGTTTTAACGGGACAGAACTCAAACGGTTTGATGATAGCGGTTCGGATTAGTGACACTGCCGGGACAAAAACGTTGATCCAGCTACAAGCTAGTTGATCTGGTTCCATAATGCCCAGTTCAGATGAAACAGCACTCAACATTTCACGATCCATACTCAATAACCCGCAGTAATCAATATGTCTGAGATTCAAAACAAAGTAGTAATCATCACCGGAGCCAGCAGTGGTTTAGGTGAGGCAACTGCGAAGCGACTTGCTGCTAGTGGAGCCAAACTGATGCTGGCCGCCCGCCGCGAAGATCGGCTGAAAGAATTGGTTGCAGCGATTGCCAAATCAGGAGGAACTGCAAACTACCGAGTGACGGATGTGACAGATCGCGCACAAGTGGAAGCCTTGGCAAAGGAAACTTTGAGTACATACAGCAGGATCGATGTACTCATCAATAACGCTGGGTTGATGCCCCTCTCTCCTCTCGACGAAGTAAAGGTGGAGGAGTGGGATCGGATGATTGATGTCAACATCAAGGGTGTCCTCTATGGGATTGCTGCTGTGTTACCGACGATGCGTCAGCAAAAGTTGGGTCACATTATTAATCTATCGTCAGTAGCCGGACATCATGTGTTTCCAGCGGGAGCGGTTTATTGTGCCACTAAGTATGCAGTGCGAGCGATCTCTGAAGGGCTGCGACTAGAGTCAAACGGTGAAATCCGTTCGACTAATATCTCACCAGGAGCCGTTGCTACTGAGTTGACTGCCACAATTACCGATAAAGACACAGCAGCCGGAATTAATCAATTTTATGCGATCGCCATTGATGCAGATGCCATTGCCCGTGCGATCGCTTATGCCATTGAGCAGCCTGGTGATGTTGATGTGAATGAAATTATCATCCGTCCGACACGTCAAGAACTTTAGATTTAGGTTCACAAAAGACGTAAGACACAATTAAACTAAACTCGTCAGGGAGTCTAATTGACATGGTTAACGAATCTAATGCTTATTTGTTAGGTGGTGGTATCGGCTCTTTGGCTGCCGCAGCCTTCATGATTCGAGACGGTGGACTCCCTGGCGGAAATATTTTTATCCTAGAAGCAAAGCCTCTCCTCGGCGGGAGTTTGGATGGATATGGGAACCCTGTAGACGGTTATTCGATGCGGGGGGGACGGATGTTGACAACCGACAATTACGAATGTACTTGGGATCTTTACAAGTCCATCCCATCCCTGACTTCGCCCAATAAAACGGTATTTGACGAAACAATGGAGTTCAATCAAAAGCACAAGTCAAATTCCATGGCGCGTCTCGTTAACAGTCACCGTGCGAAAGTCCCCGTAAGTTCGATGGGCTTTTCCATGGAAAATCGTCAGGAATTGCTGAAGCTTAGTCTGGCTGATGAAGATGACTTGGGTGCTAGCTGTATCACTGATTGGCTTTCCCCTGAATTCTTCGAGACTGAATTCTGGTATATGTGGTCTACTACATTTGCCTTTCAGTCATGGCACAGTGCCGTTGAATTCAAGCGTTACTTGCATCGCTTCATGCTCGAATTCTCTCGGATTGAAACCCTCGCTGGGATTAAGCGAACCATTTACAATCAGTATGATTCCTTGGTTTGTCCATTGCAGAGTTGGCTTAAAGCCCAAGATGTCCATTTCATTCTAGATGCCAAGGTGACGGATCTAGAGCGCAACACCGCAGAGGGTAAGTTGGTAGTGACAGGCATTCATTATCAGCAGAGTGGTGAAAGTAAAACCATCGCGGTTAAAGACGGCGACCTAGTTTTTCTGCAAAACGGATCGATGACTGATGCCTCAAGTTTGGGATCGATGACAAGTGCGCCCAAGAAGCTCACCAAACAGGATTGCCACAGTTGGAGTTTGTGGGAAAAGCTAGCGGCAGAAAGCCCAGATTTCGGGAATCCTGCTGCTTTTAATAGCAGCATTCCAGAGTCTCTCTGGGAGTCTTTTACCGTCACGCTTAAAACCCCCACATTCTTCGACAAGATGGTCGAATTTAGCGGCAATCAACCAGGAACTGGCGGACTCGTCACCTTTAAAGACTCAAATTGGCTCATGTCGATTGTACTCGCCTATCAACCGCACTTTGCGAATCAGCCTGCTGATGTCCAGGTGTTCTGGGGATATGCCCTTTTCCCGGATCGCGTGGGTGATTTCGTTCCTAAGCCGATGAGTGACTGCAATGGTGAAGAAATTCTGCGAGAATTATGCGGTCATCTTCGATTCGATCTGGACACTGTGGCATCGGCAAACTGTATTCCTTGCAGAATGCCGTATATCACCAGTATGTTTATGCCGCGTTTACGCACAGATCGACCTTTGCCAATCCCTCGTAGCTCAAAGAACCTCGCTTTCATCAGTCAGTTTGTCGAAATTCCTGATGATGTCGTCTTCACGGTTGAGTATTCGGTGCGAGTTGCTCAGATGGCGGTTTATGAATTCCTAGGTATCGATCGCAAGATCCCACCTATCTCGCCTCACGATAAGTCACTGCGAGTGCAGTTTGATGCTTTGGTTAAAGCGTTTAATTGACACTCCCCGGTCTAAAGACACGGAGATTCTTAAGACTTCGCAGCCCTAATATCCTGATGAATCAGGTTCCCGTGCGCAATCCTGTTGCCT
>NZ_JAMZMM010000332.1 GCF_024178385.1 Limnofasciculus baicalensis BBK-W-15 | reverse complement strand
AATATTTCCCGAAAACAGATAACAGAATCCGAAAATTTACCCACTGTTGAAGATAACGAAGTTACCTCCAAGCCGGGAACCAGAAGAACTAAGAAAACTGCCCCATCCGAATAAATATGCTAATGGGGAAATTAATTATCTGCTACAGAAGATGGAAGAATATCAGGGTTTGGTGATTTTGACTACGAATATGAAGAATGCTCTGGATGGAGCTTTTGACCGTAGAATTAGATTTACGCTCCAGTTTAGCTTTCCGGAACCCAAATTGCGAGTCGAAATGTGGCGGCGTGTTTTCCCACCAGAAACGCCGACTGAGGGGTTGGATTTTTATAAGTTAGGGAAATTGAATGTGGCGGGGGGAAGTATCCGAAATATTGCGATGAATGGGGCATTTTTGGCAGCCTCTGCTGGGGAAGCTGTGATGATGAAACATTTACTTCATGCGACGAAAAGTGAGTGTGTGAAGATGGAGAAATTGCTGACTGATGTGGAAATTAAGGGTTGGGTTTGAAGGTATATTTCTCAAAGAAACCGGGTTTCTTTGAGAAACCCGGTTTCTCTTTCCCATCATATTTTTCCAAATCTACGCTTTCGCTGCTGATAGGCAAACAAAGCCTGATGAAACTGTTCCCGATCGAAATCAGGCCATAAAATATCTGTAATATATAGTTCCGCGTAAGCCATTTGCCAAAGTAAAAAATTACTCAAACGCATCTCCCCACTAGTGCGAATCAAGAGATCCGGATCGGAGACATTCGCCGTGTAAAGGTGACGGGAAAACAAAGCCTCATCAATCTCATCCAATTGAATTTTACCTTCCTGCACCTCTTGCGCGATCGCATGGACAGCTTGCAAAATCTCCTGACGCGCTCCATAATTGGTAGCCACGTTAAACTGAATACCATTATTATCCTGAGTTTTCGTCATCGAGCGCTGAATTTCCCCTTGGAGAGATTGCGGTAGCGCTGATAAATTACCCAAAAACTGAATTTGGACATTTTCCTTCATCATGTCATCAATTTCTCGCCGCAATACCCGCTCAAACAGAGTCATTAAAAACTCCACTTCTTCCAAAGGACGACCCCAATTTTCAGTAGAAAAAGCATAAGCAGTCAGCGCTTTAATTCCCCAATCCTTACAGCAGCGCAACAAATCTTTTAGGGCATCTACTCCCCGACGGTGACCCATAATTCGGGGTAATCCTTGGCGTTGTGCCCAGCGACCATTACCATCCATAATTACTGCCACATGTCGGGGTAGACGTTCTCGGTCAAGGTCTATTGGTAGCTCTTTTAAGCGAGTTTGCATAATTTTTCCGTTGTCAGTCGTCATTTGTCCGTCGTTCGTTGTTTGTTGTTCGTTATTTGTTGTTCGTTATTTGTTGTTCGTTATTCTTTGTTTGCCAACTAACCACTGATCGCTAATCAATGACAAATGACAAATGACAAATGACCAATGACAAATAACAAAACACTCATTTCTTCTTCTTCCCAGAAGTGGATGACGGAAGACGGAGGAAATGGGAAAGAAGTACCCGTCCTTTAGACTTAACTTGGCGGCCCAAAGTTCGTAAATCTGGAGCAACGGCCTCGCGGTCAACAGTTCTGGAAAATCGAGCCTCTAGCAGTTCTTTCAGTTTACTGCTGGTTAAAGGTCTGTTGAGTCCTCCTTTTTCCGCCAACGAAATTGAACCTGTTTCTTCTGATACAACTATACAAAGGCAATTTGCGACACGCTCTGTAATTCCCATCGCAGCCCGATGGCGCGTACCGAGTTGCCGAGACGCTGTGCGATCGGAAAGCGGCAAAATTACACCCGCAGCCGCGATGCGGGAACCTCGAATCAACACCGCCCCATCATGAAGCAGCGTTGTAGTCTGAAATATGGTTTGCAGCAATTCTTTAGAAAGTTCTGCATTTAGCTGAACACCCGGTACAGAAAAATCCCGCTCGTCAATCAACCCATTAGTTTCCATAATCATCAAAGCGCCGATCCGATTTTGGGACAATTCTTTAACAGCATCCACAATTTCATCGATCGCACTGTCTGTTTTAGGAGGGGAGCGTCGCTGAGTTTGAAATAACTCCGTAATTTTTCCTTGCCCTAGCTGTTCGAGAAATCGGCGAAACTCTGACTGGAAGATGACAGCCATCGCCACAGCAGAGCCAACCACTAACTTTTCTAGCACAAAACTCAGGAGCATCAAACCAAGTCGATTACTCACCACAGCAGTAAGCATCAGGACAAGTAATCCCCTCACCATCCATAGGGTGCGGCGTTCCCCAACGATCAGGAGTACACAATAGGTGAGAACAAGAACCAATCCGATGTCAACGCTATGAATCAACAAGGATTGCACCCTGTCTGAGTCAGCCAAAGGACCAGACGACGACGACATTGAACTTCGATAAACGTTTAGGGCTTGAGATGCTTGACGGAATGGTCATTAGTCATTAGTTTTTGGTTTACTATAATTCTGAATGATTTTCTCTCCACCTCTGGCAAGAAACCTCGCAGGGGGTGGAGCAATCGAGAACTAAGGACTGATCCCTAATGACTCCGCGAAGCGGTTTGACTCTGGCTTGATTGTAGCGATATCGAGCAACAACTGGTCAGATAAGTAGTCGGACATAAATAAACAGTGCTGTGTAACGAAAGGTGTCGGGTAGGCAATGTCCACCATCTGTCCCAGCATTGGATGAAATGACATTGATCGACATTGCCTACCAAAAGTTTAATTTGTTCACCTACTTAATCGGTGTTCGCTGAATTTTATTCAAAGCAAAAATCTAACTTAAGTTAGTCTTTTTGGCAAACAATCATGGCGGATTAAGTCTTGATAAGTCTCCCTCTGTAAAATTAACTCAGCTTCTCCCTCCGCAACCAAGACTGCTGCTGGTCGAGGTATACGATTGTAATTGGAAGCCATACTGTAATTGTAGGCTCCAGTACTCATGACGACGAATATATCCCCTGACTCTGTTTGAGGTAACTTTGCTTCTTTAATCAAAATATCTCCGGATTCGCAGTGTTTCCCGGCAATAGTCACAGTTTCTGTTAGAGGTTGTGACATCCGGTTGGCAACTACACACCGATATACGGATTGGTAAGTAATCGGACGGGGATTATCTGACATACCACCATCAATGGCTAAGTAAGTGCGGATTTCGGGGATCTCCTTGCGAGTGCCAATCGTGTAGGCGGTGACACAAGCAGAACCAATAATAGATCTTCCTGGCTCGCAGAGTAATTTGGGTAAGGGCAGTTGTCGTTCCTCACAAGCGGTGACAATGGCTTCACAGACACCTTTCACCCAAGCATCAATACTGGGGGGATCGTCGCTTTCGGTATAGCAAATCCCTAAACCACCCCCGACATTGAGTAATTGGATTGGTAAATCGTATTGACTCGCTTTACTGATAAAATCGACTAAGACACCAGCCAAGTCTTTGTGGGGTTGACTTTCAAAAATTTGAGAACCAATGTGGGCGTGTAAGCCGATGCAGTTTAGGATCGGGTGTTGGCTGACAAAGCGAAATAGCTCATCTAAAACATTGGGATCGAAGCCAAACTTACTATCCAAGTGTCCGGTGCGAATATATTCGTGGGTATGACATTCGATCCCCGGAGTCAATCGTAGCAAGATCCGCACTGGTTCTGTGGCTATATTAGCTAGTGTCTGTAACTCTAACCAGTTATCGACAACAATGGTGCAACCACTTTCAATAGCGAGTTCCAGTTCAGCGCTAGATTTGTTATTGCCATGGAAATAAAGTTTGTCGGGACTAACTCCAGCTTGCAGCGCCGTATAGAGTTCACCTCCCGATACGACATCGATCCCCAAACCTTCCGATGCCACGATCGCACAAACTGCTAAACTATTCCAGGCTTTAGAGGCATACAAAACCAGGGATTCACCAGGGTAGTAACTTGCCATCGCCTCCCGGTATTGACGGCAAGCAGTTCTAACTGTCATCTCATCTAAAATATACAGAGGAGAGCCGAATTGTTCCACTAAGGCAGTGACATCGCAGCCGCCTATTTCCAAGCAATCCTGGCTGTTGACTTGGGCTGAAAGAGGCATAAGTTCTTGATTAGGCGATCGCATCTCTCCCTCTTTTTCAGTATTGTGGAGATATTGTCGTCCGGAATTTTGCACCTGAGTGCGATCGGTCGCTAGCATTGTTACGATCCTTATATAGCGCTATGTGAATTGGTTACTAGATATTAAAAAATAATAACATTTATCGAATCAGTTCGATATATCTTATATTGTTAAGCCGATTTCGTCTAATTTTAATGTTGATTGCTACAGCAATAGCCCAGAATCCAATCTAACCTTGTACAATAGATGGCTGTGAATTTATTACAGCTTAATCCCCTATCAGTCGAGCAACTAAATGCCGCCGTCGAATTAGATCGGTTATGTTTTGGTGGACTTTGGACGCGAGACGGCTACCAGAGGGAGTTAGAAAGCCCCAACTCTCACTTAATCGTCTTAGAAACGGTTCCTGGCGATCGGGTGTCCGGATGTCCGAATCAGTTGTCTGATGGGTTAACTCAAAACTCTGTTAAAGAGAGCCTCACAACAAATCCCACCTCCCCAAACATTCTCCTCGGTTTAGGTTGTTTTTGGTCAATTTTGGAAGAGGCACATATTACTATTCTGGCAGTTCATCCAAATTATCAGCGTCAGGGATTGGGTAAGTTGTTGCTCTATGCCCTGCTGCGGGATGCCAGAATGCGTAACTTGGAGTGGGCAACCCTAGAAGTAAAACCCTCTAATCAAGCTGCATTATCTCTGTATCATAAGTTTGGCTTCACCGAAGCGGGATGCCGCCGCAAATATTACCAAGATACGGGGGAAGATGCCCTAATTCTCTGGCGGGGTGGTATCTCAAAGCCTGAATTTGAGGAAACTCTATCCAACTGTTTTCAGGAAGTCGAGCATCGTCTAGCTCGCTGGGGCTGGAAATTATAGTCAACCTGAGTGAGGAGTTTGGAGTGAGGTGTATGCGCGAAGCGCAGGCTACGCCAACGGAGTGAGGAGTATGCGCGAAGCGCAGGCTACGCCAACGGAGTTCTCAGGGAAGCGACTCCCATGTAAAAATAGTGTCAATAATGCCATAGTTGTCGCCCTGGAGGCCGTCATGAGTCAAATATGCGTGTCTTTTGCTGTTAAATTTTAACTCCTAACACCCTTGGCGTAGCCGCCCTGAAAGGGCTACTCCTAACACCGAACCCAGGTGAGAACTATTGCGTAACACCTCGAAGTATAGTGAGAGCATTACGGATGCGATCGATTGGTTCGCGGTTAAACTTAGCATTGGGAGCCTGGATAATATTCAGAACTTGAGTAAATTCTGCGATCGCTTGTTGGCGTTGGTTAGCCGAAAGACTGCCATCCTGCCAAGCGATAGCTGTCTTCTGCGCAATTTCTCCCAGAGTTGTGGCGGCATAACCGGGCGAGTCTTTCTGGTTTCCTAGCAGGAAAGCCCTAAGTTTGGGTACTAAATCTAAGGCTGCTACCCCAAGTTTCCCAATCGCAATAATTGCACTATTGCGAGTGTTATCATCGGCAGAGTCTAATCGCGCTCTGTAGTAGGGCAGAAGATAGGGCGCAGACTGCGAGCCATAACCCCGCAACTGATACAGTGCCGCCCGTTGAATTGATGAATCGGGGTGCTGCAACAATCGCCCGACAACAGGCAAGCCTTGAGTCTCTCCTAACCTTCGTAATGCCCAGGCGGTTGCCATCCCCATCCAAGGATTATTATCTTTGAGGGCAGTGGTGAGGGCTGGGATGGCTTGGCGATTTCCCAGTTTACCTAAAGCAATAGCAGCATTGACTCGCACTAGATTATCGGGGTTATCAGGAGCAAGAGGATAAAGAGATTGCTCTGTAAAGAGATAAATTGATGCAGGAGGAGGTATAACGATAAGACCATATCCATTTGGCAGATAACGCTCAGTATCCTCTAGTAGTGCTACCAAATCGGGAAGCGCCGACTGTGCTGCCTCTCCTAGATTACCTATCACTTCCGCCGCCTCCAGACGCACAATTGGCTCTGATGCTTTTAAACTTTTGATTAATCCTGGTAATGCTCCTGTACCCAGCAATTCTAATCCTTCCTTGGCGGCGTTACGCACTCTGAAATTCTCATCTTTAACTACGATGAGCAAGGTTGTGGTAGTATTAGCATCAGCTTCTGCTCCCAATACTTTACGCAGAAGGGATTTTGAGTCTTGAAAAATTTCGGCTGCACTGCTACGCAGATTAGGATTGGAATCTTGTAAAGCTTCTAACCAATAAGATAATAAGGGGATGGAAGCTCCAATTTCAGCCAGTGCCCATGTCGCATTCAGCTTAACCCAAGGATCGGGATCTTCCAATGCTTCCGTTAGAGGAGGTGTAGCTAATTTTCTCGCAGGTAAACCAATTTTCCCAATGGCGGCAATAGCTGTAATCCGTAGTAGGTTTTCGGGGTTTTCGGGAGGGATAGGTGGGCTGCGCCGCTCTTTTACATTTGCTTGGGGGATTTTGGGTAGTATTCGAATATTACCTGGTGGCGCGATCGCTCTTCGCCTATCATCGATCATCTTAACCAATTCAGGAATAGCTGGCACTGCGGCATCACTAAGATTTCCCAGCACCTCAGCTACGGCACTTTTAACCAGAGGATCGGAATCTGCCATTGCTTTGATCAGTTCTGGTACAATATTTTCTTCCGTGTGGCTTAGTTGTCTGATAATTTCATGACGTTTTCCTACATTAGCAGTCCGGAGTTGTTCGACTAGTTCAGCAACTACAATTGGTTTGGCTATCTCCTGATTTTTCGGTATAGTTGGTACGGGTTGTGGTAGACTCAATGTTCCCCTTTGAGCTGCTGCGGGTGTTGTGTTAGCTTTCTTCGCCGGAAGCCTCACGCCATATTTGTACTCAAATTGGCGTGAG
>NZ_JAMZMM010000037.1 GCF_024178385.1 Limnofasciculus baicalensis BBK-W-15 | reverse complement strand
GGACAAGGGAGAGTTTTAACTCAAAACTCAAAACTCAAAACTCAAAACTCTCCCCCCCACTCCCTACTCCCCTGTACCAAATATTAAGTTTTGTTAAAATATCTATACATTTGTTACGCTATCAGGTAGCGAATAAAGCCTGTAAATCATACCATTGGAGCATTTGAGGAGTTTGTATCGAAGATTAAAAGCCAGTTGATATTTTAAAGTGAAGCCGATATACTGGCGACGGCTTTTGTAACTAACATTACAACTGTCATTAGACAGAGGAGGTAAAGAGGTTGGCTAGAAGACGCAAGCGGAAAAGTCGGCGACGCCAAGAGGGGCGTAAGATCTTGGAACATGTGCCTCAGTATAATATAGAAAGCGGTGAAGATAAACCGGTTACGGCAGCACGAAAATATATTCAAGAAGCGGGAATCATTCCTCCTGCTTTGCTGCTAGTTAAGCGAAATGAACATACAACAGACCGTTATTTCTGGGCAGAAAAGGGTTTATTTGGAGCTCAATACGTCGAAGAAAACCATTTTCTATTTCCCAGTCTCCGCATCCTAGAGCCTTCTAAAGAAAATGCTACCGTTGCCAGTAGTAGCCGCTGATCTATTGTTGGGATAACTGAGTTACAAACATGTTTTCTTAACCCTACTCAATTGTCAAGATTTTGAGTAGGGTTAATCTTGTCTCTGGCGCTTTACTTCCCTGGCGGTACAAAATTATAGTATAGCAACCGCCACCCCACGCCCCATCTCTATCGCGATATGAAGATAGAGAAAGTCAGGAAAAATCTCTCATAAATCTGGGAAAACCCATTATTGAATCAGGTTACTTTCAGGATTTGCTTTCCGAACATATTTCTTGCCAAGTTACCTATTCGATTGATGATTATATCTCGCTTTTGAGTACCCTATCACCCTATATCGCCTTAGAAGATAAGCAACGGGATAGGTTGTTTGCAGGTTTACGGGAAAAACTGGAAAGACACTGCGGTAAAACTATCGAAATATCCTATATCTCAGCCTTTCATATCGCTCAAAAACAATAGTTCATGTAAAGACGGGAACCTAGTTCCAAACCATCCGTAGCCCTTAAAATACAGTTAGAAGCGGTTTTTTCATTACTCTAGGCTTAAGTATTTGTTTACTTTCCCTCGGTGGCATTCCCCCCCCTAGCTGGATTCTATAGCAACCGCCACAGCGGTTAGGACAATTGGCTCTCAGCCCCTTGTTAAAATTTGGTAGCCGAGAATGCCTTAACCGCCTTGGTGACTGCTATATATTAGATAGTTCAACATTCATCCTTCAACATTCAACCTTCCTCCTTCAATTAAGCACTTCAAATGAGTTAACTTCCAAAACAGGACCAATCATTGCCAAAGTCATCACATCATCTCTGATTAAGCCTGTAACCTGTACTTTTAAATTAGGTTTATGTAACTCATCAGGAGCATCCATAAGCTCATAAGTTTCTCCAGAATCTGCTACCAACGCCCAAACACCTACACCAATATCTTTGTGTTCGACAACGCCTTTTATCTGAATGCTCATGCAAATTTACCCTCACCTTTACTAGCTAAATAAGCAAGTCCAAAGCATAGTAAAGCATTAGTAGCTAAGAACAAACGAGCTACCATACCACTGCCTAACCACAATATACTAGGAGACATTACTGCGCTGACTGCCAAACAACTAGCAACACCAATTGCCGAACCAATTGCTACCCATTTCCAGTGCGGATTTCCGAGGAATAACACTACCAAAACCACAGGAATTAAGACACTAGCAAAAATTGGGTTTAAGATACTGCTACCTTGAATAGCTGTACCCAATTCAGGAATGGAACTTCCCATGACTCGTAATGGCCATTGAGGTAAATCGAAGATGTACAAACCCCGTAGTAAAAATAGTCCTGAACTCCCTGCAACTAATCCTGTGGACAAACTCCAACCAAAGGATAAGTAATTCCGTAAAAACCAAGCAAGGAGATAGGAACCAACTACCATCAAAACCTTCGGTAATAGCGCCACTGCACCGCCATCAAACCAGAATTTTAGATTGAGATAGCCATTATTTTGTAACCAACGGAAGAAATCGCGGAAGCTAATTTGTCCTTTGATAGCAAGTTTTACAGCAGCACCTGCATCTAATTGTCCCGCACCAAAATGATTTAGAGGATCGTCTTCAACGCTGCGACTAGATTGTTGCAAGACTGTTTCTATATCATCAGGATTGGTAACCCCACTAGCTTTAATTAAAGCAGCAACTCCTGCAACGTGAGGCGATGCCATACTAGTGCCTTGGAAACCAGCAAAAACAGATTCATTGGTTTTAGGATTAATCGTTTCTTGAACGATTTTACCCGATTCACTACCACCAGGAGCAGAAATATCCACACCCGCACCATAGTTAGAATAGGGGGCTTTTTCGCCAACAGAATCTAGGGCAGAAACACCAATAACATGAGGATAACGAGCGGGGTAAGATGCGGAATTTTGACCAGAATTACCTGCGGCTGCGATAATAACTACGCCTTTGCTATGGGCGTAATTAATTGCTTCTTGCATCAACTCACTGACACCACCACCACCAAGACTCATATTGATAACATCGGCACCGTTATCAGCAGCAAACTTGATCGATTCGGCAATATCAGAAACCGTCCCGCTACCACTTCCACTCAATACTTTTAACGGCATTAAGCTGGCTTCGTAAGCAACACCAGTTACACCATATCCGTTATTAGTAGATTGAGCGACAGTGCCAGCAACGTGAGTACCATGACCATTATCATCTAATGCGTCAATTTGGTCATTTACAAAGTCATAACCTCGAACAAACTTAGTGGTTTCTAAATCCGGTACTGGACTAATTCCGGTATCAATCACCGCCACCGTCATCCCACTACCTTTAGTTTCATCCCATGCTGTTTCTACGTTGATGCTGTGCATATTCCACTGCTTGGTATAGTCGGGATCGTTGGGAGTATAGAAAGCACTGTAAACGTAGTTGGGTTCGATATATTCGGTTTCCTTGGATAGTTGTGATTTTTTCAGATTATCCAGGATTTGTTTATTCCCCTCCAAAATATAAATATTGTCGGTTTTCGAGAATTCGCTATTGAGTCGGGGAGTAACGCCGTATTTTTGTGCGATCGCATTTATTTCGCTATTAATCTGTGCTGCGGGGATATCTTCCCGGAAATCCAGCACAATTGACTGAAATTCGCCTTGATTTGCCAAACCTTTGAAGTTAAAGAGGGCAAAACCGAGGGCGACGATGAATAAACAGGCTAAAAGAAACTTTCTCATGGCAACCCTTCCGCCTATTGGGTTAGTTTAATCACTACGATAACGCATCTTTCTGGTGGCTGAGTTAATTTTGCGATCGCTCAATTGTAAAGTTACTTTAACACTTCTTCCCAGAATCCCGGTTTCTCAAAAAAAACCGGGATTCTTTGACAAATTATTCCGCCTTGCCCATTCCCCTTTAATGAACCTTAGTAACTCCCAAATACAATTCTCCCACCTGTGGATCGTTAAGTAAATCTTGTCCTCGTCCAGAAAAGCGATCGCGCCCAGATTCTAACACATATCCCCTATCCGCCATGGCTAAGGCTTTTCGGGCATTTTGTTCTACTAAAACAATTGCCGTTCCGTTTTGATTAATGGCTTTAATTTGCTCAAATACACTATTAACTAATATAGGAGATAATGCTGCTGATGGTTCATCTAATAATAATAAATCTGGTTTCAACATCAACGCTTTTCCCATTGCCAACATTTGCCGTTCTCCACCAGAAAGAGTCCCTCCACGTTGTCCTCGCCGTTGTTTAAGTTTAGGAAACATGGTAAAAATTTCTTCTTTTAATTCCTTTAAAGAACCTTGGAGAATAAATGCTCCCATTTCCAAATTTTCTTCTACTGTCAGAGATGGGAATACGTTAGATATTTGGGGGACATAACACATGCCCCGCTGGACAATTTTATCTGATTTTAGATTAGTAATGTCTTTCCCTTTGAAAGTGATTTTACCTTTATTGGGGGTTAATAGTCCAAATATAGTTTTGGCAAGGGTTGATTTTCCTGCACCATTGGGACCAATTACTGCCACCAATTCACCGGGATTAATTTTAAAATTAACGCCTTGCAGGATATCTAGATCTTTGATATATCCTGCGTAGACATTTTCTACTTCTAGGAGAGTATCGCTCGTTGATTTCAACATTTAGTTTTTTTAGATCGATAGGTTACCAAATAGATGCCTAAGAATGATAAGCTGACTAAACTGGCAGGTTCCGGAACACTCTTCCTCGGCTGAGTTGAGTTAGTAGTTGGCACAGTAGCTATCTCAATCGTCTGAGTTGGCTGAGTTGAGTTACTGGTTGGAATAGTAGCCACCTCAATCGTCTGAGTTGGCTGAGTCGAGTTACTAGTTGGCGCAGTAGCTACCTCAATCCTATTCATCGGTTTATCTGAGACAGTAATTTCACCTGCACCTACCTCGCCATTATCGCCAACTTCTCCAATATAAAGATACAACGGTTCGGTGGTAGAAACTAAATTTTTTAGATTAAATGCGATTTTACCATTATCCCCTAAGCTCGCAAAGCCAAACGCGGTTGCTCCTGGTAAGATTTCATTAGTTGTTGAGTTAGCATCAAAACTATTCAGTGTCGCCACTGTATTATTAATATTGCTACCTGTTGTGCCAAATAGGGGAGTCAAATCGATGGGAGCGCGTTGTTTTCCTGGAGTGAAAAAAGTTCCTGATGGACTGAAATCAAACACGTTCAATCCTGGTAAGCTATTGATATCTGCTCCATTTGCGATCGCGCTTTTACTGAACTTAATCCCATCCAAATCAAATCCACTAAATTTTCCCGTAGCACCGCCTAATCCGCCACTGTTATCACCAATCTGGATTGAGCCAATATCGAATCCTATATTGGAAAGATTTGCCATGTAAACTGCTGTCGATGCAGGAAATCCGCCTGTCAATCCAGGTAGTTTCGTAAAGCCAATATTTAATGTTGCAGCCACAGCGTTGCTCGCAGAGATTAAACCAATGGCAGTACTATAAATACCCAGTTGCGCCCATTTGCCGGGAGCATCCCGATTTGGAAGAAATGCAGGTTGTATTCTTTCTCCCCCCTTTGACAAGGCAGGCTGGGGGGGTGAAAAGGGGGGCAAAAAATGAGTATCTTTGCCAAAGTGGGATGCTCCCAATTTACCGATGCCTAAAGTCTTTACTTTTTTCATGAGTCTTGCCTCGAATCAAAGCTTAAGGATTTTTTAATCCGATGATTCTAAGGCTTTTCTCAGAGAAAATACAGATATTTAGCGATATCTTTACTAATCTTTACGTGAATCTACTGTGTCAGTTTCGGAGTAACTCAGGGATTATACGGATTGATTGTTAGTTTTTACTCAAACAAAACAGGAATAGGCGATAAATCTGTTCTACAGTCACAAGTGACTTAGAGCCAATTGTCAATGACCAACAACCAACAACCAATAACCAATAACCAACAACTATTGCGGTGTCTTTTGCAAATCTGGTCTTTCTTCTGGCACAATTGCACCTTCTACAGGACAAACCTGTAAACAAATTCCACAATCAATACAGGTACTAAAATCAATCCAATACCATTCAGTACCCTTAACATTTTTACCAGGACCAGGATGAATGCAAGCAACTGGACAAGCATCAACGCAATCCGCCACGCCTTCGCAAGTTTCAGTAAGAATAGTATGTGCCACAGTGTTCTCCTTTGTTTCAGATTTAGAATGGGGAGTAGGGAGTAGGGAGTAGGGAGTAGGGAATAGGGAATAGGGAGTAGAGGATGATTTTAACTCAAAACTCAAAACTCAAAACTCAAAACTCTCTTCCCCACTCCCCCTCCTCACTTTAACTTTTCCAAAAATTGCTGATAATTCTGAGACTCAGCACCAAAAACATAGTTAGGTGAAAGAACAGTCATATCCCTCCCTCCTGCTGTTCTCAGGAGATTAACAGTAGAGAGTAACATCTTCTCTTCCACAACAACAGTAACAGCATACCAATCATCCTCTGGATTAGAATAGACTTTGGCAATAGTTGGTCCTCGTAACCCTGTCACCCCACTCAACTTGCTTTGAGCGATCAAAGAATTACCAATTTCATCGGCTGACTTACCCTGAACATTAGCAGTAACTGAGATATATTTTTTAGCCCTCAGATTAGCCTCAATTAACTCCAGAATAATCTTAGTTATTTCCAGTTTCGTCTCATCTTCTTGCAATAATCGCTTATTACCAATCAAACAAGCTTGAGAATCCAAGATATTCCCGCCATCAATCTGCTTGAGGCGATTTTCTCGCAGCGTAGTCCCCGTACTAGTAATATCGACAATCATATCGGCATAACCCATACTCGGTGCAGCTTCCATTGCACCCTGGACTTCCACCAAAGAAAAATGTACGATCAGTTTCTCGTACAACCAATTGCGAGTCATATTTGGATATTTCGTAGCAATTCTCAGAGTTCGTCCTTTCTCCTTAAATAATAGAGTCAACTCCGCTAAATCTTCAATAGAAGAAACATCAATCCAACTCTCCGGCACAGCGAGAACTAACTTGCATCTACCATAACCGAGGCGATCGCAAATTACCACTACATTATCCTGCCCTACCCCCTGTTCTGCCACCACATCATAACCCGTAATCCCCAAATCCGCGCTGCCCTCTTCCACCTTAGTGAAGATATCAGCAGCCCGTTGAAAAAGTACAGTCAGATTTGGCAAAGCCGGAATCGAGCCGACATATTGTCGATCGTTAGGACGAGATACACTCAAACCACAAGCAGCAAGTAAACTTACAGTAGATCTCTCTAATGCACCCTTACTCGGTAGAGCTATTCTAATAGATCTGTCATTAGTCATTGGTTATTTGTTGTTAGTTGTTGGTTGTTGGTTGTTGGTTGTTGGTTGTTACCTATAACTTGCCTCATTATCAACAAGGCGGTTAAAACCGCATCTACATAGACAAAACCCGCCGTCGCGGGTTGTAATACCCTTGATTTTAGTCCGCGCAGGCGGACTTGGTTTGTGTAGCCGCGATTTCCAATCGCCTTTGCTATATTGCGACTGATGTAAGTTATCAGTTATTACCAATTACCCATCCTTATATCGGTTGTTCCATTACCCACTCTTGTTAGTTTAGGGAAGAGGCTGAAATTGATTAATAACCTCACTAACCTTCATCCTTTGCTGCTCGCCAGAGGCCATATTTTTCAAAACAACCTCTCCCGTCTTTCGTTCATCAGAACCAACCGCGATCGCAAAAGGAATTCCCTGCTTATTAGCGTACTGAAAATTACTAGAAACACTCTTATTTCTCACATCAATTTCCACCCGCAAACCAGCTTGTCGTAACTCCTGAGCCACACTAATAGCATAACCAGCATCTTCCTGACTTACTGGCACCACTAAAACATCAACAAACCTTCTCCTTTCACCCAGCTTACCATCTGCTTCCATAGCAAATTGTAACCGTTCCATACCATAAGAAAAACCAGTAGCTGGCGTATCTTGTCTTCCACCAAAAGTAGCAACCAAATCGTCATATCTGCCACCACCACAGACTTGTCTCGTTTCTCCTTCAGAACCATGATGAATTTCAAAAATCATCCCCGTATAATACTGCAAACCGCGACTCATCCCCAAATCCAGACTAATTTGGTTTTTGTCGAGATTATAGAATTCTAAAGTATTAATAATCTCCCGTAACTGATCCAATCCAGAATAATCGATATTGTAAACAGATAGGAGTTTTTCTGCTTCCTTTAATACCGCAGTCGGTTCCCCTACCAATTGTCCCAATTCCCTCATAAATTCCAGCGCATGACTAATTCTTGCAGTTTGATCCTGACGCTTCATTTTACCCAAAAGGCGATCCACAATTTCCTGAGAATCTCGATTACCAGCGAGTTCAATATTCATACTCCTGAGTAAATCTAGAATTGATTCCCGCGCATCCGATTCCCCCATATCCTGAAACAGAGTAGTCAATCGTTGCAGGCGGCGACTTTCATCAGCTAATCTTTCCTGACTTAGTTGCTGATTAGCCAGATAAAGCTCAAAAGCCGGATAAATATTACACAACCGACGTTCGACTTCCGCCTTACCATCTTTGCGCAAAATTTCCATGTGAGTCAGCAAAAAGCTGCGGAGGCGACTTTCTAGCTGTAAATTATCGAGAAACTTAGCTATAACACCAATATGACCCAAAAACAGACGATACCCCGTTAATCCCAGGGAATTCAAGCCTTGACAAGCAGTTGAAATTACCTCCGCATCAGCCATTGCACCCGTTACCCCGATTAGCTCTATCCCCATTTGGGTAAACTGACGGTATCGTTCTTTCTGAGGTCTTTCATAGCGGAAAGCCGATCCGACATAATAGAGACGGACAGGTAGAGGTATGGCTTGGAGGTTATCTATATAAGCGCGAACCACTGAAGCAGTAAGTTCCGGTCGCAAACAGAGACGGCGGTTACGATAGGTAAAATCATACAGCCGAGCGGCGATTTCTTCACCAGATTTCCGCAAATAGAGTTCGGTATATTCGATCAAGGGTACGTCAATCGGACGATAGCCGAAAGACGCAAAGCAATCTCTGAGCGTATTTTCGAGCTTTTTTGCGATCGCGCAATCGTCGGGTAGTATATCGTTAACGCCGCGTACTCGTTCAATTTTAGTCGTTCGCATTGTTCTAGCAATTGGGTTGGGGGGGAATTTAGTCGCGATTCTCAATTTTGACACTCATCAGTCTCCCATAGAACGGGAAACTGATTTTTTCTGAATTCCCCATGCCTAACCTCCCCTGAGTCAGGATACTGCTAGACAACGATAGTGGCGAGATTGTTTTGGATTACACTAGCTTGCGTCCAACTTACCACAGCGAGGCGATCGTTACCTGCATAAATTTCTGCACCACCATCTTGAATAAGCCAGGGCGAAGTGACATACTCCCACGCCAAGCTGAGTACAGCTATGGCGTGGGCATCTTTGCAGCCCGATAAAGGGTATACAAAATTTCCTTCATGGTACTGTCATCCATAGTTCCTACTACCTTTATAACGGTGGAGTTTCTCAATCCCATTGAGTGCAATATTGGCTAGCAGTGGACTAACTACGCCACCTTGTGGTGTTCCTTGTCTAACAGCTCGCATTCGGTTGAAACCGACTAAATATCTGCCAGAATATCTAGATTTTAGTCCGTTTTAACGGACTTAAGCTATTAGACAGAGAATTAATTCTCTGGCGGGTGTGGTTGGTGGGGGATATGACATGAAACTCAAAAGCCGGATCTCTACGTTGCCATCGCTCCCCCAACGGAATATCCAGATCCTCAACTTATCCAAGAAGGGGGGTTGACAGATTTTGAATAGTATGACAAGATAAGGAAAGGTGAAGTCATGCGGGTATAGCTCAGTGGTAGAGCGTCACCTTGCCAAGGTGAATGTCGCGCGTTCGAATCGCGTTACCCGCTTAGTAAAGTAAGTTAAATAAGCCTGAACTGCAAGAATGGTGTCGCCTCCCTTAGCGCTCAGTTGTCCGTTCTTTTTCAAATAACCAATAACCAATAACCAATAACCAATAACTAGCGGTAATATAGAAAATGGCGCTCCCTAAGATCTGATGATTGGAAATCCCGTCGCTTCAGAGCGGAAGTGTCAAGTATTTCCGTTTTAAATAGCGCTAGTGCCATCTCAGAAAGCTCAAAAGATTGATTTAAGTACAGAGTACCCCTGTCCCTGTCGGCGTAGGGGTTGTTTAGTACCGATTACACTGACGGAAGCCTTTGGCTGCAATCGCTGTCAGCAGATTTTCGTCGTCGAAGAAAATGGGTACACGCTCGAACAACTCGCCACCAACTACCCCTACAAAAAAACTTGGCGTTGGAGTGGAAATCGGTGGCTGACTGCAAATGCCACTATCGGGGAAAGTTATTTACCTGTGGCGCTTTTAATTGTCGTGGCGCTGCTCATTGTTTGGTTACCACTAGCACTACGCTACCCTAAAGGACCGCTGATTATCCTTTGGGCATTTCTCGCAGTTATGTTTGCAGTAGTGCCAGCGATTATGATCTGGCTCACTTACCGACGTTATTGACTTCTTAAACATGGACATGCAAGCCAATGGTATTGCGCCTCACCCCACAGATTTGCCGCTTCGTGCTTACCAGGCTTCTCTGATATTGGAAACAACCAAAGGGATCGATCGATCGCGCGGTGTACAAGCTATGGCACAGGCACTCTCTAAGTCTTTTGATGATATTTTGGAAGCCAATACCCTAGATTTAGAAGCCAGTCGGGAAATGGCAGTGCCGGAATTAATTTTGGATTGGCTGAAGCTGACACCAGAAAGACTCCAAATCGCGATCGATGTTTTGCGTAGAATAGGCGAGTTATCCGATCCTCTCCGACGGGTGATGAATGCTTCTTATCAACTGGATCATTCTCAGACTTATTGTCAGTTAATGCCTTTGGGAGTAATTGCTTTGATTTACGAAGCATTTCCAGAATTGGGGGCAATTGCGGCAGGTTTTTGTCTGAAAACTGGCAATTCTCTGATTCTCAGAGGCGGTAGTGAAGCTAGTCAATCTAATATTGCGATCGCAAAAGTATTGCAGGAAGCTTTAGATGAAGTAGGTTTACCCCCTGGATGTTTAGAACTTTCGCTGCCAGAGCAAGGAAGCTCAATTCAAGATTTAGTTACCCAAGATCGATATATAAATCTGGTTATTCCCTACGGCAGACAGACACTAGTTCATAAGGTGACGCAGTTATCTACTTCACCTATTTTAAGGTCAGCGATGGGTAATTGCTATCTTTATTGGTCTGCTACAGGTAGTTTAGATATGGTACGTTGGGTGATTTTAGACAGCCATGCCAGTGTACCAGATCCGGTCAACGCCATTGAAAAAGTTTTAATTGATAGTTCGGCAAAACTATCTTCCTTATCGACTTTGTGTAAAAATCTCAAGGAAAAGGGCTTTAAACTCCGAGGTGATTCTGAACTAGTGGCACAGTTTCCTGAACAACTAACTTTAGCCGCAGAATCGGAATGGAATCAACCCTATCTAAATAAGAGTATTACTTTTAAATTAGTGAATAGCCTTGCAGATGGAATTGCTTGGATCAACCAGTATAGTAGTGGTCATGCTGATTGTATTGTAACTGAGTCTTACCAAGAAAGTCGGCAATTTGCATTAGGTGTTGATAGTGCTTCAGTTTATATTAATTCCTCACCGCAATTTTCACGAAACCCGAAACGGGGAGATGGAGTTTTTCTCGGTATGTCGAATCAGAAAGGTTATCGTCGAGGTATTATTAGTCTGGAGACGCTAACTACTCTCAAGCAGGTTGTCCAGGGAAATGTGCAATTTTAAATGGTTGTTGGTGGGGAATGGGGAATCCCAGAATCCCGGTTTCTCAAAGAAACCGGGATTCTGGTTTCGATTAGGTTAAAATCAAAAATCAGATCAAAACTAACCCAGCCAACCAGCAAAGTTGCGTTTTTGATCTTCAGTAGGATTTTCTAACTGAACAATTTGATAACGGGTAGGTGGTGATTGAGCTAGAGTTACGGGTAAGGTTCGCAATTCATCTTCGTGGAAAACAGTTATTTCAATAGTATCATCCACTTGGTAATCTTTGAGGCGATCGCACAATTGTTCGGCTGTAACTCGCCAACCATTAATTGCTAGTAACTGATCCCCGGGATCGATCCCTGCCATTCTCGCGGGGGAGTTAGCTTCAACAAACTTAATAATATCCTGTCCATGTTCAGTTTTTGCGATCGCACCCAAATAAGGTGGAGCTTCTTCATCTCGTATCCCAATTAATTTTAAACCAAAAGGTTCGAGATATTCATCAAAAGGAAGTTCAGTTGTACCATCAACGTAGTGATGAAAGAAATGGCTTAAATCCATATCCGCCACTGACTCAAACGCATCTCGCAGATGTTGAGGAGTAAAGCCAATTTCCCATGCCCCAAACTGCTGCCACATTAGGTGCATTACATCATCTATCGAGCGCTGATTGCTATGACGCTTGCGAATTAGTAAATCCAGTAATAAGGATACCAATTCACCCTTCAAGTAGTAGGAAATCTGGCAATTATCACTGTTAGCATCTCGCCGATAGAGTTTTATCCAGGTATCAAAACTACACTCAGAAAGGTGCTGTATCAAACGTCCAGGTGTTGTTTGCAAGCGAGTAATGTCCTTACTCAACCCTTCTAAAAATGTCTTAGCATCGTAAATTCCTGCTCTGAGGGGAATGATTAAATCGTAGTAACTCGTTGTCCCTTCACAAAACCATAGGGAAGTAGTATAATTTTCCTGTTCGTAATTCAACTTATCCAGTGATTTAGGTCGAATCCGCTTAATATTCCACAGGTGAAAAAATTCATGGGCTACCAGTTGCATGAAGCGGTTATACTTATCTTTAGCACGAAAACCGAAGCGAGAATAGTTCAAAGAACAGGAATTTTTATGTTCTAAACCACCAAAACCACTAGATGAAAGATGCAACAAAAAGACGTATCGTTCGTAAGGTAACCCGCCATATAATTGGGCTTCCACCTCAATAATTTTTTTTATATCCTCAACCATCTTATTTGGGTTAGCATTTCCTTTACCCCAGATGGCTAGTTGATGAGGTTTTCCCTGGACTTCAAATTCATGGAGCTGATGATAGCCTATCTCAAAGGGACTATCCACCAAAGTATCAAAATCTTTGGCTTCAAAGGTATTAATATCACCCGGAATTAAGGGCAGAGGTGTCACAATTCGCCAATCGGATTTGGGTGGCAAAATAGTAACTTGAATCGGTTGTTTTTCCCATTCTGGGATAAATAAGAATAAAGCAGCACCATTAAAATATCCGTGGGTGGCATCAAGGTGATTGGTGCGGACAGATAACTCATTGGCAAATACCCGATAATGTATGGTAATTTCGGCGGAATCTTCGGTATCAATTTGCCAGTGATTTTTACTGAGTTTGCGCCAAGATAATGAGTGTCTTCGGTTATCTTTGCCTGTATCTACCCAGAAATCTTGTAGGTGTTTGGCATATTCTCGAATCAAATAAGAGCCAGGAGTCCAAACTGGCATTTTCAAATTCAGGATAGATTTTGACCAGTTTTTTACTTGCAATGTTACCTCAAATAAATGTGATTGAGGTTTTGGCATTGCGACTTGGTAGTGGATGGTTGGCGCAGTAGAGAGTGGATTACTAGGGAAAATAGTTGTTGCTTCTGTCATTCTTTGCGATTCGCTGTGAGCAATGAGGGTATAGTTTAACTCTGGATACCGTAGACTTTACTCCCCTATAATTTTCAGTATAAATGCCCGATCGGATAGCACAAGTGGTACTAGAGGGCATCTCGATACACCCTACATGCTGAGTTGCTGCATAACTCTTGTTACTATTGTCACGCAGTCAGAGTTGGGTACAAGCGCGGCATCAATTCCAGAGCTTAGTACTATTCTATGGGCAATACCGCTCGATTGTCATCGTGAGGTTGATTTTTTAACTAGGCGCTGGGATAGTAAGCTCTGCCACATTTAACTAGGAACGAATCATAAAAATCTTTCTATATAGGTAATAAATACTTTGTTTCTTGGTTTAGATGGCTACTTTAGAGAAGAAAAAGACAAGATAAATATTCTTTTTTAATAGCGATTTAAGTTAATATTGTCATCTATCCCACTCGCAGTATCGAAAGAGAGCAAATCCTTCAGTTTGGGGAACTCCTTGCCCTGAATCGAGTGCGGCGGATTTATTTGGATGAGTTAGTAGCTGGGCGGTTTCAACCGCAGCTATACAAACAAAACCTGCCTTCGCAGGTTTTAGGATATTTGGTTTTGGGCTAGTCTGTGGCGCTGTTAGGATTAGCTAAACTGATTGCTAACTAATTACTAGATTCTAAGTAAAATATAAGTATACCTGCTTCTGTAAGCAGCCACTTGTCTTGCCCATCAATGCGAGATACTATCGCTGGTTTGAGGAGTTTGAATTTGCTATTAGTCATGGGCTGCCCATGACATTCAAACAATTGTTGAATTCTGTTCAAATTAGATTGATTGATTTCTATATTAGGTTTAGGAATCAAATATTTAGGCTTTTTTAGAGTTACTATCCAATAGAAACCATGATAGCTTTTTTGAAAAACTACTGGTTGGCTATTGCCAAGTAACTGTATATTTAGGCTTTCTTCTGTTTCTGAAACTTCTATAGCATATTCCGACAATAAATCTGAATTGTTCATATAAAAGTTTACAACTTTAGCTTCTTCTGAGTTAGGATGTAGCTTGGGATTTACCTCTTGAGATTGACTTTCTCTAGAAACTTCTTTGTCTGGCTGAGACTGGAGTGTTGCTAGCTTTTCCTGAGATTGTTCTAGTTGATTTTGCAGTTGCTTGTTATCTTGCTGAAATTGATCTAACTGAGATTGTAATTCTTGACGATTCTGGTTTAATTGTGCGATTTGGGATTGCGATCGCACCCACATATCTTTTACTAAAGATATCTTGGCTCTTTCTTTTTGAAACTGGTGCTTCTCAATCTCTTGAATAGTTTGTTGTGCTTGAGATAATTCAGATTGTAATTGTTCGTAATTTTGATGAGACTGATCTAATTGTGATTGGAGTTGTTGAAGTTCTCGATCAGATTGCTGTAATTGAGAGATGAGGTGCGATTTCTCTACAGAAGATTGTTCTAGCTGGGAGTGGAGTTGTTCTAATTCAGTGTGGAGTTGTTGAAGTTCTCGATTAGATTACTGTAATTGAGAGATCAGGAGGGATCTTTCTCCCTGAATTTGTTCTAACTTATACTGGAATTGTGCCCGATACTGAGTGACTTCTTCTAATTGAGATTGAAGTTGCTGATGCTCTTCTTTTCTCTTTTTTAGTTCTGATTGCAATTGAGATAATAGAGAAATGTTACTAAAATCCAGCACACCCATCTCTTCTAGTTTCCACTGCTGTGGATTTGGCATTGGTGAAACTTTAGCTGGTTTGTTGAGGGTGAATTCTCTGGTATCCTCGGCTTGGTATCCGTGACAGTTGAATAATAATTTGACAGTTTGATAGCTATGGGGATTAATAATCAGATTACTTTTGGGTAAAAGTAAGTAATTTGATTCTTCTATAGCGATAATCCAATAGTTCCCTTTCTTTAATGTTTCGAGAATGATTGGGACATTATTTGTTCTATGGACGATATCTTCTGTAATGGCAACTTGTACTGCTTTCTTGGTTAATACTTGAGGAACGTTATTATAAATTGCCAATAAATCAGATTCAGAGAAGTTTATTTTCTCCATCTTGGTGATTTCTAGGGAACCAGTTACTTGGACTGAATTTTTGAGATCGCCGGGAGAATTATCTTGGTTCATCAACCTATCCCCTCAATTAAAATTGCAGGATACCTAATTCTACTAATTCCCACTTATTTCCTGTGGGAGTAGATTCATCTTCTATAGTAACAGGAGATACTCTTGCTGGCTTGATGAGTTTGAATTGGCTGGAGTATCCGATTTGATATCCGCGACATTCAAAGAATGATTGTACTGTTTTCTTAAGTTCTTGGAATTTAGGATTAGAAGCAAGAATTGAAGAGCGAAGTTCGTTAATTTGATTTCTTAATTTTTCTAAGATATCTTCCGGCGGTGCTGTTGTCTCTTTAGGTGGCGGTGATTGTGCGTTGATGACTGTGGTTTCTGTTACTGTGAAGCAATTCCCAACACAACTGAGGCTAAAAGTAAGGATTTAATCATTTTTAATTTTGGCATTTGTTTAATTCCTCCTTACCTAAAACCAGTAAAATTTATTTTTTTATAAGAACTACAAATTATTTTATTGATCGCTAATTTCATGAAAATTTAAGCACACCTCGTTCTACTAGTTCCCATTTATCTCCTGTAGAAATAGAGCGAACTTTTCCCGGTTTGATAAGTTTAAAGTCGCTGGAATAACCAGCTTCGTATCCGATACATTCAAACAATGCTTCTACTGTTTCATAGTTAAATGTGTTAATTTTTAAATTATCTTTTTGAGGAACTAGGTATTTAACATCTTGTACATTTATTATCCAATAGTTACCCTTCCGAGATTTTTCTAGAACTGCTGCTTGGTTATTACCAGAAAGACGTTCTCCAATACTTTCCTCTGTTGCTGAGACTTCTGTCGCATATGGTAACAATTGCTTTGTTTGTTTTTCATATAGAGAAACTAATGTTGTTTCTTCACGAGTAAGAGTTATATTTATATCTACATTTGAAGCTCTAGTATCAGTTTTTGCAGCATATTGATCTCTGGGTATGGTGTTAGTTTGAGATGTTAAGCTAGTTTCTAGGTTATTGATTAGCAGTTGAAGCTGCTCTTTTTCTTGATTCGCTTTTGCCAACTCATTTTGCAGTTTTTCTATCTGAGATTCAAGTGACGATTGTTCCTGCTTTGGCTTTTCTGGTTCTATTTCTGGTGTTGATGGTTGTAACTGTAACATTACTTTGAGCAGATTTTCTAATACCAGCCGCAGTTGCTTCCGCTCGTCAGTATCCTGTTGTAATAGATGTAGCAATAACTTACGCTCTTTTCCCTCTTCCTCAATTTGCTCCTCATATATATCTGCAAAAGCGGATATATTCTCCGCTGTAGATTCTGGGGGTAAAGGTGCTAATTGATCTTTAATATCTTCATTTTGAGGAGGCTGCATATTATCTTGATTAGAATTAAATTTGTGCCAAATATCTATTAAAGGATGTCAAACTTTTACTTTTGCCATTTTTCTGCCCACTCCTTACCTAAGACTCTCAACAATGCCTTCAACCCCAAAATAAATGGTGGCTCAACCCGGATATTATCTGACTTTCCCTTAATTTTTAACAAAACATTAGTCAATTCTCTATTCGTATCTCGCCATAATTTGTCATTCTGGTTAGAACCTCGATCTAATACTTTACCAACTTTGTAGCTTTCCATAGGCTGAATTCCTTCAATTTCTAATTCTTTTAATGCCAAATTGAAGTCGCTGAGGAACTTCGATAACTGTACTAGTTGGGGAACTTTAAAGTCTTCTACTTCATCCTCAAAGTCTAATCTGGATGAGTAGCTAATCGGTATACCATTTACTTCATAAGCTTCCCCAGCAATTGGCAAATCTTTAACCTTTCTCGTTAGCCCTTCCAGCTTACTCTCATTTAAGACTAATCCACAGGCGACTTCATGCTTGGGATTATTGGTCAATCTGGTAACTTCTTCAGTATCTTCAAAGCCCGAACCCTTACTTAACATTCTACTCAGCAATAAATTAACTTCTGAATGTCGATCGAATCTACCTCCTTCTGCTAGCCAGTTTAACAATTGAGAACCATTACCTCCAATATAAACCGGCGTAATTTCTTTTCGGTTATACTTTCCTTCTTCATACAGAACTTTCAGAAGTATCCCGATATAATAGTACAATCCTGCCATGCCAATTGCTATCAGTTTTATTAAGCCTTGAAATTCTGGATTTTCTTCCATTAAGTTTCTTTTATTTCTTAGCCAGTAGTCTCCGTTGCTGCGAAGCCAGATGTTTAGATTGAGATCGAATAAACCATCTTTTGATCCGCTAAATTCAGAAACTTTTCCCTCAGATAAAATTTTACTCATAAACTTCAAATTCAGTCCTAAAAATTGCGAAAATAGATCTCTACCTGCCAACTGAACTGAACATTGATGAACCAGCCGATTTTCTTCCCAGATAGAAATATCTGAAGTCCCGCCTCCCACATCAATACAAGTAGTATTAACTAAATCGTGTCCCTCATAATCTGCAAAATATTGGGCAATGGCTAAACTCTCAGTGCGGAATTTGTCTAAATCATCAATCTCTGGGCAAATGTGATTAATTCCCGTACTAGCTTGTAATTCCTGAGTTAAATTTTGCCACGTTCTGCCATACTTGTTCTTATCGCTGCGAGAAAACGCAGATGGAAATGATAAACTCCACTGAATTTCTGCCACCCTATTTTTAGCAGCTATGGCTGAGATATGCAGGGCTAAATGTTTTAGAAATAGCTGATTTAAACTGAAATTTTCCCACTTCAGATCCGTTTCAATCCATGGAGGTCTAGTCCCAAATCTCCCGTAAGATGGTATGTAAATTCTTCCATCAAATATGGGACGTTCTTTGCCTTGACTAGCTGATGTTTTTCCCCTAGTTGTCAGTACGCTGGATAGGGGCAAAGGTTTATCTGCCGGGATAAAGTTTTCGGGGATAAAGTATTCAAATAAAACAGTTATCCGTGTATCTCTGGGAATCTCTGTTACCTTGAGATGGAGATTTTCCAGTTGTAAAGGTTCGGCTATGCCATTCCTATTTACATATATATTAGTGAAAGAAGTGCCGAAATCTACCCCAACTATCCAAGAAGTAGACGGCTGGATTTCTTCTGGACTTTTCAGCAAAATCAAACCAATGAGATTTCTGTTACTATCCTGACAGTTAATAACTGAGGGAAATTCTTCTAAACGAGCAATTTGATAAGATCCTCTACCATCTTTGAAAATATGGGGTTCCTTAGCGGTGGGAAAACTAACTTGGAATGTTTCTGCGTAATTCCTGATTCACCTAAAATCCAATTACACGACGGATAGTAAAAGATCCGGGAGGAATATACATTAAAGAAGCCGGAGAACTAGTTGCCGTCGGGAGCCAAAATAACCAAAATATCCCATCAAAAACCAAAAAACCAGTCAAAGACAAAAGCGCATCCTGACTGCCACCAAAAAAGCCAATTGCCACACAAATACTTAAAATAGGAAACAGCAAAAACAGCCACCAAATCACCTGCCAGCGAAAAGTATCACCAGCGGTATTCACCTTAGCTTGTGCTGCCATCACGTACCACAACAAGGTAGCGACTACCGAAACAACAAATACAACAGTTGCTCCCGGTATATAATAATTACTAACCCAAGCCTCAATTCTTGGCACATCCGTGATGCGGATGAGTCGATTTTGATAAACCCAAGGCTGTACCAAAAACATCAGTACAGCCCCAATTATACTCAAAACAATAATCCGAATAATTTCTCCAGCTTTCATTTATCCCTTTAAGTTAAGTCGGGAAGACGAAGGGGAAGGGGGAAAAGGCGAAGGAGGAAATGCGCAGGCAATTCTTCTTGCCTTTACGCCATACCTCACAGCAATCGCCCCATTACCCCAATTCTACACCCACATTTTTCTCTGGCTAAGTTAATTGCAGCCCTAACAATCGAGTTAAATGGAAACTTTTTGAGATTGCCAGACTCTCCCTAAAATCTGAAATCAAGGGGTTCAGCCCCTGTCAATCTCGGTGATATATTAATTTAGCATAGGGCAAGCCTAAAAAATAGACTAAAATTACCCCATACTCCTAAATACCTACAATACTAGCATGATTCGATTCAGATGGCTAATTGTGGCAAGCGTCACATTTCTTCTTCTGGTTGCCTGCATACCTAAATCGGTAAATTTAACCTGCGATGTATCTTTACCCAATAGTCAGCCCCCCAAATCAGATAACATGACAATTGCCATCCATGTAGACGGTACTCCTTCAATGGATGGCTACGTGAAAAATACAAGCAGTCGCTATGTTCAAACTATAGAATTATTAGATAGCATCTTAGCAACTGCTGGTTCTAGATCCCAATCTCTTTTACAATACTATCGCCTAGGAACAACTACTCAACCCATTACCCGCGAACAATTCCGCCAAGCAGAATTACCCAGATTTTACGACGGTAGTAACCCCAATTTTCCTCTCGAATCAGTCAGTCAAATCGAATCTGCGATCGCACCGCCAGATAATGGGGATAAACTTACAGTTATTATCACCGATTTATATCAAAAAGAAGCAGATACAACCTTACTTAGCCAGAAAATAAAGGAACATTATCTTAACTCCCAAAAAAAAGGATATGCCGTTGGACTTTTAGTCCTCAGAAGTGAATTTAACGGTACTATTTATGATGTCGGTATCGGGGGAGATAAGTTTACTTATAATACTGAAGGGAAAGAACCAGAAAAGTGGCATCCCTTCTATGTAATTTTTATTGGTTCTTATAGCGATATTACCTACTACTTCGATAAGTTCGCTAAACTGCGTGACAAAGAAGACTTGCCAAAAGATAGCCAACTAGTCATTTTTTCCACATCAATTGTTAGCCAGTTATCCCATATTGAAGGATCTCCCCAACTACCATCTCAGCTTAACAGCCCCATGTCTCTAAATGATGGAAATGTAGCAGTGGAAGTGAATAATGAACCCATTGAACTTTTAGAAATTGATAAAAATGAAAGCGAAGAATTCCCGCTAAAATATAGTGTGCCATTCAAGCCGTTAAGCCACACCTTGCCCCTTGAATCAAATTCACTTGAAACAAAGATACAGATTCAAACATTCGATACATTTGACAAAGAATTCAAAGAATCCACCGATCCTCAACTACAAAAAGCCATAGATATCGGTGAATGGAAACTATCAGATTCCCAAAAATTAGATTTTACTACTAAAATTAGATCGAATAATTTTCAACAACCAGGAGTTTACTTCTTCCAGGTTGAAGTGTTAGCAAAAGACTTAGAAGAACCTAGTTGGTGGAAAGATTGGAATTCGAGTGAAAACAGTCAAGATGGATCGAAAACTCATAATTTATTAAAATTCTTGGGAGAGTTAAAAACAATTACAACCGATTTAATGAATAGCGAGGGTAATAAACCTATCATTGGTCGCTTTTGTTATGGAATTCAGAAAAACTAAGTCAGCAGGTTTGTAGTAGGCACTTCAGTGCCTGTTTTTCTCTTGACATAGAAGCAGGTTTGTAGTAGGCACTTCAGTGCCTGTTTTTCTCTTGACATAGAAGCACTAAAGTGCTTCCTACAAACTAACAAATTTTACTTCCCAATCCGATTCTAACAGTAGTTTTGCATAGGTGGCTTTTGAATTCGCCAGAGCGATACTACCTGGCAACCTGCCCTGCTAAATGAGTAAGCTGTTTGATATTAATTACGCAGAGTATCGGCTCTTGTTGTTCAACTTTAATCCAGCCCTTATTTTCTAGCTTGTGCATAATTTTTGCTGTATCCTCAACACTAATATCAGTGACATCTGCTAAATCTTTATAAGGAATATTCAGGATTTCCGTTCCCTTTGGGGTTGATTTTCCATAACTCTCTGCTAAATTAACCAAAGTATTGGCTAACTTAACTGCTGGTGGCTGATTGTGTAGTTGAAAGCGGAGATTAGTCATGCGCAGCCGCCGCACCATTAGTTGTAACATACGGTGGTGCAACTGAGGATCTTTGAAAAGGGTTTGAATAAAACGTTGAGCAGAAATACTGATTAAGTTAACAGGGGAAAGAGCCACAACATCCGTTGAGCGGGGAGATTCATCCAGAATTGCCATTTCACCAAAAAAATCCCCCTTACCCAAAATTGCCAAGGTAACCGCATTTTCTCCGTAAAGGCGGCGCACTTTTATCCAGCCAGAGACAATAAAGTAAACCGCATTACCCCAAGCATCTTCCATTAAAACTGCTCTACCTGCTGGGTACTCGTGTTCGACGGAAACAGACAGGAGCCATTCTAATGTCTCTGGAGTAGCTGTATTGAATAGTGAGAAAAGCTCACTAAAAGCTTTGATTTGCATAAGGTAATTGTTAAGCGGGGAGTTATTAGGCATTTCCGGAAAAGCACTTAATTAAAGGCTTTATCCTATTTAATTCTATTGTATCGATTTTTGCTACCTTCAGCAAAAGTATACCATGTCTTCTAGCCATCCTGATTCATGGAGATTTGCAAAATCTTGTTCCTGAATAATACGCTGTGCTTCTGGAATATCTATTATCCGTTTTACCTTAGCGTAAGTTCTATTAGGAATACGATATAATAATGAGGCATATTCTAGTGACTTTGGACTTAATGATTTTAGTAGCTGTGGCGAATGAGTAGTGGCAATTATTTGAATTCTTCCTTCAGCAACCTTTTGCTCCATTAGTTGGAGTATCAGGTGTAATCTAGTAGGATGAATCCCATTTTCTAATTCTTCTACGAAATAAAATCGTGCGGCTTCAGTGCCAAGTAATGCGGCGATTATTCCCAAGAAACGAAGTGTACCATCTGAGGCACTATAAGCTGATATCCTTTGTCCATTTTCTTCAACTAATGTTAATAATACTTTTCCGGTAAAATCAGATGGAAACTCAAAATCTTTAGCATCCATTGGCGTAAGTTTTTGTATCCATTGGAGTAAAGCTTGCTTTCTTTCTGGATTTTGGCAAATTGCCTGCAAAACAGAGGAAAGATTTTCGCCGCGATCGCCTAAAATAGTTTGACCTGGTAATGACGGCATTCGCATCGCCTCTGGGCTTAAATCGAGAAACCGCATGGAAGTGAAAGCTTTTATGGCTAAACGTGCCGTTTCTCGAACCGATGGAGATACATCACTATGTTCGATAAGTTGTCTAATTATAGGACATTGATTCCAAAATGAAAAGGTAGGATATTGACTACTGCCTTTTTTTTGGACGCGAACATTTAGGTATAAAGGATCGTGTTGTGGCAGAGAATTTTCTTTAGGATGAGAGTCAAATATTAGCTGACTTTGGTTACGATCGTTTATGCCAATCAATTCTGTTAATGATTCCCCAATAACTCTTGGTGGATTGCCAATTCGATCTGCTTCAACTTGAATCCAGTAGGCGAGAATACGTTCTTCTATTTTATCTTTAATAGTGAATATTACTTCTAATTCAAAGCTACTTCTACCTGCAAAAGTAATCTCTTTTGTACCTCCACGAATACCCCGCCATTGCAGTACACCGCCTTCAATATATTTCTCTCCGAGTATTTCAGCTATACTATATCCTCTGGAAATACCATGAAGAAAACGACAAGCATCTCGAATATTACTTTTTCCAGCAGCATTGGTTCCCACTAGCAGTGTCAGTGGACCCAAAATAATTGTGGTATCCTGGAAGTTTTTAAAGTTGATTAGCTTGATGCCAATTAGCATAATTGAGGTTTTAGTCAGGTTTAAGTAGGTGGAAAAGTTTAAGGTTATGGTGGGAAATATCTATCAAATTATTATAATCAAATCGATTAGTAAGATTGTGTATTTTGCCGATATTACACTGACATCTATCTTATTTATTCTCACATATTTTATCTAAATATTGAACATACTATAAATTATAGTCTGTATTGCTAGAATTTATTAGGTGAAGCATACCTCCAAAAGTATCGATTCAATTTTCATCTTGTTTTTGGGCTACTTTTTTCAGCTTTTGGTAGAAATCAGAAGAGTCAGGTGGTGGGGTAAATTGATTAATTGGAGTTTTCTGCCCTTCACGGGGAGACCAATGTATCTTAGGATATAACCGATCGTGACTATTTGTTACTGTTTCTGGGGGTAAAGTGTCTAATTCGAGAGATGTTTCTCTTGTATCTTCAATTTCAATTATCTCTGGAGGTGAATTTTCTGATTCAATTCTGAACTCTAACTCCTCCTCTATACTAACCTCAAAGATCCCTCGATCGTCTGGTATCTTTACCATTTGTGACAATCCCATATCAGTAGAGACGCTACAGGTAGCGGTAGTATCCTCGTAACTCTCCATCCCAGACAACAACATTGCTTCTAAATTAAACTCAGTTGTAGTGCCATAAAACTTTGATGTTAAATTTTTAGGTAGTTTCCGAGAAATCAACCTTTCAAATTCACCGTTAAAGCGATGGAATGGCTGTCCCCTTCGCAACCAAATTGTCAATATTTGCTCGACAGAAACTGCTTTGTAACGTCCACGATACAGCGACTCAATCACTGCTAACCTTATCCAATGTGCCTGATAATTATTCAGCCAAATGTTCACTAATTCTTCAGGAGTGTACCCCCTCAATTCAAATCCATAGTGCCTGAGTAATATCACCGCATAAGCAATTGCTGAATCTGAGTCATTTGTCATTGGTTATTGGTTATTGGTTGTTGGTGATTGGTGATTGGTGATTGGTGATTGGTTGTTGGTGATTGGTTATTAGTAATACTTACAAAACAACTAACAACTAATAATAAACAACTAACAACTAATAACAAACAACTAACAACTAACAACAATATAAGGTGAAACAATAGCATTTAACCTTCCTCGTTTTACCAAAGCCTGATAGAGAAAAGTGGCTGCTTCAGCGCGGGTGGCGGCTCGTTTTGGTTCTAGTCGTGCTAGGGTGGGGTAGTTTACTATAATGCCTGCCTTGGTTGCAGCAGCAACAGTTGATTTAGCATAAGTAGGAATATTATCTCTATCCTCATATATTTCCAAAATATTTTCCTCTCCATTAGGAAAAGAAAGTCCATGGGTTAGGGAAGTAATTAGCTCAACTCGCCGCAAACTTTGCTGAGGTTGAAAAGTTTGATCCGGGAAACCAGAAAGGAAACCGCCACGATAAGCATCTTGGATTGCAGCAGCAGCCCAGAAATCAGCCGGAATATCGATAAATTGAACAGGTGGACGGATGGGAGTCGGATTAAATACTTTTACCACTATCGCAGCATATTGCGCTCGATTCAATAAGATATCAGGTTTAAATGTGCCATCGGGATAACCACCCACCAAGTTTAAACTGCCCAGACGACGAATAAAATCTGCCGCCCAATGGTCTTTAATATCTGTAAATGAGGGAATATAAGGGTGAGGATTGACTAATTGTGGCACGGCGATTGCACCAGCTTCTCCTGTTGAGACTAAAGCTTGATAAATCAAGGCTGCGACTTCAGCGCGGGTAATATTACGCATGGGTTCTAGTTTATCGGCTTGGGGATGATTCACCACTAAATTTCGTTGAGTTGCTGTGGCAATCGCTTCTGTAGCATAACTAGGAATTTGAGCGCGATCGGTATAAGCTAATAAAATATTCTGATTCCCCCCTTTTAATCCCAATCCATTCACCACAGATACTAATGCCTGAGTGCGTGTCAAATTTTGCCCTGGACGAAATGTACCATCAGGAAATCCAGAAATAAATCCCATATTCGCCGCTTTTATAATTGCATCTTTTGCCCAAAAATTATCAACAATATCCCGAAACGTACCCGAACTAGCACCAACTTGTCTTGGTAATTCAAAAGTCTTAGCAATCATCGCCCCATACTCAGCCCTAGTTATACTAGCTTCTGGTCTAAATGTACCATCAGGAAAGCCACTAAGCAAATTACGCTCGACTAATGCCTGAATAAATCTAGCAGCCCAATGATTACCCAAATCGTTGAACTGAGTCTGGATAGTTACTGGTACTGCGACTTGAGACGCATCTAACTTAATCGAACCGGAAATCTTGGATGGATTGATCTGATTTCCTACCGAAATCAATGTTAATGAAGTATTATTCTGGATATCAACTTTCCCATTGTTGAGAAAAATATTACCTGCTGGATCTTGAGTACCACCCAGATCTGGTCTAGAATCACCAGTAATAACTAATCCTCCATTAGTATTATTCTCGATCCGATTGTGACGCATTACTGGTTTAGCACTGCGGGATAGAAAAATCCCCGTATTATTATCGATAAACTTATTATCTGCCACCAAAGGCGCGGCTGAATCACTAATTGCGATGCCATAACCAGTTTTCTGACAAACATTTCGCAGAATTTCCCCTTTGCTATTGCGAACGATAAAAATACCACTAGAAGCATTTTCCAGCAATTGATTATCCATAATTATCGGTTTAGCTGTCCCCGTCACAAAAATTCCCTCACGACCGCACCGAGTCAAGGTATTATTAGTAACGATTGGTTTTGTGGATTCAATCCAAACTCCCGTACCCCGTTGTGCCGGATTAGTCACCGTCACTCCCCGCAGTTGGGAACCAGAATTCAATAGTAGCGTGATATTTTGGCTAGCAAACGTCTGACTGCTATATTGTCCATTCCCGACAATTACAATACCTTTACCTTTACTAGGTTCATTTCCCAAAACGATTACCCCCGCCGGAATAATCAGGGGAAATCTTTCTCCACTAGCGGTATTATAAGTACCAACGGCAAGGGAAATTGTCGTACCAGCAGTCACTTGTTGGAGTGCGCGGGTTAAAGTTTTAAATGGACTATTAGCGGAACCAATAGCGCGATCGCTACCTGTCCCTGGATTAACATAAAATGTAGTCATTGGTGATTGGTTGTTGGTTGTTGGTTGTTGGTTGTTGGTTGTTGGTTGTTTGTTATTAGTCATTCCCCACTCCCCACTGGTTGTTGGTTGTTATACATCTCCAAGAATGAGGTTTTCATCTAGAGAGCGCAAGGGTTGTAGACTATTATTCGGAGATGTATATTGGTTGTTGTTAAAATAAATAATAAATGTAACAGGAGAGACGAATACTTTACAGCAATTAGATGTAACGCCCATTGTTTAGGGAGGATCCCAATGAAGGCAAAGATACTCATTTTTTGCCCCCCTTTTCACCCCCCCAGCC
>NZ_JAMZMM010000331.1 GCF_024178385.1 Limnofasciculus baicalensis BBK-W-15 | reverse complement strand
ACTCAAAACGGACTTCGTCCCGCTGCGCTAACAAAACTCAAAACTCAAAACTCTCTTCCCCACTCCCCACTCCCCATTAAATCCCCAACCGCTGATAAACCTCCTCCAAATTTTGGAAATGGTGTTGAGGATCGAAACATCCTTCAATCTCTTCCGGCGTTAGATGACTAGTAACACGATCATCTTTAGCAATCAAATCGTGAAAATTACCATCCAGTTTATTCCAAGCTTGATGGGCGCAAGACTGGACAATACTGTAAGCTTCTTCCCGGTTCATCCCCTTTTCAACTAAAGTTAATAATACCCGCTGACTAAAGACAACACCACCATAAACATTCATATTTCGCTTCATGTTTTCTGGGTAAACCAATAGGTTTTTCACCAAATCCGTCATTTCCACTAACATGAAGTGACTCAAGATGCAGGCATCAGGTAAAATAACCCTTTCAGCGGAACTGTGAGAGATATCCCGTTCATGCCATAGTGCGACATTTTCCAGAGCAACACCCGCATGACTTCGCAAAATTCGCGCCATTCCTGTCACTCTTTCCGAACGAATTGGGTTCCGTTTATGAGGCATAGCCGAAGAACCTTTTTGCCCTTTAGCAAAGAATTCTTCTACTTCTAGAACATCGGTTTTTTGCAGGTTTCTAATTTCCACAGCAAACCTTTCCAGAGAAGCGCCTAAGAGCGCTAAATGTTGCACGAAATCAGCGTGGCGATCGCGAGATATAATTTGAGTAGATGCAGTATCCGGTTCCAGTCCTAATTTTTGGGTGGCAATGGCTTCCACACGGGGATCAATATTGGCATAAGTTCCCACCGCACCGGAAATTTTACCAACTCCAATTTGTTGGCGCAGATAATTAAGCCGATCCCGATGACGCAATACTTCCGCTAACCAACCTGCCAGCTTAAAGCCAAAAGTAATGGGTTCGGCATGAATACCGTGAGAACGCCCAATTGTCACAGTATAGCGATGTTGTTGAGCCTGATAGCGAATCGCTTGAATCAAATCCTCCAACCGTTCTAGTATAATATTGAGACTAGCTACTAGTTGCAGCGCTAGAGCAGTATCCAAAACATCGGAACTCGTTAATCCCAAATGGATATACCGCCCCGCATCTCCCACATACTCATTCACGTTGGTGAGAAAGGCAATCATGTCATGGCGCACTTGTGCCTCGATTTCTAGCACTCGCTGCGGATCGAAATTTGCCTTGGCTTTAATTTCTTCCACCGCCTCCGCTGGAATCTTACCCAACTCGGCTTGTGCCTCGCAAACGGCGATTTCAACCTGAAGCCAGGTTTTAAACTTATAGGTATCTGTCCACAATTGGCCCATTTCGGGCAGGGTATAACGCTCGATCAATGCCTGTATCGCCAAATACAACCGTCATATTCTACTACCTCATGAGCATTTTGCTGCGTGAGAAGTCTAAGGTGAGGGGTGATAGGTAAGAGGTGAGGGGTGAGGAGAGTTACGCACTATCCCGTGAAATAAACCCGGTTTATGCGTAATTCCTGATCAAGTTTTGTCAAGTCTGCGATCGCGTGCTTCAGACTGGGAATATTAGAATTAGATATTGCCGATAATTTAACATTCCCAGTTAAATTTCTATTTATACGAGAGGATAAGTGACGTGGCAGGGCCAAAGATTCTGATAGTTGAAGATGAAATGATTACGGCTTGTGCCATTTCCGAGCAACTTAAACGACTCGGCTACGAAGTTCCTGGTTTCGTGAATTCGGGTGCGGCTGCTATCGCCTCAGTTGCCCAAAACCTCCCGGATTTGGTTTTAATGGATATCGTATTGAAAAACCGCAAATTTGATGGTATTGAAGCCGCAGCCCAGATTCGCTCTCAATTCAAGATTCCCGTAATTTATTTGACTGCTCATTCAGAGGAAGTTATCTTAGAGCGCGCTAAGGTGACAGAGCCATTTGGCTATATTGTCAAGCCATTTAATCAAAGAGATTTGCGCATCGGAATTGAGATTGGGCTTTATAAGCATAAGATGGAACGGCAGCTAGCGGAACGAGAGGAATTTCTCTCTACCATTTTGCACTCAACGAGTGATGCGGTAATTGCTACTGATGAGACGGGCTGTATCACTTATATCAATCCAGTTGCTGAAACTATGACTGGTTGGCAGTCTGTCGAAGCTTTAGGAAAAAGCATTACGGAAGTTGTGCAAATTTTTGATGAAGTTACTGATACCTTGGTAGAGAATCCGGTGATGCTTCTCCTGGAAGGTGAAACTATTGATTTATTGGGAAATAGTAGAGTACTAATTGCCAGAAATGGGAGGAGAATACCCATCGCTGATAGTGTTTCCCCCATGCGGAAAGAAAGTGACACCGCTAATGGTGCAGTTTTGGTATTTTGGGATATTAGCGAACGCCGTAAATCTGAGGTATTGGAATTAGAAAAGGTGAGACTCTCAACGGAAATCATCGAACGTGAAAAAGCGGAAGCTGAAGTTCGTAAAGCCTTGATTGTTGAACAACAACTCAGTGAACTGAAATCCCGCCTTATTGCTACTATTTCTCACGAATATCGTACTCCTTTAGCTATAATTTTAACCTCCACAGAGCTACTGAAACGCTATGGACCTAAGTTATCGGAAGAGAAAAAAGAAACCTATTTAGATCGAATTCAAGGTGGTGTGAGACAAATGGCTCAACTTGTGGATGAGGTTCTCACATTCGGAAAAATAGAATCAGGTGAAATAGAGTTGAATCTGGAACCGCTAAATGTGGAAGAATTCTGCCGCGAATTAATAAACGATCGCCAAAATCAGGTGGGCGATCGCTGTAATATCAATTTCACGGTTCGAGGTTTCATCGATTATGTCAATTTAGATAAGGATCTGCTACAACAGATTGTAATTAATTTATTGGCAAACGCAATCAAATATTCTGCCAAAGGCACAACTATTGATTGTTTGCTCTTTGGTGACAAGGAGCGAATAATTTTCCAAGTTAAAGATCGAGGTATTGGTATTCCCAAAATAGACCAAACTAGACTATTTTCTCCCTTCTTTAGAGCGAGCAATGTGAGTACAGTCGGTGGCACAGGCATGGGACTAAGTATTGTCAAAAAATGTGTGGATTTGTATCAGGGTGAAATTGCGATTGAGAGTGAAGTTGATGTGGGCACTACGGTGACTGTTTCTTTACCGAGGTTAGAGGCTAAAGGTTAGAGGTTAATGTCCAATTAGTGCTTATGTGAAACCATAACTTAACTATGAAGCAAATTCGTCAGTTTACCGGAATTATTGAGCGTGAAGGAGATGGATATGTTTCTTTCTGCCCAGAGTTAGATATTGCTAGTCAGGGTAACACGGTTGAAGAAGCTCGGCTTAACCTGATTGAAGCATTAGAGTTGTTTTTTGAAACTGCTAACGAAGCGGAAATTCAAAACAGACTGGTATAAATCTTAGATCTAAAACCATAAATCAAAGCCAAACCCGCCCCTATATTTCTATTGTCAGGACGGGTTTAATAGGTTGAGGTAGCGGTATTTTGGTTTTACAATCAAGCCAAACCCGCTCCTACTTTTATCCTAAATTAATGAGGGTAAAAATTACTCTCATATCTCATATCTCACATCTCACTTCTGATCAGGTATTAGCTGCTGCCGATCTGGCGGCTGCTGCATCGTCTGGATGGATGTTTAAACGAGTGAGATTAATTCGACCTTTATTGTCAATTTCTCGCACTTTGACAATCACTTCATCGCCGACAGCAACCTCATCTTCGACTTTGCCAACGCGATAATCCGCTAGTTGAGAAATGTGGATCATCCCTTCTTTACCTGGTAGCACTTCCACAAAAGCACCAATCGGAATAATGCGGGTAACTCGACCAACATAAACATCGCCTTCTGATAGCCTGCGTGTCATGCCTTGAATAAGTGCGATCGCTCTTTTCGCCTTATCCGCTTCCATTGCCGATACTGTCACAGTACCGTCATCCTCAATATCTACTTTTGCACCTGTTTGTTCGGTAATACCTTTAATCGTTTTACCGCCAGGTCCGATTACCAAACCGATCAGTTCTGGATCGATCTTAATCGTAAATAGGCGAGGAGCAAAGGGGGACATTTCCTCACGGGGTTTGTCCATGGTTGCCAGCATTCTTTCTAAAATATGTTGGCGTGCGGGTCCGGCTTGCTTAATCGCATCTGCGATGATTTCCATGGACAAGCCTGTGATTTTCATGTCCATTTGTAGCGCCGTAATTCCGGTATCGGTTCCGGCGACTTTGAAGTCCATGTCTCCCAAAAAGTCTTCAATCCCTTGAATATCTGTGAGAATTCGGAATTGATCTCCTTCCTTAATCAAACCCATCGCTGCGCCGCTAACGGGTTTAAGAATGGGGACTCCAGCATCCATCAGCGCTAGAGTAGAGCCGCAAACGGAACCCATTGAGGTGGAACCATTGGAGGATAGCACCTCAGATACGACCCGAATCACATAGGGAAAATCCTCTTTTGCTGGCAATATAGGAACTATGGCTCGTTCTGCTAATGCACCGTGTCCGACTTCCCGACGACCAGGAGATCGCATGGGTTTGGTTTCACCGACGGAAAAGGGTGGGAAATTATAGTGGTGTAGGTAGCGTTTCTCGTCTTCGGGATTCAAGTCATCTAAGACTTGGGCATCTCCTGGAGTTCCCAAGGTGGCGGTAGATAGCACCTGAGTTAGTCCCCGATTAAATAATGCACTACCATGGACTCGCCGTGGTAATAAACCGACTTGACAAGAAATAGGACGTACTTGATCTAGTTTCCGTCCATCAACCCGAACCCCGTCTTCCACAATTTGCGCCCGCATCAGCTTTTTGGTCAGGCTTTTGAATAGACTGGGGACTACTTGGGAGTTGACAGCAGCAGCGACTCGCAGGGGATCTCCTTCTGGCATTTGGGCGATCGCAGTAGTAATTTCCGCTGCCTGAATCTCATCTAGTGCCTTATCCCGACTGGGTTTATCTAGGTGAAATTGACCGAGGACTTGTTTAATTTTGCCAGAAGCGCGATCGCGAATAAATTCATCCAGTACAGAGGATACTTCGGGCTGTTCCTCAAATGCGATATCAATCCCCAACGCCTCCATCAGTTCTCGTTGAGCTGCAATTAACTCTTGGACGGCTTCATAGCCGAAGTCAATCGCCTCAATAATATCCTGTTCCGGCAATTGGTTCGCCCCAGCTTCCACCATAATCACCCCATCAGGGGAACCCGCGACCACTAAATCTAGGTCTCCATTGTCAATTTCTCTGTAGGTTGGGTTGATAATAAAATCATCCCCTACTAAACCGACGCGCACGGCTGCCATAGGTCCGTAGAATGGAATCCGGGCTTGTAATACGGCAATAGAAGCCCCGGTTACTGCCAAAACATCTGGCGGGACTAATTCATCCATGGACAGGGTTGTTGCTACGATTTGAATATCATCTCGCAGCCAACCGGGGAATAAGGGACGCAAAGGTCGGTCAATCAGGCGGCTAATCAGCGTCACTTTTTCCGGAGGACGACCTTCTCGTCGCAGGAAACCACCGGGAATTCGACCTGCTGCGTATAGCCTTTCCTCGTAATCAACCAACAAGGGCAGAAAATCAATCCCTTCTCTACCCGCCGATCGAGTTGCGGTAACCAAAACAGCCGTATCCCCTGACTGAATCAGGACGGAACCCCCCGCTTGTGGTGCCAGCAAACCCACTTGAAGCCGAATATCCCGTCCGTCAAAAGATATTGACTTGTTTAACTCTACCATTTGGTACTTTGTCCTTCTTGCTTTATCCTTTTGTTTTCTCTGTCGCAATCCTAGCACTTATGGCCTTTTGTTGTTTGTTGTTTGTTGTTTGTTGTTTGTCAGTGGTGAGTTGTCCGGGGAGCATCCCACTTTGGCAAAGATACTCGTTTTTTGACAAAGTTTTTACCCCCCAGCCCCCCTTGTCAAAGGGGGGAGCAAGAATACAACCTGCATTTCTTCCAAATCGGGATGCTCCCGTTGTCCGTTGTCATTGGTGAGTTGTCCGTGGTCATTGCTGAGTTGTCCGTGGTCATTGGTCATCCTTGGATCTGGTAGTCTATTTATCAGTAGTTTTACAGATGAGAGGCTTTATTTAAACCAAAACAATAAATATTTAACCTATCAATAGAGTGATAACCAAGAATAATCAACAATTGGATCTCACACCATTACCAACAACAAATAACCAATAACCAATAACAAATAACAAACAACAAATAACAACATGGCAATTTTACATGGCAGTTGGATAAATAACGAATACGATCGGCATTTATTTATTTGGGGAGAAATGTGGCGTGCCATGGCATCTGTCGCCCCCCCTACAGACAGCGGTGTTTCACCTCATCCTCTGGCAATGACACAGGCGGAATTTGCCAAATTTTCGCGATCGCATAATCTTTCAATTGGTAAATTTTCCACTACATCTGGAGAAAATAATTCAGGCAGTCGAAAAGGAAACCTCCCCCCAAATTTACACCAATGGCAGGAGCAAATTATTGCCCTACCAACTCAACCCGCAGCTAAGGGCGCAGCCGCTTACCCCCTACTGTCTAGCAAAATACCCACCACAGAAATAGATTCCCCACCTTTAGTGCTGCAATTGTGGCAAGTTGAAGGGTTATGTCTCACTCCTTTACAAGCAGTCAAATTTCTCCAATCTTTACCTTTAGGCTCATTTAAAGCTTCAGATGCTTATGTGGGTGCTGAATTGCGTTTTTGGTCTCAAATTTGTCGGTGGAGTTTGGATTTATTGACACGGTGTAAATTTTTACCAGGAGTATATCGTCAGTCTAATGGTGATGTCGTAGCTTGTTGGGAACCCCTCCTCGATAGTGCCACAGATCGAGAGCGTCTGGCAAAATTTATTCAGATCATGCCATCAGCTTGTCGTGGGTATTTGGGAATGGGGAGTGGGGAG
>NZ_JAMZMM010000330.1 GCF_024178385.1 Limnofasciculus baicalensis BBK-W-15 | reverse complement strand
AAACAGATGTATTGTTTTGCAGCTAAACCCCTTCCATCAGTTAGCAGTTGCATTACCATTTTCATCATTATGTTGGTGTTACGATAGGATGGTGTCAATGGACGTTAGGATCTTAGGCGCTGCGCAATACTACAGAATCCTGGATTTGGAACCGGGTGCTTCACCGGAGGAAGTCCATCAGGGCTATCTCGATATGACTTGGGTATGGCATCCGGATCGTTTTGTAGGGCATCCTCGCCTGCAACAAAAAGCTCACCACAAACTTCAACAAGTCAATGAAGCGCACGAAAGATTGCGCTCTCATCAAGCTACTACTAAAACTAGAGAGGTACGCCCCAAACCAAAATCTCAACCTGCACCTCCACCGCCGCACCAATCTGAATCACCGGGGTTGTATAAACCGCAGCAAAATCGGCACTGGGGAGGAGAGGATCGACAAAGTACTAAGCAGTATAATTCAAGAGTTCAGTTTAAAGCTAATCCTCTGGATGATTGGTTAGATTAAGGTACAGAACTTACTCCTCGTAATGTTACATTATTCGTGAAAAGCGAGAATCCCGGTTTCTTTGAGAAACCGGGATTCTGAGGTATTAGATCGTTTCTGTTTAGGAATTTTACCTTGCGATCGCTAAAATTACTGACTCCTGACAAAATCATTAATATACTTAGCGATCGCATCTGGCAACTCTTCTAATAAATTATTTCCCATGCCATCGATTAAAATTAGTTGCGCTTTAGCCGCTTTCTTAGCATATATTTTAGAACGATCGATAGCATCAGGTGTATCATTTTTCCCTTGAATAATTAACATTGGCACTGTCAGATCGTTGAGGCTATCCTCAAGTAATTCTGCTTTAATTTCCACTCCCCGCCGTTGAAATAACAGTTTACACGCTGTCGGAAAAGCCAATAGCTGTTCGCGCTTTTCTAAAGCTTGTTCCATGCCTTTATTAAACTTCAATAACCGCGCTAGAGGTAAAAGCACTCGCAATATTCTATAAGGAATCTTGGGAAGCCCAACCAACCACTTCAGCCACGACAAATTTTTCTGATGTCCTTCTGTCTGAACACCTTCTGGTGCTAATAATACTACACCCCGAACCCGATCGGAATCCTTCAAGGCATAACTCGCAGCAATCCAACCCCCTAAAGAGTGAGCGATTAAATAAACCTCCGGTAAGCGTAGCGCATCCAGATATTGGCGCAAAAACTCCACTTCTAACTGAATAGAGTAATGGATATTGGGTTTTTCCGAATCTCCAAACCCTAATAAATCTGGGGCAAAGCAATGATAATCTTGGTGAAGATGCTCAATTAGAGGTAGCCACTGACTGCCGTCATTCCAAGTTCCGTGTAAAAATATGAGAATTGGTCCTCTGCCAACTTCACGCCAAAACATTTGGCCTAATGGTAGTTTAATTCGAGAGTTGCGTAAGGTTACATCCATCCTGGTTCCAGTGTATCTTTTTTAATATCACCGAAGTTTTGACTAGGGGCTAGGGGATCACTCATTTGTTTGACTTTAAAAAGCGTGACTTTTAACTTTTTCCACCTAAGCAATAGTCGTCTTACCATCTAAATAATCCTGCAATTGGCGTTCGTGATCGTGACTTAGGTTACTTTTGGGGAGTGAGGATAGATCAAATGCTTCCACGGCAATAATTTCCAATATATCCTTGTTCTCCATTGTTCCTTCAACCTCTGCTTCTACTAAAACACAAATAGAATGAATTCTGGGATCTCGATTCGGTGCGGAGTAAACTCCCACCAATCGGCGAATCTTACTCAACTCCAGCCCAGTTTCTTCCACTAACTCCCTCTTGACAGTTGTGGGAATATCTTGACCCCAATCTACCATGCCTCCTGGCAGTCCCCACTTTTGATTGTCCCGACGTTGCACTAGGACAATTCGCCCATCCGGTAATATGGGAATAATGCTAGTACCGACGATGGGATGACGAAATATAATCCCCAGTACCGTTTCGATAAATCGCCAGCTTTGACGCATAGAGAAAAGAAGCCTAGAGGGTATGGACATCGGTCTTATAAAACTTTACTCAAAATCTAGTAACATATAACCTTATTATCCGATTTTTCGATTCATATCAGAAGTTAGATCGGGAAAACGCCTGAAAACCTCGTGACTTGAGTCCGGGGATGAAAGGTTTGATGGCTGGTAGCTGCCTGTTTTATTAGAAAATAGCCGGAAAACCCCGTGACTTTAGTTAGGCTATCTGTAGGGTGCGTTATGCAACGCACCCTACTATATATGGAGTTTAGTGACAGATTTTGCGTAAGTCCTGAGAAAATAGTCTGAAAACCCAGTGTCTTTAGTCCGGGGATTTAGAGTCGCGGGGTTGATAGCAGTTGCAGTTGCAGACTTTACTATGCCATGATAGTATTGATGGGTCAGTATAAGACAGAAAAACCTACCCCCGGACTGGGGGAAAGTATACGCCCGATGAGCCAGTTGTAAGACTGGGATAGCAAACCTCCTGTATCGCAGAAGGATTGCGCACGGGAACCTGAGATATCAGGATATTAGGGCTGCGAAGTCTTAAGAATCCCCCAATCTAAAAACAGGGGAATGTCAACAAGAGGTAAACATGGCAAAGCGCCGCAATCTAAAAAAAGAAAAGGCGCAACGAAACGAAGCGTATGCCCGTAAGTTTCGTAAACGCAAAAATACAGGCCGTTTCTCCAAAAATCGGCGATTCACCCGCACTCGCAAGGATGAGAATCAAGAAGAAGGCGAAGAGGTAGAGGCAACAGCAATGTAATCTCTTCTCCGCTTAAGGACAAACTCCTCTCAAGAGGAGTACCCGATAAACTTTTTGAATCCTCCAGATTAATCTGGGGGGTATGTTATTCTGTCCAGGGAGGGGGTAGGATTAAGGTGATTCCTTCCTCCTCCCCATTCCCACTGCGAAACAAACTGAGTTAATTTACCAGGATTCGCTCTTGAGCTGCCTTTAGGGCAAGTCTGACTTGCTCGAAACCCGTGCCACCGTAACTATTACGGGCTGCAACAACTTGCCTCGGCGCGATCGCATCGTAAATATCAGCCTCAAATGCTGGATGTAAGTCTTTCCACTCCTGAATCGTCAAATCCTTCAGAAGTTTCCCCGCAGCTAGAGAGGTTTTCACCACTTTCCCAACTAGATTATAAGCTTCTCGGAATGGGACTCCTTTTGATGCCAAATAATCTGCCACATCAGTAGCATTAGAAAAGTCCTCTGCCACTGCTTCTGCAAGCCGTTGAGGGCGAAATTCCAGCCCTTGAGCCAAAAGAATCGTTATTGCTTCCAGACAGCCTTTCACAGTCTTTACACTATCAAAGATCGCTTCTTTGTCCTCTTGCAAGTCTTTATTGTAAGCCAAAGGTAGCCCTTTCATTAAGACTAACATCCCTTGCAAATGACCGAAAACCCGCCCGGTTTTACCGCGCACTAATTCCGGTACATCGGGATTTTTCTTTTGGGGCATAATACTGGAACCCGTGGCACAGCTATCTTTGAGAGTAACAAAATTAAACTCCTGAGATGCCCACAGAATAATTTCTTCCGATAAGCGACTCAAGTGAACCATAATTAAACTGGCGGCACAGGAGAATTCAATGGCAAAATCGCGATCGCTAACTCCATCTAAACTATTACTATAAACACCCGTAAAGTTCAGTAATTTGGCGCTATAGTGTCTGTCAATCGGGAAAGTTGTCCCCGCCAAAGCACCACAACCCAAAGGTGAAATATTAACTCGTTGGTAAATTTCACCTAATCGTTGCCAATCCCGATCTAACATTTCAAAGTAAGCCAAAAAATGATGGGCTAAACTCAGTGGCTGGGCGCGTTGTAAGTGAGTATAACCAGGAATCAAAGTTTCCACATTATCCTGGGCTATAGTAAGGATAACCCCTTGTAAATCCCGCAACTGGGAGCGAATTTGCTCAATTTGGTGGCGCAGATAGAGTCGAGTATCAGTGCCAACTTGATCGTTCCGAGATCGCGCCGTGTGCAACTTTTTCCCAACATCTCCTGTTATTTCTGTCAGGCGTTTTTCCACCGCAAAATGGACATCTTCGGCATCAATACCTGGTTGGAATTTTCCATCCCGATATTCTTGACGGATTTGTTCTAAACCTGCAACTAATTTTTCCCCTTCCTCTGTGGAAATAATCCCAGTATGAGCCAGCATTTTTGCATGGGCTACTGAGCCTGTAAGATCGTATTCGATTAGTTCAATATCAAACCCAATACTCGCATTAAAAATAGCGATCGCAGGATGTAGGGCTGATTCAAACCTCTGACTCCAAGTTTTTTGTTCAGTCACAGCTATTTGTTGTTGGTTGTTGGTTGTTGGTTGTTGGTTGTTGGTTGTTGGTTGTTGGTTGTTGGTTTGTTGGTTGTTACAATGGGCTGAACAATTGGCTCTCAGCCCATTGTTGTCGGACATGCGTCTCGCATACCACATTTATTTTTAATTAAAAAAATAACAAACAACTAACAACTAATGACAAATAATTAATCTTAATAAGAACTCATCCCTCTAAACATATAACCAACAACTAAGCCAATCAATAATGCCCAGACTTGTCCGGAATTAATAAAGTTACTGAAGGCTCGTTGCATTTGCCCTAATACATCCGGATCTGTAACATTTTGAGCCAATACTAGCCAATCTAAGGACACCTGAGAGTTCAGCTCTGGCAGATAGCTAATAGTATGCCAGAGAGTAGTTACTGCTTGTAAATCTAAAACGACCATAGAGATTATTTCCTCACAACAATATCAGTGGATAGTATTTCTCTTTAATTTCTCCATTCTCAATTCCCCAACGGGCAGGGAATCAGGGGGAGATGAGAGAGGGCGGATCCCAATGAAGGCAAATATACTCGTTTTTTGACAAAGTTTTTACCCCCCAGCCCCCCTTGTCAAAGGGGGGAGCAAGAATACAACCTGCATTTCTTCCTTTCTCGGGATGCTCCCGATGAGAGAAAAGTTTTAAATTAAAACTCAACACTTTCCACTCATTCCCTATTCCCTATTCCCTTATAACTTCAATCTGAATATTTTACCTGCATGACAACCAAAGTCATATCATCTCCATTACAGTTTGTTGAACCCATAAACCGATCTACTTGCTCGAAAAGATAATCCAAAATAGCTTGGGAACCTTGACAATGAGTGCAAGCCCATTGAAACGCTCGAACTAGATTATCTTCATCAAAGCGATCGCCCTTCTGGTTGGATACATCGGTAAAGCCATCAGTGTAGTAAATAATGGTGTCTCCGGGATTAATCTGGATTTGGTTATCCTCATACTGAGAATCCGCCTCCAAGCCAATGAGCATTCCCAAAGTATCCAGGCGTTGGATGGTCCGATTTGACGCTTGCCACAAGAATGGCGGATTATGAGCGGCATTACTGTAAGAGAGAATCCGGGTTTGGGGATCGTACTCAGAATAAAATAGGGTCACAAAGCGATTGGAATTTTCTAAATCAGCATACATCACCCGGTTCAAATGTTCCAATATTTGGGCTGGTGAGTGACGATTCAGGACTTCTGCTCTGAGCATTCCCCGCGTCATCGTCATAATTAAACCAGCGGGAACGCCTTTCCCCATCACATCACCGATGACAATACTCCAGGGCACAGAAGCGCCTTGGCTGTCGGGAGCGTCTTTGTCTCCTGGCTTTTTTGGTTTTAGTTGGTCGTAGTTGGTGGGAATAAAATCATAATAATCGCCACCAACACGGTTTGCCGTTTTACACATTGCCGCCAATTCGATACCCTTTATTTGGGGGCATTGACGGGGTAAGAGGCGTAATTGGATTTCTGCACCAATTTCTAATTCTCGATCCAATCGCTCTTTTTTGCGTAATTCTACCGTTAGTTCATCATTTGCGATCGCAACTGCTGTTTGATCCGCGACTAAACGGACTAACTTTTGTCGGGTAGGAGTCCAGCTATATTGGGGATCTGTGCTAAATACATAGAGACGACCTCGTTCTACATTTTTGATCAGAATTGGCGTACCGAATAGCTGTACGTCTGCTTCCAGATATTGGCTGACTTGCTCGTCAAAAGACGACGGGATATCTTCTAATGATGCCGATGTTGCTAGGGGCGTTACTCCCTCTCCCAGGGGAACTGAGACTTGACGGGTAGCTTTTTCTATTGCTTTGCGCACATTTTGACAAGCTTGATTTTCCTGGCAATGGATTTGCTCCAACCTGGCTTGTCCATTTGGCTTAAACAAAATTAAAGCGCCCCCCTCGGTATCAGTAACCCGGGCTGCCATTAGGGGAATTAACTCTAAAAATTGATTCAAATTGTTGAAGCTCCGCAAGGCAAAGCCAAGGGAACTTAACAAATCTTGAATCTTGTGTTGTTCTCGGTGCAAGCGAGCCACCAATTCTTTGAGGGCAACAACGGGCGCTCTGTCAGAAATAGCGTCTAAGCTATTCTTCTTGGCAGAATTTGATGGTGGACGAGGAACTGGCCGTGCTGTCATTACATCAGGCTTTAAGAGCATTCCTTATGGGGACAATAGGATGGGATAGATTGAATGTAGCAGTTAGTATATCCTTAAAGGTTAGCTAACACGTCTTGAGGTTGCTCTGTGAACAAAATTGACCAGAGAAGCGAGCAGAAAGTGAGGACTTGCTAAATATAGCAACTGCCACAGCGGTTAGGACATTCTCAGCTAGCAAATTTTAGCAAGGGGCTAGAGCCAATTGTCCTAATACGGGCGACTGCTATATCTCTCAAGAAACACACGCTCGTGGCACAAGGACGATATTTTAACTAACAATATGTCCTTGTGACGTACTTATGTTTGTCGGTTATTGCTGTTGCAGGAGTCCCGCTCAAGTTATTGTATAAGTTATTTTGCCTACTTGAGCTGTATATGATACCGACAATTGGCTATTTTGCCAATATCCTCGTGGGGGATGGGGAGGGATAGGGA
>NZ_JAMZMM010000754.1 GCF_024178385.1 Limnofasciculus baicalensis BBK-W-15 | reverse complement strand
CCCCACTCCCTACTCCAAAAAACCCACTCCCTACTCCCTACTCCCCCTTTCCGCTGATTGACGTGCCATCTCTCCCACCTTTAGGGCATATAAACTATCTTGAGTAGACACATACAGAGGTTTCCCTTCAACTAAGTAATCTAAAACCATAAGCGTATCTTGGACAAACAAACCACGCCTTCCTGCTACCTCAATTGGTGTCCTTTCTTCGCCCCGAATTAGTGTTCCTTTTTCGCCTTCAAACAATAGTATTCCATTCTCCCCATGTACCTCAAAATTGCGTAGCGACTGCCAGGATGTTTCCCCTTTAGCGTAAGTAACTTCTGCAATTAATCCGTTAACAAATCCTAATTGCGCCGTACACAAACAAGCCCTATAATAATCTTCAGTAGTCCACCAAAATCGAGACTTACAGCTAACCGATTCAACCGTGCCAAATAAATTTGTGAACCGATGAATGTGAGGTAATGCTGCTTGGAAAGGAAAGCCAAAGAGTTCTCGATTGTAAGTCCAGCGCCTTGGTGCAGGAGACTTCGGGACCATTGTGACATAACGAGCATAAAAAGGATTACCAATTTCTGGTAAAAATTCCCGCATCGCGTTATGCAATCCACCTAATAATTCAATATGTTCTACATGGAGGAGTTTGCCTTTTGTTTGGGCTAGAGCAATTAGGGATTCTGCTTCTGTAGGATCTAAAGAAATAGGATATTCAACTACAACATGTTTACCTGCTTCTAAGGCAGCACGAGCGATTGTGCCATGATCGCGATTAATGGTACAAATAAATACCAAATCTAAATCGGGATGTTCGACTACTTCCTGCCAAGAATCAACGGCTGAGGCTTCGTGAGTTTGGGCAAATTCTTGAATCTTTTCAGGAGAATGACCGCTAAAAACTACTAACTGCGATCGCGGATCTCCCTGCAATGTCTGGGCGCGTTGGTTCGCCGCATATCCCGTACCGATTATACCTGCTCGAATAATATTGGTCATTGGTTGTTGGTTGTTTGTTGTTTGTTGTTGGTTGTTGGTTGTTTGTTATTTGTTATTAGTCATTCCCCACTCCCTACTCCCCAC
>NZ_JAMZMM010000329.1 GCF_024178385.1 Limnofasciculus baicalensis BBK-W-15 | reverse complement strand
TTTTGAGTTTTGAGTTTTGAGTTTTGAGTTTTGAGTTTTGAGTTTTGAGTTTTGAATTAAAACTCAAAAATGAGAAGTATTCCGGGGAATGGAGAAGGGGAAACTCTTAACAGAAAGATTTGTTAGCAATTAGCCATTAGCTGATTAAGGATCGTTTGTCTGAGCTTCCTGACAGCGACTTAAATAAATTTGGAATACTTTATCTTCTGGATTAATATCCATACAATCTTTAAATAATTGTGTAGCTCTCGACAATAATTTCATATTATAAAGAAATATCGCTTCTTCAAATATAGATTTTGTCGCTAACTTAGCATCTTTTATTTCCGGAGGATCGGCATCAAATATTTCAAAAATTGATACCATTTCTGATTTACCTTTAACTTGTACCCTATCAATAATGCGAAAGTCATACTGAAGGGGGTGATTTAATCGTAAAAAGGTGTGGTGAGAGATTAACAAGGATACCCCATAATATTTGGTCAGCGCTTCCAAGCGAGCAGCTAAATTGACACTATCACTAATTACAGATCCATCCATCCGGTTCGGACTACCCACTGTTCCTAACATTAAAGATCCCGTGTTAATACCAATACCGATTTGAATGGGTGGACGTTCCGGTCTAGTTCTAGTTGTATTGTACTCTGTCAGTCGCTTTAACATGTCAATAGCAGCTTTTACCGCATTATCAGCATCACCGCTAAACAGAGCCATAATCGCATCGCCAATATATTTATCGATAAACCCATTGTTTTCGAGAATGGCAGGTTCCATGCGGGATAAATAACCATTAATAAATTTAAAATTATCCTCAATACTCATCCGTTCCGATAGGGTAGTAAAATTGCGAATATCAGCAAATAAAATTGACATTTTTTGCTGAACTGCATCCCCTAACTGAACATCAACAATACTTTCTTTATTCAACAAATGGAGGAATTCGCGTGGGACAAATCGTTCATTGGCTTTATTAAGTTGATATAACTGCTTTGTAAACTCAATTCGCTGAGTTTCTGCTCTTTTACGTTCGGTAATATCTTCACTAAAACCTTGGTAATAGAGAAGTACACCATTATCATCATATACTGCTCGTGCATTCTGATTAATCCAGATAATACCACCATCTTTACGATAAACTTCAAACTCAAATCCAGAAACACCGCCCTCTTCCTCCATTAATCGGATGAAGTCATTTCTCCGATTGGCATCGACGTAAAGTTGATGCTCAATATTAACAATAGTTTCGATTAATTCTTCGGGTGAATCGTAACCGTAAATTTGGGCAAGGGCTGGATTAGCACTAAGATAACGGCCTTCCGGCGTACTTTGAAAGATACCTTCCAAAGCATTTTCATAAATTCGGCGATACTTTTCTTCCGCCTGTTTAAGTTCCTGTTGGGCACGTTTCCGTTCGGTGATATCAGCAAATGCGACAAGTGCGTAGGCAATATTGCCAGATTCATCATAGATGGGAGTTCCCCAAGATTCGATAGGAATAATCTTATTTTCTAGATGAATTTCTATATCATCAACAGTAGATCGCTCGCCGCGTAATGCCTGGACAAGGGGCAGTTTTTCTGTAGGATATAACTGATTAGTTCCGGCAATATAGTTTTGATAGACTTCTGCTAATTGTTCTACTGTTCCTGACGATACAACTCCTTTACCCATTAATTCTTGTGCTTTTTGATTTGCAAAATATGGTCTGCCCATGGCATCGATTACCGCAACTCCTATTGGCATACCATCTAAAAATTGAGCTAGTTTTCTTTCACTTTCTCGTTTGGTTTCTTCTGCGCGATCTTGCAAGACTGATTCAACTTGAACGTGATGTTCCGTAGTAGTCTCTAGCAGGATTTCTAGATCAGCTTTTTCTTCGGTGGTAGTCTCTAGCAGGATTTCTAGATCAGCTTTTTCTTCGGTAGTAGTCTCTAGCAGGATTTCTAGGTTAGCTTTTTCTTGCTCTAAATCGCGGGTTTGGCGCTGCAATTCTAGGCTGTGGTATCCACCGATTGCGATCGCAGATCCTGTCAAAGCTAGTAAGGGTGAAACTATCGGTAGCCACCACCCGTTGAGAAAGGCTAAGTAACTAGTTGTTAATAATATCCCCCCTAACGGGACAAGGGAAGCGTTAATATTTGCCCAGATAGGGGATAAATTCTTTTTTAATCGGGTGGCTTGCAGCAACTGCCATCGTACCGTAGCACCTGCGAAAGACCAAGTTAAAATCCATACCCACTCAATTGGCTGTGTCCAACTCTTAATTGAAGGTCTTCCTTCTAGGGCGCTACTGACAATTTGACTAATGATATTAGCATGAATAACAACTCCTGGTATCCGTTTGGGACTAGTGAAAAAACTGCTACTGTAAGGTGTGAAGAAAAAGTCGTTTGAACTCTGTCCAGTTGCACCAACTAGAAGGATTTTATCCTTGAGTAAGCCTGATGGTATGCGATTTTCTAGAACATCTGTTATTGATATAGTCTTGAAATTTTCTAAGGCTCCCCGAAAGTTCAATAAAATCTGATAACCACCCGAATCAGCACCAATATAACCCCCTTCATTCCCGGTAAAAGGTGTAAATATTGCTTTTCCTAACTGATAATGCTTACGATCCGGATCGACTACTTCAAGGGAAATACCTTCCTTTTCTAGATACATCAAGGCTAGCTTTACCCCTAGGCTTTCTTGAGTTTCTCCCTCATGATTTTTAACTGTCAATAAACCTCGACGCACCTTACCATCAGCATCTAATATTAAATCGGCATTGGCAATTTGACCTAGTTCCTTTAAAATAGGAGACGATTCTACTGTTTCTCCAACTGCTTTTTCAATCCCGATTAGGTTTGGCGTGGATTTAAACACTTTAATTAACTCTTTATCGCCAGGTGGCACTGGTAAATTACGATAAAGATCCAGCCCAATGACTCTCGGCTTTTGGGCTTTCAGTTTCTCGATTAGGTTTGCTAGGATACCATCGGGAATTTGACCTTTGCCAATTTTGGTGAGATCCGACTCATTAATTGTGACAATAACAATATGGGGGTCAACTGCCTCTCTAGGGCGGAAGCGAACCAGTTGATCCCGCGCCGCCCATTCCAGTAATTGAAATAAGCCACCGGAAGTTGCCACAATAACTAATCCAGCCAAAACCGGGGCGGTAATCAAAACCCCCCGCCATTTGACAATACGCTGCTCGATCTTCCGCCACATGTATGACAAGGTTACCAGAATTGGCACGATCAATGGCTAATGGCTAATTTAGGGCAAAGGTTAAAGGGGAAGGGGCAGAAAACCTTACTTTTCCCCATCCCCCTTTCCCTAATAGAGATTCTCTATTAGCCATTAAGTATTAATCATGCCAATTCTGGCAGTTTTCGGGGTAAACCTGTAGCAAATTTCTACAAAAGTGGCTGAGAAGCGATTGCGCCTAATCCGACTGACTTTAACAGGTTTTCCCAATTGGCGGCTAGGGTTAAATTGTCAGGTTGCGATCGCCTCTCTTCGGCTAAACTGGCTAGGGTGTCGTACCAAATGCCATTTTTGCCATATAAAGCAGCACGTTCTAGGGATGATAAATTATCTAATGTACCGCCCGATTTCGGTTCAATTCGCTGAATTTCTCCTTCTACCCAAGGACTATCTGGTCTGATTTCCGCTGTACACATTAACACGAAAGACCACTTATACTTTTTCCCACTCTTGAGCGCAGGGGCATCAGCGGGAAGTTTGAAGCTGACAACTCCTGCTTTAGTGGGAATTGGCAATGTGGTTTTGTAGTAATAATCTTCGTTATCATCCCTTAGCACAAACATGGCTTTTTGTGCGGAAGTTTGGGGAATGTAAACGAAAAATGTGGGATGCTCTGCCACTGTTAAGGCTTGCTCGTTGATGGGCATCACAGGGGTAACAGCAGGACCTGGATTGACGGCATCTTGGGGACATATTCCTGAATCCCGGGATGCTCCACCTACGGTATCTCGGGGTTTGCCATTCCCAGGTGGATCGAATGTTACGCTGGCGATCGCATTACTGGGAAAGCTGTTACCTGAAGTCGTGTCTATTGACTGTGCTTGTACTCGTATTGGTAGGCTCGCGATTAAGATGAGTTTTAGGGATAAGCCTACTGACAAAACCTGAAGAGATCGTCTGTAATTTTCTCTGTTCACAATTTTTACCCCCTTTTTTTAAGACATATTTTTTCGTAGACTAATAATTCTAAGATGCTTTTCCCTGATTATCATCCGCCATTTAGCTGAATATTATATTCATATATACGTCATTAGGCTTAAACAATCCGGATAGTTTTTTATTTTTTGTTTAAAGCCAATTTCCCACTAGTACGAATGGTGCCCAGAAAAAAGGATGCTGATACTTCGATTGCTTCAATAAAATAAGCTGCGATTGACGAAGTGCTTCGGCTTTACTTACCTCAGTCTGACTTAACTCTCGGTAAAATTCAGTCATAAGTTCAGCCGTAGATTGATCCCTAACGGACCATAAAGTTGCCAAAGTACTCCGTGCGCCGGATCTTACCGCTACTCCGGCTAATCCTAGTGTCGCTCTGCGATCGCCAACGGCGGTTTGGCAAGCGCTGAGGACCAATAACTCAATGGGTTCCCGATCTGATTTGTCTGTGGTTCGCAATATTTGATCTAAATCTTTCACATTAATGCGATCGTTCCATGTGAGGAGAAATGTCTCTTCTGCTTTGGAACTAAATTGACCATGAGTAGCAAGATGAACGATCGGAAAAGCCACAGATTTTATCTGATCTGCCAGGGTTTTATTGGTAAAGTCTTGATTTAGAAGTAGCTCGGAATTTACCTTAGTACCAATTTGCTTAAGTTCAACCTCGACTCCCGGTAAAGCCGAAAATCCTTGGCGTGCTTCGGTAATTCCACCTGTTAATACTTTAAGATGTTTTCGGTTTAGCGATCGCGGTTCTAATAGCTGCAATCCCTGACTAATAGCTACACTATATTTTTCCACTAAATATTGTTTTCCATCATGTAGAGCTGCCATAGGCAGGCTACGGAAACCACCATCCAAAACAAATACTAAGGTTTTTATTTCACTTTGAGTTAATTTTGTTTCCACAGGTTTAATCAACCAATCATATATTTGTTGGGAAATGCGCAAACGCTGTTTGTTGGAGAATGCTGGATTCATAGATTGCAGCATCTGATCGAGAATTTTGTCTACTTCTGTTTGGGGTAACTGAGTCTGATAGTAAACTAAAGGTTTTCCTGGCAAAGATAATATTACTCCCAAACGATCTGGTAGAATAATTGGATAGATCACAGCAGCATTAGAATCTACTTGCTCAATTGATTTAGACTTCCCCTCTAAACATGCTTCTCTAAAAAAGTTATCTAATTCTGCAAGTTGGAGAGATTCAATCGCACTTCGAGCCTGTTCTAGATTTGCCTGACTTGGATTGGCTCCCAAGAGCAAACTGACTAATTCCCGATAAACAGGTTCAACACTATCCCGAAAGGAAAATTGTACGTCTGTATTAATCGCAACTAAGTCACTCCGTAGGGATTTCAGAGTTTTCACTGCTTCAGTGTAAACGTTGACTGCGCCAGTTAAATTACCCTGATGCTTAAGAATTCTACCCATTTGCCATTGCCAACGATAAGATATATTATCAGCGTTGATAGATTGAGCCAGATTGAGAGCTTCCTGAGTCAGTTTTTGAGCCTTTTCCCACTCTTTAGTTTGTTCGTAAAGAAACCCTAACTCACCGACAGCGTAGGATTCAGCCCTGGTATCTTGAATTGTTTTTGCTTGTTGTATTGCCCTATTTAATAGTTCACTAATATCTTTAATATTGGGAATTGGTAATGAGGAATTACGCAATGATGGAGTATTTCTCATGTCGATCGTAATATTAGCCAGATTCACCTGAGCATACACAGCCGCACGACTGGGGAGAAGGGTGGTAATTTGAAATTGAATTTGGGGCAATAATAACCAAACTGTTCTCCAATGTTCAATTTCTACTAGCAGGCTCAGGTAATTGAGTTGGGATTCTATTTTTACGATTGGATTGGTTGCTTTTTCGACCGCTTTCTGATATAATGATATACCGTATTCATATTTTTTCAATGCGTTGGCAGTATTGCCCAAACTAAAGAGAATTTCACTAGTATCAATGGAGGAGTCTAGCTCCTGCGCGATGGCTAAACTCTTTTCTAAAACTGCCTTTGATTTTTCTAAGTCTCCGACTACTTGTAAGGCTACTCCCAAACTTCGCAATCCCGTAACTTTGAGCAGAGAATCGGGTGCGGTAAGTAATTTTTTATTTATCTCCTCTAATATAATTTGCGCTCGCCGATAAAACCCCAAGGTTTGCAAAGCTTGGGCTTGGTTAATTTGACTGCCTAGTATTCCGGTTTCATCTCCAGCCTCACTATATATTTTTTCTGCCTGCTTCCAGGTATTGAGAGCGGTTTCTGCTTTTCCGGTAGCTAACTGAAGACTAGCTTGAGTATTCAGTATTTGGGCGAAAATCAGTTTGTTTTTTGTTATTGGTTGTTGGTTATTGGTAATTAGGGATAGGCTTTGGGTAATGGCGGTTTGGGCATTTTGCCATTCTCCCAATTCTTGATAGGCTAAGGAGATATAACTTAAGCTGAGAGATTGATTAATGCTATCGCTCTTTTCTTCGTAGTATTGAGCGGCTTTTTGCCAAAGCTCTGCTGCTTCGGCAAATCTTCCTGTTTGGTAGAGGATTCTGCCTTCTTCTAGTAGTGTTGAGGAATCTATTTGGGCTTGTAGCTGGAATACTTCTAGTTGAGACTGGGTGAAACATATAGATATATTAGTTTTTTGACTAAGATTATCCTCTAAATGCTTCACCCCTACAATTTTTCTAAGGGTTTCTTCTTGGCATAACAGGCTCGATTCCTTTGAGGAGGAATTTTCAACGGGAGCATCCCGATTTGGAAGAAATGCAGGTTGTATTCTTTCTCCCCCCTTTGA
>NZ_JAMZMM010000328.1 GCF_024178385.1 Limnofasciculus baicalensis BBK-W-15 | reverse complement strand
CTGGGGAGGAGGGGGAGAGCGGATGGGGTGACAAGCTTGGTTGTTTTGATTTTACCGTGCTGTTGTGGGAATTGCGGTGCCGAAGGCATTTACTGACTTCCAATATAATTAGTAAAGACGAAATATCCCCTCGATTTCGCCCCACATCAAGCGCGATTGATGATATGAGAAGTTGGTTGACTAGTGGTGGTATCAGTCGCGTCCAACTTCAACTTAATCGGCAAATGAAGGAACGCCGTTTAACTGTCGATCGCCAAAGCGAGATTCGTGAGTTTTTATTAGTTCTAGTGCAAGAAAATCAACGCCCAATTATGCAACTAATGGCTGATGGTATTATTCCCACGAATCAAGCTGATTTTCTAATGACTTACGGCATATCAGAATCAGAATTTGAGGCAATATTGCAATATATTTCATCTGGCGCTAATCCGTTTGAAAGTTGGATGTTGGCAAATGGCTATTCCAGTCAACAGATCCACCAAATTTATCAAATCATCGATCGCTGGCTTGTCAAAACCGAATTGAATTTTCCCCCACGTCCTGACAACTTCAATTTAAACTGATATGACTATGCCGGAAGATTCCGGTGCGATCGCCCCCTAGCGGGGTGACAACTATCGATAAAAGCTTGACAGGATAAGCTTTTTAAGCTACCAACATCCTGAAAAATTAGCCTAGAAGTCTGGTATTCAACAACGAATCTACAAGACTTGTAGCTGCTTCCATGTAAAAATAGGGCACTTTACAGAAAAAAATACTATTTTTCCATGCCTGTTGCTACAATACTGATCCACGATCATTAATAGACATCTCCAGAAATTAGGTTTTGAGCTAGACAGGGTAAGGGTTTGAGATTATATTTTGGAGATGTCTAATGGAATTAAATTCGATCGGTATCTGCTACTGTTGCACGATTTTGGAAAATTGGTAATTGGGTGCGATGGCTGCAAAAGTTGCCAAAAAGTCTTTTTTTCCCAAGAGAAGGTCTAACGGCTGAGTTCAGCGACGGCAGATAACCTGGGCATCACCACCGACCATCTCCATTCCGCCGCGACAACGATTTGTTATGCCGCGCCGAGATCGACTGGACTAAGGGTTTTGACTTAATTCTTGAACTAAAGATTCAGCACCTTTATTCATCTTTTCCTCATCTTCGTTCCTCAGTCGTGAATAAAGCCAGTCCAAAATTAGTGGACTGCGCCGACGGTTATCATAAATCTGTGTTTGCAGACGATCTGATTCTCTCTCAAGGTCTTGCGGAGTATACCTTCGATTGATTATTTCCTGGACGAGAGCCTCTGCTTTTTCTCTCAACCGATCCAGTCTGACAGCAGCTTCGTTATGTTCAGTATATTGACGCAAGCTAAAGACAAAGGCTGGAGTTAGTGGTGCTAGAACAGCTAATAGGAATTTTTCAAGGGTCAAACCTCCAATTAAACCAATCAGAAGAACAATAACTATTAAAGTAAATAAGATGAAAACTATCCATTTAGAATAACGGCGACGTAATTGGGCATCCCACCAAACATTCGATCTTTGACAGATGATTCGTGCTTGGTGAATTGGCAATTGATCAACAATAACTGGATACCAATTCTGGATCTTTGTGATGTTTCGATTTTTACGCTTGTACCTATTATAAGCATCAATAATTGTCTCTGGCTCAACACGGATGCCACAGTTTAGACTTGCCCAATTGAACTGTAGAACTTCACAATCAAATATCTGCTGAATCTTTGCCGCTTTCTCCTGAGTAGATTTTTGCAACCGTGAGAAGACAAGAAGTTCTAGGAGCGCAGCAATGATACCCCATAAAGCAGCATAAACAGCGAGTAGAGGAAATAGAGCAATTAGAATTGACCACACAATCACTACCGGAACGCTCATGATTACACTGACCATTTGTAAGTTTTTCGCGTCAGAATACAGTTGACGTTGTGCGGCTAATAGCTCTAAGCTCCGTTGAGTATTTTGTTCTTGAGGAATGTTATTCATGGATACTCATCTCGTTCTTGAATTTGAGATAGCAGATCAAGTATAGGTCGGAAAATTTAATCCAAAGATCTGACTCCACTTTGCAATAGATAGCTTGCGATTACCTTTCTCTTCTAACGCTCTGGCTTCTAACGACCTTAAATAATCAAAATATGCTCTCTTAGAAATTTTATCTTGATCTTCAAGACTCAGTTGATTAATGTTACCTTGAATTCCTTTGGGATCGTTGACTGGATGGAAAACCGAAGTCTGGATATATTGCAACACTTTAGGGACTTCTAAATCTACATATCCAGATGCTTTTGTATACTGTGTGGAGTAGAAGTCTAGAATCATGTTCTCAATCAGATATGAGGACATTGACGGCATAGTTGGTCTTTTATTCCAATATTTCATCAACCTGATAATATTCAGCACGTTGCCATCGTGACGCTGATTAATATCGGTGACTCGATTTCTATCAATTCTTGGATCGGTCTTTTTCCAATCTCCCTGACCGTCGGGAATTAAGTAGTAATCTCTATTAAACTGGTTTTTAGTTGTGAAAAAGCAAGGCACAAGGTCAAATGTCCAAGGATAGCTCCTTAAGTTAAGAGTTGCAGCCTCCATATTGCGTTTGATGTCGGCTTTTTCATACTGTGGAACTTGGTTGAGCAAGCTGATGAACTTGTTGATGACTTTTCGAGAACTGAGAGTGTTTGTATTGTCAAAGCAGAGTGCTTTTAACTGATAAGCAGACTCATTGACGTAAATCTCAATTCTATCCGTAAACTCGTGATAAACCCCGCCTTCAGCACTCAGAGCAATCATCATGTCAATATCATCAAGCGGCCTCTTTTTAGTACGTCTGGCAAAAGAACCAAAGGATATGTCTTTCTTCGAGTACAACCTTGGAAAGTTCGCGTCTTTGTCGGGAAACAGATGAATTTGAGACAATAGCCAGTCTCGGCTCTCTCTAGCTTGCTGAGTCTCGTCTGGATCAAGGTTTACATAATCTCTCAAGAAAACGCGGAAGGCTTCGTTAACCGTTTTAACCATATTTCTCCAGTTGTATGAGGACTCAAAGGCTACTCCACATTTAGTGTTCGACTCAAATTTGTTAGCCTAAATGCAGTGCTTTTTGAAATTCTAGCCCTCAGATTAGTACAAGAGTACTATCTAGAAGTAGGGATAACCGTACCTCTCATCGTGCTAGCAAGTAAAGGAATAATTTTGGATCGTTAGTTTTATTAAAAATTGACCTAATTTCAAAATAATGAGCTAAGGAATCAGCATTTTGTTCATTCCATAATTCTGAATAAAAATCTGCTATTTCATTCGGGGTTTCTATCGCTAGTTCCAATAGTTCAATTAGAGGCTTATTCAGATCGTTCAGCCAAAAAGTCTGGGCAATGTGATTTGCAGATGTAACAACGCTAATTGCAGCAGTCCCAGCAAAAGGCTCTACCAACCTGTTGATCTTCTTGGGAAGAAACTGGAGGATGTGCTTTGTTAAATTTCTCTTACTACCTTGATATTGAATGAAATGAGGTAGATTTGCCATCGCCACACAAGAACAAACGATCTTGCAGCAGTTTATCACGACTCTACGATGCTTGGGAGACAGATGTATAAATTGTTGTGAAAAAGAAATCGAAATTGCGATCGCTGTTTATTGCTTTGGGAGTTGGGCGCTCGATCTCTGTTCCAACTCAGAAACGAAGCTGTATCTTTATGCCAGAAGCTAGCTCAGAGCCTTTCGGAAAACGATCTTGTCATCGCCCGCCTTGTAAAACTCACGAATACGGGCTTCCTCCTCGTAACCACTCTGTCGGTAGAACGCCCGAACATACTCGAAGTTCTCCACCCCCGATGTTTCAACTAGCAGTATCCGTTCACCACGCTCCGCCAGGATCTGCTCAACGTACCGCAGCAGAGCCTTGCCGCGCCCTTGTCTCTGGCGCTCAGGGTGTACGGCGATTAGATACAGGTTCCATGTCCGATCTGTCATCCGCTCCGGTGCAACGTAGGCCACGCCCACTGGTCCATTTTCGTCGTCGGTAAACCACAAGTCTTGGTTTTCAGTTTCGCCACGGAAGTACTGATCTAGTATTTGAGCGAGATCCTCGGTTTGGTTTGGCTCGAACAGGCCAGTTGCTTCTGCCAAAGCAATCAACGCAGTCGTGTCATCGGGCGTAGTCAATCGAATCATCGTAGATTTCAGTAAGGGAACGTTTAGTAACGAAGCGAGATAACGTCATAGGTAAACTGGGGCTAATGGGGTTGCTCTCAGTTTACTGTGCTGTTGTTGGAATCGTGTTCTATTATTAGGCGGGGGTTTGTATTGATTGATAGGGCTGGATGAGAATCTCAGCGGGAATTCCTAACTCTTGATTCAGCTTGCGAATCATTTCCAAGGTCAAGGAGCGTTTGCGAGATAATATCTCAGACACTCTAGCTCGACTGCCAATACATGATTCTAAATCGCGACGAGACCATCCACGGGTGTCGATGTAGTATTGAATGGCTTCGATTGGATCGGGTATTTCAATCGGAAAGTGCGCCTTCTCGTAAGCTTCGACTAAGGTACTAAGTACATCTAGTCGATCGGACTCCGGTGTATTAGGGGCTGCATTAAATAGCAACTCAATCTCTTGAAGGGCTTCTTGATAGTCGGTTTGGGTTCTAATTGGACGTATTTCCATATATCAATCTCTGTTTAGATTGTTTCTGCATCCACCTTGTCATACTCGGGATGAGTGTCAATAAAGCGGATAAAAATAATGCCGATGTCATAACGGATGGCGACAATCAGCCGATAGGTATTGCCTTTGATGTTGAACACGACACGATTGTTCGCAATGATGCTGGCATTACGATGTGCAGTCTTAACATCGGCTGGATTCTGCCAATCGGCGTGAGAGGCTTCATAGTACCAAGTTTTCAGTGCTTCTTCGGCATCTGGATGAGTTTCCCAGAAGTTTCGTAGGGTGCTGCGGGACAAAATACGCATAGCATTTATAATAGCTTGCTCCCAAAACGGGAACAAGAGGCGCTTGAAGAGATTCTATCCCCATTCCCTAGATTCACCTTATGGGCGGAAAATAGATAAAGTGGGTTACTGATTTTAGGGATTGCGGATGTCTGTTATTTCGACTATTACTGTTACTGTTCCTGGCACTACGGCTAATCTCGGACCAGGGTTTGATTGCATTGGGGCGGCTTTAACACTATATAACCAGTTCAAATTTACTCCGATCGACAAAGGGGAGGAAACAGAAGTGGTGCATATCGCCGTCACGGGTGCGGAAGCTGCACGGGTTGATACAAGCGCTGAGAATCTTGTCTACCAAGCCTTTTTGAAAGTTTATCACCACTTGGATCTGACACCGCCACCTGTAAAAATTGATATTGAACTGGGTGTGCCTTTAGCGAGGGGATTGGGTAGTTCCGCTACTGCCATTGTGGGGGGACTTGTGGGTGCTAATCTGATGGCAGGGGAACCTCTGGAGAGGGGGGAGTTGATGAAATTAGCGATCGCAATTGAAGGGCATCCAGATAATGTGGTTCCTGCATTACTTGGAGGCTGTCGTTTGGCAGCAACTACTGAGGATGGGGGATGGGAAATTTGTGATATTCCCTGGCACGATCGCATCATACCTGTTTTGGCTATTCCCGATTTTGAACTTTCTACCCAAGAAGCAAGAGCCGTGCTACCCAAAGAGTTTAGTCGGGCTGATGCTATTTTTAATGTGGCTCATTTGGGTTTACTCTTGCGCGGCTTGGAAACCGGAAGGGAAGATTGGTTGCGTAGTGCCCTCCAAGATAAGTTCCATCAACCCTATCGCCAATCCTTGATTTCTGGTTATGAGGATCTCCGCGCCGCCGCCTTACGGGAGGGCGCATTGGGTATGGCCATTAGTGGGGCTGGTCCAACTTTGATTGCACTGGTTAATGTCATTCAGGCAGAAGCCGTTGCTAGTGCGATGGCGCAAGCTTGGGCTAAGGTGGGAATTACCGCCGAAGTGCGATCGCTTTCTATTGATTGGCAAGGAACGAAAAGTGCGATCTCGACTGGGGGATAGAGGCTTTCTGGCTAGGGGCTAGTTGCTGGAAAAGCCTCCTTGGTTTAGTCAAATCTTTTCATCTTTCTATATACATCAGGACTTACGCAGCGACATTACATATAGTAATAATGGTGCGTTAGCTATCCCATAACGCACCCTACAGAGAGAGAGGCTTTGCGTAAGTCCTATACATGTTCAGGCTGAGAAAGTCAATCACTAGCAGATCAATTTATCTATAAGGGTTCTTAAATGATTTGAACAAAACTATCTATCTTCATTTTCTGCGGAATTCTTATCCCCATGAACTCCTTGTCATAAATTGGTAATAAGCTATTTTACTGACTCCCAATAAAAGTCCTCTTTACCTGCGTGGAGGACAAGGATCAATTAAAGACAAATATCAACAAACAGGTCCATTAGATGTAGCTGCACTTCAAGGAGTCGTATTCGGTGGCAAATACTCAAAATATCGTTTTACTAAAGCAAGGGGTAGATAGTTGGAATCAATGGAGATTGCAAAATCTAGTTTTAGATAGGAATCGCAGCGATAATAAGCGTTTGGCGACAAACTTCAGTCGGGTTGACCTCAGTGGCTCTAATCTTAAAGAGTTTAACCTTAGTGGGTTCAACCTAACTAGGGCTAATTTGAGTCGAGCGGATCTAAGTCGAGCTAATCTAAGTCGGGCAAACCTTCAGGAGGCGATATGTCATCACGCTAATCTGAGGGAAGCGATTTTGATTGATGCTAATCTCGTGTCAGCTTTCTTGAGAAATGCGGATCTCAGTGGGGCTAATCTGAGTGGGTGTGACTTGACGGGTGCAAACCTCAGCGAGTCAGACTTGACAGGTGCAAATCTCAGCGGGGCTATTTTCAGAGGAGCGATTCTCAGAAATACTGATATCAGTAAGGCTAACTTCAGTGGGGCTAACCTGAATGGGGCTATTCTCAAGGGGGCGATCATTTCCAGAATGTGAAATGGG
>NZ_JAMZMM010000753.1 GCF_024178385.1 Limnofasciculus baicalensis BBK-W-15 | reverse complement strand
CTTTCTGCACCACCGACACGGGCAACGCTCGCGCCACGCAGCAGGCATGCCGACGGGCAAAGCGATCCAGAGCCGCTGCCATCGGCACCGTGCTCCCGGGATCGGGCCCGCCCTTGACAAGGTCCGCGCCGAGCGAACTCAGGTACGTGTGATCGTCCGCGAACAAGTGCTCACGCATCAACGGACGCAGCGGCAGATACTGCTCTTCCTGGCGCACGCGTTCGGCGATCTCGCGCATCTCGGTCGCGACGTCGTCGTCGTTACAGCGCGAGGAGATCACGCCCTCTTCCCATAGTGGCGAGGTCCAGCCCCAAGTTTCCATGAACCGCGTGTACCACGGCGAACGCTCTGCCGCTCGCTTCGCGGCATGAACGCTGTCACTCTCGAGCGACGCGGGCAAAAGCGTCACGACGCGCGCGGGAAGGAGGAGCGACGCCATCGCGGGGGCCTCACGCGTCGTCAGGTGATAGGGACTGACGACGACGTTCATGCCGTCGCTCGCGACGCGGTGAACAGGGGAGGATGGGCGGCGGCTCGCCTAGCGATGAACATCGGGCAAGTTTAGGGCGTTGCCGGCGCTGGAGTCGGCTCGACGCGCGGCGAAGGAACCTTGGCATTGAGCCAATCGTTGATCGTGGGGAGGTCCTTCATGAGCGAGATGAACAGGGGCAAGTGCTCACCCGCGCGGATCCAACGTTCGGGCTTGCCCAATCGCTCCCAGAGAACATCACCCAGCACCGACGCAACCGCTGAATCCGCGTTGGCCTGGATTACCAGCGTGGGCGTGCCATGAAGGGTGGCGGCGGTGTGGAACCCATCCAGCGGAGCGTGGCGCAAATACGCCTCGGCCATGCGGCGCTTCTGCGCGAGCGTGGGCGGCGTGGTCCATTCAACGTGGATCGCGCGGATCATGTCCGCGTAGGTGCTGTTCTCGGTGGTGAGCCAAAAGTGGCCTGCCCCCCCAACGAGCACCGCGGCCTTGTACCTCGCGGGCCCCCTGGCGACGACCCTCGGCCGCGCGATTGCCCCGACCATCCGCCCGCACCGCCCCCGCCTCCGGTCTGGCCGCTCGGTGTCCGACGTGGG
>NZ_JAMZMM010000327.1 GCF_024178385.1 Limnofasciculus baicalensis BBK-W-15 | reverse complement strand
GGGGGAAACTATTTTTTTACTTCAGCTTTCAGCCTTAGTATGACGTATATTTTAGTTTTATTAAGTATTGTATTGTTTTCTCATCAACTAAGGGAAACCCTGTTAATGTTTATAATCTACAGCCACACTTAATTAAAGAAAAAAATGAAAGTTTCACAAAATTCGACACACCTCGGTCAGTCTTTTGCTTTCGCTGGCGTTTTGGTGGTAACCTGCGTTGCCGTCGTTGTGATGATGATGATCCAAAGTGGTTTATGGCAATAGAAGTTATATCAAGTCCGATGCCTAATTTTGGTAAAAGAAAAGGGGAAAGAGTATCCTTTCCCCTTTTCATCTTTTTCCCTTTTTCCCTTTTTCCCTTTTTCTCAAACACTTGGCTCATAAACGCCTGAGCAAACTCAATCCGTGAGTATCCGTACCACAAGTGTGAAGCAGATTATAACTGGAACTTAGCTGCTTAACTTGCTCAGTGCGATCGCAAGTGGGTTCCCAAGGATCTGGGTTACCATAAGCGTAGTAAGCTTCAACACCATCAATTCCCAAGTCTGCGGCTGCGGGAATCAATTCCTGTGCCGAACGTCGGTAGCGACAGGGATGAGCTAAGATAGCGAAACCACCCGCATGTTGGAGAGCCGGAATTACGGCTGATGCTTCTGCCATTTCATGTTGAGGTGCTTTTCGCTGTAGATAAGTCTCTAAACTAGGATCGGCTGGATTGAAAGCATAACCGAGGATATGAACGTCAGTATCCAAAAGTTTAGCGGTGATTTCTATACCTGTCCAAAGCTGAGGAAATGGAGTAGTGGGAGACGAGCTTTTTAGATATTCCAACCAGCTTTGAGCGATTTTATAACCAGAGACCGTATGATGATCGGTAATTGCCAAACCTTTGAGACCAATAGTAATCGCCTGATCGATTAAGTCTTGCGGTTTTAGCCGACCATCAGAGCAAGTCGTGTGCATGTGGAAGTTGTAGGAATGGGGACAACTATCTGGTTGAATATTTTGCCATACAAGTTGCAGTGATTCTCGATCTTGTGCGGCTACCTGGAGTGAAGCTAAAGTTGGAGCCATGTTGACTGCCATAATTGCCTAATAAATAATTTGTGTGGATTGATCGATCGGATACTACCCCCCACTGCGATGGCTTTTCCTCATCAATCGAGTACTTGCTAGTGGTTACAGATGTTATTCTTACCTTAGCAAAACTTTAGTTGCCACGTAGAACAGGCATCTTGCCTGTGATGAAACGAACAGGGAAGATGCCTGTTCTACAAAAACGCTGGCAGAAAATCCAATTCTGTGCCAAACACGGATTTCTTACAAACTCAACCCTTTACCCCCCCGAAAATTAGCTAAACCCCTCACCAGAGAAGAGATTCAGGCTATTTTACCCAAGTTAGAGCAATGAGGATATATACAGTTAGATCCTACAGGAAAACTCAAACAGTTTATAGATAAGCTGGATGAAGTTACTAGAACCCTTGAAGAAATTCGTAGTTTAATTGGAGATAAGTTTCGGGAAATTGCTGATGAAATCTTAGCTAAACTGGAAAGAATCAAAGCTATTAGAAGTAAAAGTTGAGAGATTAATGGATTTAATGTCAAGTAAATCAGGACTTACGCAGTGACAATACTAACAGTATAGTGTGTAGGGTGCGTTATGCTTTGCTAACGCACCCTACAGATAGATTCTTTGCGTAATTCCTGTTTAAGTATTCCCCCCTTAATAAGGGGGGCTAGGGGGGTCAAGATTTAAAGCTGGATCATCCGTAAATCCCAAATTAATTAGCTTGAGATTCAGCTAAATGTGAATCAACCACCATCGAAACTACAGCTTTCGTCTGTACTTGCGCCGAGATTACAGACGATTGCAACATGGGTGTATTGGTAACAGCATTATTTGCCACAGTAATTAAAGGATTAGATAAAATCCCGGCTATAGAGGTGGCAATTACTGAGAGAATCAAACCCACTTGTAATGGACGCATTCCAGGTAAATTCCAGTGAATTTCGGGGTAATTCTTCACAGATTCCGACATTTCTTGAGGCTCTTTGACTACCATCATCTTGATGACGCGGATGTAGTAGTAAATTGACACCACACTAGTAATTAAACCGAGCAAGACTAAAGTATATAATCCTGCTTGCCAACCTGCCCAAAAGATGTAGATTTTACCAAAGAATCCAGCTAGAGGAGGAATTCCACCTAGGGAAAGCAAACAAATACTTAAGCCTAGAGTGAGGAGTGCATCTTTCTGATATAAACCAGCATACTCGCTAATCTGGTCAGTTCCTGCCCGGAGGCTGAAAAGAATCACGCAGGCAAAACCGCCTAGGTTCATGAACAGGTAAAGTAGCATGTAGAAAATCATGCTGGAATACCCGGCATCTGTCCCCGCAATTAAACCAATTAAGATAAAGCCACCTTGCCCAATGGAAGAATAGGCGAGTAGCCGTTTCATACTGGTTTGGGTGAGGGCAACAACATTCCCCAAAATCATACTTAAGATGGCAAGGGCTGTAAATACAAAATGCCATTGCTCGCTGACGGCAGGAAATGCGGTGACGAGTAAGCGAATAGCGAGGGCTAAACCTGCTGCTTTTGAACCTACTGAGAGGAAGGCGACTACTGGTGTGGGAGAGCCTTCGTAAACGTCAGGTGTCCATTGGTGGAAGGGTACAGCAGAGATTTTAAAGGCAATACCTGCGATCGCAAATACTAAAGCGATTAAAATGGCTAAGGAGTCACCATTATTGAGATCAGTGATACCTTGTGCGATCGCATTCAGATTTGTCTGACCTCCAGATAAACCATACAGCAACGATACCCCATAAAGAAATACTGCTGAACTAGATGCACCAATCAGCAAATATTTCAAAGCCGCTTCATTAGAGCGGGTATCGCGCTTGGTGTACCCTGTCATCAGGTATGACGAGATACTCAGGGTTTCCAGGGAGATAAAAATCGTCACTAGTTCATTTGCACCACAGAGGAACATTGCCCCCAAGGTAGCGGTAAGTAAAATAGCGACAAATTCGGCTAAAGCTGTCCCCGTCTGCTGGATGTAGCGGATGGACATCAAAATGGTGACAGCAGTAGATAGGGCAACGATACCGCGAAATACAATACTCAGCGCGTCTCCATTGAAGCTTCCTAGAAAGGAGACGGTATCGGTAACATCCCATACCCAGTATAAGGCGACGACGGAGGCTAGTAAACCTGCGATCGCCAGGTAGGAAACGGTGGTGGCGGCTTTTTTACCTGCAATCAAGTCTACGATCACCACTAGGATGAGGGTAGTCAGGACGATTAGCTCTGGTAAGATAATCCCAGTGTTGAGCTGGGCAACAAGATTGGCAAAGTCCATAGGTTTCTAATGGTATTGTCTATGGTTGGGTTGGTATTGATGTTAACTGTATTTAATCTTATCGGCGATTGTCAGGTTTTTGAGTGGGATGTTTTGTCGGGGGGTGTTTGGGTATTTTTTTTAACGCAGAGGTACGCAGAGGTTAACACAGAGGTGCGCAGAGGTTTTTTGGATTTTACCACGTATATTGGCTGAGACTTCGGCTAATTGCTGGCATCCGACAGTGGTTTTAACCACTGTCTCACAGCTAAAGTCCTCTAAAGAGGACTGAATATTATTTGTTTTTAGTCCATTTTAATGGACTTTAGCTATAAGACAGAGAATTAATTCTCTGTCTGGTTATCGCGAGTGATGCAAGATATTATTATATATAATTTTACTATGAGCTAATTTTCTCTATCCGAGCTTCATCTCTATGAGGAAACTCCTTTAGAATTTTAACAGATAAAGTTGATAAGTATTAAGGAATAATCTCAACTTTAGTCCCTTCTTGCACTATTTGATAAATTTCATCGACATCCTGATTCTTCAGAGAAATACATCCCCAAGTCCAATTTGAACGGTTATCGATTAAATTATCTCCACCCGCAGGTACGCCGTGAATTCCGACTTCACTACCAATGGAATCGCTCCATTTTATCTTTCCTCCTATTTTAGATTGGAAATGCTTCTGCCAAGATGTTTGGTTGGGATAGTCTAGCCAGAGAAATTTTGACCAATTTGGATGATTGTATAAGTCTTTTATGGTAAAGATTCCTTCTGGAGTGCTGAAATCACCTTCTCGTAATTTATCTGCTACTGGATTTTTCCCAAATACCACAGGATAGGATTTAATGGGCTGTTGGTTGTGATATAGGGTTAATCGATATTTGGATTTTTCTATTAAAATTGATGTTTTGGTTTTGTCGATATTCGCTGGAGCGATAATTTGGGCAATTGGCTGGTTATAATTTAATAATTCATTCCCTTGTTGTGGAGTATGTAAATTACTGGTGGCTGGGCAATTATTTAGACAAACTATGGCTGAGAAAGGGGGGAGGTATCCTAATCTGAGGAGGAATAAGTATAAGCCAAATGTACTGAGGGATAAAATTGTAATGGCAAAAATAGTTACTTTGACTTGCCGTGGTATTTTCATAACATGAACTATTGTTTTTGAGCGATATGAAAGGCTGAGATATAGGATATTTCGATAGTTTTACCGCAGTGTCTTTCCAGTTTTTCCCGTAAACCTGCAAACAACCTATCCCGTTGCTTATCTTCTAAGGCGATATAGGGTGATAGGGTACTCAAAAGCGCTAGATAATCATCAATTGAATAGGTAACTTTGCAAGAAATATGTTCGGAAAGCAAATCCTGAAAGTAACCTGATTCAATCATGGGTTTTCCTGTATTGATGAGAGATTTTTCCTGACTTTCTCTGTCTTCATATCGTGCTAGAGATGGAGCGTGGGTTTGATAGACTTCATGGAGAAGTTGATATACTTCATAGTCAGGTTGAGGTGTCAGATTCCACAAGAATATTAGATAGCCTTTGTCTTTTAATGCTCCTGCTGCTTTGGCATATCCAATTTCCGGTGAAACCCAGTGAAAGGATGTCGCTGCTAAAACAGCATCAAATCTCTCTATTTCTAGATTCCACTCTTCAAAGGTGGTATTGACAATCTCGATTTTGGGATAGGGAGTACAATTTTCTTGGGCTAGTTGGCAAGCTTTTTGGCTGGGTTCAAGACAAATCATGGAAAAGCCCAACTTAGCAAAGGTAACAGTTGCCGTACCGGGACCGCATCCTATTTCCAATAATATCGCGTCTGAAGGTAATTTTGCTAATTCGACAGCGCGGGTAATTAGTTGTTGGGGATAGGAAGGTCTTGTTTTATTATAAGCGTCTGCAACTTGGCTATACCAATTTTTTCTGGCTTCTGATGTAACTGGCGATAAATAGCCAGATTTATAGGTGGCGGCGATTGATTTATACCAGTTTTTTGTTTGTTCTGAATCTTTCACGATTTGTTTGATAGTTAGTAACCTGTGAATTGCCGTTAAAGAGGGCAATACAGATATTAGTATACGGCATCAATCCTATCATCACAAAGTTTCCATCCCCTTTCGGGGAAGAGGTTTTGGAAAGAGTTCGCTGTAGAAGCCTTACACAGAGCTGGTTTCAGACTAAGAATCGACACACCTCAGAAAATGAAGCTCTATCATCTCCAAAATTGAGTAAAACACACACCTCAAACTCTTACCCTGTAAGGCATCAACACACCTCAACGAAAACAATAGGGTTTCGGCGATTTGCCGAGGTGTGTCGATGACTGTATTTGAACAGCTTTTCTTATTCAGTTTTTAATGTTCAGTAATTTTGACTTATGACTTAAGTTTACACCAAATCGGAAGTTGTTTTTGTGAATTTTCGTGAAGCACCAATCCTCTATCTGTAGTGTGCGTTATTCTCCTAACACACCTGTGCTACTACTAGCAACTGACAGGATTAATAGGACTTACGACACCAGATATATTTGTCATGGTGCGTTAGCTACGCATAACGCACCCTACAGATAAGTCTCTTTGAGTTTTGTCTATTCCTTGCTCCTGAGTTACAGAGGGTTTCAGGTTCGGGTTAAAAGCCACCAGCTCTCTTGTTTTTGGCACGCGATAAAGATCTATACTTTCTGCTTCTTCTAGCCAATATTTTATATATCTTTGAGCAGTGCGTAAATTCACGTTTAATTCCTTTGCCAGCTCCTGCGAAGTAAAAGGAGCTTGTTGAAAACACTGTTTTGCCCTTTCTAGAGGGGTTCCTATTGCTTTTTGTGGCTCGAATGTATAGAGATCTTTGCCAGCTTCATAAATAGAGTTGCTTTTTTTCCAAACCTTAATTCGTCTAACAGCCGTCCGACGATCTTCTCCGATTGCTCTTGCCAGTTGTTCATCTGTAAATGTCTGTTCTTGAAAATGCTGCCGAGCTGTCTCTAACTGTTTCTGAATTTTGGTGGGGGTTTCTAGTTGGTGAGTTTCGGTATGAGTGTTCATAGATTAACAAATTATTTTTATTTTTCTATTGCTGCTGAATGTAACATTTAGTCTCTTTACAGTTTTTACTAATAAAAATAGTCAACATACTAAACTCGCCTAATTACATATTGAAGGGATAGAAATTTTGATGAGGTATTTCATTTCTTATCTATGTTTTCCCTTTTCTAATCTAAAACACCACAATAGGGGCACTCGCCCGAACTTTCGGGGTAATAATAACACCCGCAACCATTGGGACAAAGTTCCGCTTTTCCTTGTGGTTTATAAGTACCATAACCCATGCGCAGGTTATAGATGCTCGCCGCCTCTTCGTAAGTTACAGCTTCAAATTTGTGGATACACTCTGCCTTGTCTGAAATATCACCTATTGATTTGAACCTCAAAATATGTTCGCTTCTGCCAAAACTGATGGTCACCCCGTTATCCGTTATTTCCTCCCAAACCTCCCACTGTTTGACCTTTTGCTTGAATTCTTTATTAGGCATATATAAATATATTACAAAAACATGATTATACCTCTCCATCTCAAGTCTCAGTATGTTTTTATTTCTCAACGTCACAAAACTTGATAAAATGGGGTAGCTCAAAACTCAAAACTCAAAACGGACTTCGTCCCGCTGCGCTAACAAAACTCAAAACTCAAAACTCA
>NZ_JAMZMM010000752.1 GCF_024178385.1 Limnofasciculus baicalensis BBK-W-15 | reverse complement strand
TATAGAACCCATTTGACATCTTGCCAGCAATACCTGGGGCTAACGTTGCCATCGCAGCACAGGATCCCATCGCTCACACTTGTGCGATCGCGTAACACGATCTCTTTTTTGAGGTGGTTCAGTTGAAACCCAGGTCTGGAAAGGTTTTCAAGTTGGTTGTCCCGGCTGGGATAATGATGTAAAGTTATCATCAAAACAGCCTTAATTAATCAGTCATGCCGTACTCTAGCAATCTAACGGACTCAGAGTGGGAAATCCTTGAACCCCTACTCGATCAAATATTACCCACTAAAAAGCGAACTAGACCCCCTAACTGGACTAAAAGAGAAATTTTAGATGGTATCTTCTATCAACTCAAAAATGGTTGTAATTGGGAAGACTTACCAAAAGATTTACCCCCCTACTCAACCGTATATTGGTATTACAAACAGTGGCGAGCGCAAGGAGTACTTGAAGAACTGATGAGAATAATACATTCTCAAATCCGCGAGCAGGTCAAAAAAAAACCGAAGTGGACTAGGTTGATGATGATCGACTCACAAGCAGTGAAAAATACCTGTAATGCCAGTATAACATCAAAAGGGTATTGTTTCTACAAATCGACAAATGGTATTAAGAGGCATCTGGCTGTTGATACGCTGGGGTTTCCTTTCTTTACTCACTCCACGAAAGGGAATTTATCAGATGATGCGGGCTTGATTGAAATGTTGAGTAAAAACATCGATTATTTCAAGTCTAAACCCGTCAATATTCCGAAAATCACCATATTGCTAGACCACGGATATCATCCCGAACATCTGACTATTGAGTTGAAGAAGATCTATCCACAAATCATGACCAAAATCAAGTTTGAACTCTCAAAAAAACCATCGAAACAAGAAAAAGAAGTGTCGGGAAAGTCGGGATTTGTTCCGGTTGTGGCAAGGTGGATAATTGAACGGTCAAATTCTTGGATGGAAAGATGCAAAATTCTCGTGAAAAACTTTGAGAGAACTTTAGACAATGCAACTGCCAAGATGAATCTTTGTTTTATTAGGCTGATGGTTAAAAGGCTTGCAGCCTAAAAGATGTCAAATGGGTTCTATA
>NZ_JAMZMM010000326.1 GCF_024178385.1 Limnofasciculus baicalensis BBK-W-15 | reverse complement strand
ACTCCCCACCTCCCGATATGGCATCCGCTTTTCCACTCCCTCTCACCTCAATTCGTTTCCGCTACCGCCATTTCCGCGAAAGGAATAGCAATGGGGATTTCCTCAACTTCTGAGAGTATTTCCACCGCCAGAAGGGAAGCAGAAGTACCACCCGACAAACGCTTCAAAAGTTTTGGTCTAGGATCGTGCAATAAATAAATAATGCGATCGCAAGCTTGCCAAGTTTCACTAGCACCTGCTACTTGAACATGAGCATCTCTTTCCAATAGTAAAGGAACCAATTCTCCGGCGCGAATTAAGGCTTGTAAATGAGCCTTTTGAAAAGCAAATTCTCCTTCTTTTAAAGCAGTTTGCCCTAACTTCACTTGCCCATCAATAATGTACTGGTTCCAAGTTTTAATTGAGAGTTCAGGTACGAATGCCTGATTAACTTTAATCTTATTATTCGTGCCATTTGTTTGAGGATCGCGAGGAAATACAGCAAATACTCGCGGTGGCGCAAACTCTTCCGCAGCTCGTTGTGCTAAAACAAAATTTACCTCACCATTCTTAGTCATTGCCAAGAAAGTTCCCATCGATTCAAGTCCCGCCTCTTCTAACACATCAATATCCAACCCGCTACTATGGAAAACGCGCAAATTTTCTTCCTGAGCTTTTTGGCAAGCCTCCGGATCGGTATCAATCAGAACAACCGATTCTCCCCGTTCTTGAAATAGACGAGCAATCAAACGACTCAAAGGATTACAACCAATAATCACAGCCCCCGTCGCATTAGCCTCTGGATTAAGTTGGAGCCATTGAGCAACCCAACGAGCAGTTAACCCTTGGAGAAATACCGTCATCATAATAGTGAGAAAAACCAGCGCTTTGATCGAATCCCCACCATTAATTCCTTTTTGAGTTAATAGAATTGCAAACAAAGACGCAACAGAAGCACTAACAATACCTCTCGGGCCAATCCAGGCTAAAAATATTTTTTGTCGCCAGTTTAACCCACTATTCCAAGTACATAAACTCACACTAATGGGGCGCACGATAAACATCAGCGTCAATACGGTAAAAACACTACCCCATCCCAAAGCAAAGATACTAGCAATTGAGAGATCCGCTGACAGAAGGACAAACAACACCGATACACCCAAGACAGTTAACTGTCCCTTAAATCGTCGCAACAAACGCTCTTCAGGTAAAGACGAGGCTCGAACTACAATACCAGCCGCCACCGTTACCATCAAACCCGATTCAGACTGAATTGTCTGCCCCAAGCCGAACAAACCCCACATTCCCGCCAAAACCACCAGATTTTTCAAGTCTTCTGAGATAAAATCGGCACGCTTGAGAAATAAGCCCAACAACCAACCACCAACCCCGCCAATAACCGCCCCCACACCCAAGCGCAGGATCAAACCGATAACGATCATTTGGGGATCGGCACCGCTATTCAAAATAGTGTCTAATACCACAAAAGAGAGGATTGCACCCACCGGATCGATTAAAACCCCTTCTCCTTCTAAAATAGTCGCTACTCGTCGATCCACTTTCACCTGTTTGAGCAACGGACCGATTACAGTTGGACCAGTGACAACGACTAATGCTGCGAAGAGAAAAGCAATGGACCAGGGAAATTCCCCCAGCCAGTGAGCCGCCATCCCGCCTCCGATGAGCGTAATCAAAGTGCCCAAAGTGACTAAATTTCTAAGGGAACCGGAAACTTTGCCTAAATCTCGCAGGTTCAGATTTAGTCCTCCCTCAAAAAGAATGACCGCTACCGATAGGGAAACAATCACCTCTAAACCAACGCCCAGTTGCTGAGGATGCAAGAAACCAAAGCCATCTTGTCCCAGTAGAATACCAAAGGTAAGGAGAAAAACGATACTGGGAACTTTGAGGTACTCAGCGATTACCTGGGCGCTAATCCCGGCTGAGACAACGATCACCATCTGTAGGGTTAATTCAAGAGAGTCTTCCATATATCTAATGGTTGCATAGAATCCACTCAGCTTTGAATGTCCGATTGGTTTTGCCCCTCGGCAAAAATAACCAATCTCGAAGGAAACTTAACAGGCAAGAGTCAATCAGCGAAAGGGGTTTTCTCCAGTTGCTGGGAAACTTTCGCCGTACTGTATTTTCCATATTCAAAAGCCTGAGATGGTTGAGTTCATTAAAGTTCGACGTGCGATAAATCCGCAAAACCCACCCAATCAAGGGTTTTTCTTGCTGAGGGTGTCGAGGGAAATCCCCATGGTTTGCATAAAGCTTGTGGGTTATTTACTTATTTCTCGGAAATGATGCTGTTCCGGATGTATTTAGTAAAGATGGATTCCCAGAGACCTCAGATTGTACCGATTTACCAATAAGGTCAGCCAATTGGTTGGGAATGGATGCCCGAACAGTTAACTTTTCATTCACTCCACCTATTGTAACACCTCTGTGTGGCAGAGAACAGTATTATTAATTGCATCACAGCTCCTAAGTCTTTCCTGGAGTGAATCCTGGGGTTTATCCCTAGTAGCGATCCCACCAAGTTCTGAGGGTTTCTGACTAACCACAACCCATTAGACATCAATTTGGTGGACTGTTAAGGCTTTAGTTTTATGTAGGGTGGGCAGTCCCCAATATCAGGCGAAAAGCTGATTATTACGTTGGTGGGGACTGCCCACCCTACACTTATTGTCAATGGTGCAAGATCTCAGTTATCTGTTAATTTCATTAACTTAGTCCGGGAAAGGGGGGAATAGGAAGGCGCAAAGGAATTGCTCTGCCAGCTTTTCTCGTTCTCAAATCTAAAAAATTAGCATCTTAGTTAGACAAATTGGTGATTGGGAAAGTCATAATTGGATAGAACCGCCCAGATGCACTACTACCGCTCTCAACCCACAAATGCCTTGTGGATTGCCGCCAGAAGTGCCACTGATAGTTGGTAGCAATTAAAATTGTTAGTTTAAAGATGGATCGTCAAACGTTTATTTGGGGACGCTCGGGCAGCCGAATTCGCAAAACTCAACGCTGGGTTGAGCGGATCTTGCTTTTAGGATTACTCCTAGCAGCACTACTCTTATTTAGCATTAATCTGGAAAGTCTGCCTCTTTTAGGGTGGGAGAAAACAACGATTGATTTAGTGACGGGTAATATCGGCAAACATACCGTGGGATCTTGGCAATGGTTTTATCCATCCCTCCAGGCTCAAGCTTATCCCCAAGATCCCCCACTACTCCATTGGTTAATTTCCTTTGCTTATAATCTTGGTGGCAATGGTATCTGGATGACGCGCTTACCTGGTGCGATTTTGTCTGCCTTCTCTGTACCACTCCTCTATGGCATTGCTAGGGAAATCTTCCCAGCTCGTCGAAGCGCAATTTTTGCCAGCTTGATTTATTTAACCTTATTCCCTGTTGTCTATTATGGGCGTTTGGCAATGAGCGATGGGACGGGTTTGTGTTTTTTCATGCTGGTTATGTGGTGTGTTTTGCGATCGCGACGGGATTTACGCTATGGGCTGGGTGCTGGGGTTGGTTTGGGCTTGATTTGCCTCTCTAAAGGGGTTCTGCTGGGACTTTGTCTCTTGGCGATCGTTCTGGTATTTTTAGTCTGGGATACCCCCAGACTCCTCACTTCTGGGTATTGGTGGCTAGGCTGGTTTCTGGGTATCGTACCTGGGTTAGCTTGGTACTCTATCCCGCTGCTATACAGTCAGACATCGATCGCGACAAGTACGATCGACCACTCCCTCAAACCTCTTTGGCTGGCTGTAGATGGTCATACTGGACCTCCTTGGTACTATCTCATAGAAATTTGCAAATTTTCAGCCCCTTGGTTAGTATTCTTCCCTTGCGGATTGTGGCTAGCCTGGAAGAATCGCAATTGGGGTTGGGCTAAATTAGTCTTGGTTTGGACATTTGTTTATTTGGGCGCAATTTCTCTGATGGTGACTAAACTACCCTGGAATGCTTTGCCCATTTATCCTGCTTTAGCCTTAGCTGGTGGCGCTCAACTGGCGGATATCTGGAATTGGCCTAGTTCTAAATCTTATCCTCGGATTTGGACTATTAGTTTAGGATTGATGGCTGTGGGTGCGATCGCAGGTACTATTTATTTTATTTCTCAATCCACCAATTACTTTTTGCCAGCTATCTCTACTTCTTTTGCTTTAACAATGGGGATCTCAGCTATTCTTTTAGCCCGACGCGACTTGCAATTTATTTTCGTTTTGTGTTGGGGTATGTATATCTCGCTCCTACTGTTTATGGCTTCTCCCTATTTGTCTGGTGATTGGATTGGGAATTTATCGTGAACTAAAATGGATGGTTTATCTGTTAATCTGAATAATCCCACATCCAAAAAACCGCTACCTTATCCACCATATCCGTTACTCCATCCGTTACATCCGTTACCCCATCCGTTGCCAAATGGGAATCTTGAAAATTGCTAATGGCACGCAGATTGCGTAGGGTGCGTTAGCTCTCGCATAACGCACCCTACAATTTTCGTTTACAGGTTGAGGTTAGGATGCCTCAAGTATTTCTTCTGCATCGACTTGTTTTAGCTGAATATGCTTCCTTCCCAAGGTGATTTCAAATTCATCACCCGGTTGCAAGTTCATTTGCTTGGTGTAGGCGGAGCCAATCAGTAGGTTACCGTTAGACTGGACAGATATGCGATAACTGGCAGTCCTCCCTCCACGACCATTACCATTACTTGTGATATCTAACTCAATTCCCTTCGCATCGATCAGAGCGTTGAGAAACTTCATCATGTTGACTCGCTCTACCCCGTTTTTTGTGAAGGTACAGTAGCCACAGGCTTTTGCCTTTTCTTCCTTACTCAGGTCTCCCAGGTCTTTAACTTTTTGAACCAGTTCCTCTCCCTCTAAGGGTTCCATCTTTTTATTTTTAGCCATCAGATTGAATATCTAAAAGTAAGCAGTTAACTGGTAGTAAGCGTTTTCGCTATACCGACGGTCAACCAAGATAAAAAAATCTTGGTGTTCTATTAGCCTATCAAACTATATTACACCCAAACTGTCAACTAGTTTCCCTATCTTTTTTCTGAACTAGTCTCTCAGAAACCGTTCATCTTGATGGAGCCGATAGAAACAACTGCTTTATTGAGATAATGTTATGGTGTCAAAGCCGTGATGGGAACTACTCGCCGCTAAACTTGGCTTTTTTTAAGTTGCGGCAAAAGTCCATTAAGTTCTACTCTCTACAAATGAAGCTCACAACTCGTGGACATTACAGTGTCAAAGCACTACTCGATCTCAGCCTACAGCCTGATTATGGACCAACATCTGTTCGTGCGATCGCTCTGCGCCAAGATTTACCCGCTCCTTATTTGGAGAAATTGCTTATAGAAATGCGTCGTGCCGATTTAGTATACTCGATACGAGGCGCTCAAGGCGGTTATCAATTAGCTCGCTCTCCAGCAGAAATTTCTTTGGGTGAGATTTTAGCAGCAGTTGGCGAAACTATCGAACCTTTACCTCACCATATTCCAGATGCCGCCCAAGCTGAAGACTGGGTGACTTTTACAATCTGGCGACGGTTACACGAAAAACTTAAAGAAGCTTTATACAGCATAACTCTCGCAGACCTTTACTACGATGCCCGTAGCTGGCAAGCTGCTCGAGGAGAAGAAACTAGTTTTGTGGTTTAAATCAAGTCGTTGGTTGTTAGTTGTTGGCAAGGGAGTGAGAGCCAATTATGATTGGTTATTTGAAAAATAACCAAAATCCTGTATATTCAATAAATTTTCGTGAGTTATATTACAGAGTCCAGAGTTTTATTACTAGCTGCCAGTCTAGATTACCTTATCGGCGATCCTTGGGGTTGGCCTCATCCGGTGCGGGTAATGGGCTGGATTATTTCTCAGTGGACTCAGTTAGTCATTACCCACTGCCATGGAAAATGGCAACGTCGGTTAGCAGGAGTTGGACTAGGTATAGGGCTAATACTCAGTAGTGGATTGGTAGGATGGTTAATTCTTCGAGGCGCAAACTACCTGAATCCACTATTCGGAATCTCTTTAGAAGCAGTTATGCTAGCTAGCTGTTTGGCAGGAAAAAGTTTGCGAGGAGCAGCCGTTGATGTGTTGCAACCATTAAGCGATGGACAAATAGATCTCGCTCGTTCTAAATTAAGTCTATATGTTGGTAGAGATACAGAAAAATTGAGCGAACCAGAAATCCTCCGCGCCGTACTGGAAACAGTGACGGAAAATGCTACCGATGGTGTCATGGCTCCTCTATTCTATGGGATTGTCGGGGCATTTTTACCCGGAGTGGGTAGTGTTCCCCTGGCTTTAGCATATAAAGCCGCCAGTACCCTAGATTCCATGGTGGGTTATCGGGAAGAACCTTATCAAGATTTGGGCTGGTTTAGTGCCAAGTTAGAAGATTACCTCACTTGGTTGCCCTGTAGATTAACTGTAATTACTTTAGCTCTTTTGTCGGGAAAGCCTCAAAAAGTCCTGAATCTGTGTCGCCGCGATGGAGTGAAAGACTCCAGCCCTAATTCAGGTTGGAGTGAATGTGCTTATGCAGCGATTTTAGGTGTTCAAGTGGGGGGAACCAATTGGTATCGGGGTATTGCTAAACATAAACCTCTTTTAGGAGATTCAGTTGAGCCGATTACACAGGATAAAATTTACCAAGCTTTAGGGTTGACAAGGTATAGTATTTTGATTTGGTTGGCAATTGGGATTTGTTTGCTCCACGCCCTGGGCTAACACAGAAGCGCGATCGCACTCTTGAGTTTACCAGCTTTCTTCCATGGCGAATCAAGTATTAGGTTGTAGCGAGTACACCAAAAAATAATTTTTCTCTCAACAGAGTAACATAATCCTAAAAAAGGGGGTCTTTCCCCTCACGCCAACTGATGGCGAACTAGTCATACTGGTCACGATAACCCCTCATCATATTTGATTCGATTGAATACTTATCATTAAAACGAAAGCGGGGACGCGGATTTTTTTTTGATCGGCCACAATCGAAACTTGATATTAAACCTGAAATGTTTTACTTAGATCTTGCACGCCTGCGACTAGAAGTCGCGGCTACAC
>NZ_JAMZMM010000325.1 GCF_024178385.1 Limnofasciculus baicalensis BBK-W-15 | reverse complement strand
AACCTCATCACCTCAGTAGGGTGCGTTATGAGTAACGCACCCTACTAGATTTATCAGAATTCACCCAAATCATCATCCAGATTACTCTCCCCATCACCTTTGAGAATTCCATCTACAGATTTCTTCACCGTCTGTAGCACCAAATCCGGATGTAATGTCTGATAAAATTCCAGCAGACGCTCTTTATCAAATATTGGAGAAAGTTTCACATTCACTTTATGAACATCATCTCGCCCTAATTCCCCACCCCCTTCAACTCCAATCTCTCCACCTGTGCCCAAAACATTAATTTTAATACTTCCCTTTCCACCCGCCTTACCACTTCGTTTTACAGTAACCTGTAATTCCAATTCCACAGACTCAACAAAGAGGAAAGGGGCATCCTTATCCTTACCTGGCACTACCGATAAAAGATCTTGTTTAACCTGTTGAATAAACTCAGCTAACCCAATGGATTCTTTATCTTTGTCAGACATTAATTTTGCCTCCTAATATAGCAATTAGCAATTAACTAATCGCCACCTTCAAACTCTGACAAAACTCCCCAATCGCCGCCAATCCTTCATCAGGGGTTCCTTCTGCCAACCGTTTCACAAAAGCACTACCAACAATAACGGCATCTGCACCCCATTCTTTCACCTGTTTGGCTTGTTGCGGTGCGGAAATACCAAATCCCACCCCAATGGGTTTATCTGTGACAGCACGCATCTGTTGGAGTAACTCTGGCACTCTTGAAGCAACCTCTTGTCTAATCCCCGTGACTCCGGTAACGCTGACGAGATAGATGAAGCCTTGGGATTGTTTTGCGATCGCAGTTATTCTATCTTTAGGACTAGTGGGCGCTACCAATAAGATAACTTCAATCCCAATTTCTGCGGCAGGTTTAATTAAAGATTCTGCTTCTTCTAAAGGCAAGTCAGGTACAACTAATCCTTGTACTCCGGCGGCGGCAATCTGTTTTAGAAAGGTTTCAATACCTCGATTCAGAATCGGATTATAGTAGGTAAATAAGATAATCGGCGCTCGGATTTCTGGGATAACATCCTTGACAATTGCCAAAACATCATCCAATTTTACCCCTTTTTGTAATGCTCTCGTGGCGGCAGCTTGAATTGTTGGACCATCTGCGAGAGGATCGGAGTAAGGCACGCCTAACTCAATCATATCTGCCCCCGATTTGTCAAGTATTTTAATCGCTTTTGCCGTAGTTGCCAAATCGGGATCTCCCGCAGTTATGAAGGGAATGAGGGCACATTGGCCGTTTTGCCGCAGGAATTGGAAGGAATCGGAAATTTTGAACATTTGTAATGGGTTATTGGTTGTTTGTTTTTTGTTGTTTGACATCTTACCATTAACCGCTCCCCTGCTCCCTGCCCCCAAAAAAACCAATTTTTCAACCGAGAATGAAACAGCCCTGCGCTCTTAAGGGGGCTGGGGGGTTAGGTTTTTCTCTCAAACAAGATCATTTATTGGCAGATTGAGAAAGTTTTTCTTGTTCAATTTCCGCTTGTAGTTGAGCAATTTCTTCTGGAGTCATTTCTTCAAGGCGCTTTTGCAATACTGCATCTTCATAGTCTTTTGCTTGCTGATGGATAGTCATATTTTTGGTGGCGACTCGGAATAAATAGCTTAACACCCAGCCGAGCAAACCAAGGACTAATAATGCTTGACTCCAGATACCTGCATTTTGGCTATCTAGACCGACGAGTTGTAAGATTATATAGACGATACCACCAGCGGCGAAGACACCGAGGGAAATCGCGATCGCGTCAATTCTGCGCATGTAACAATTATCCGATTTTGGACTTGAGATTTCTGGTGAAGATTTGGCTATCAGGAGTCAGGTAGGGGAATAATCTGATATATTACCTTTTTTCAACTAAATACTATTGTAATTAGCAAATAGTTTTGAATGCCAATTTGTGACTCCTGATAGCTGAATCCTTAGATTGTAGTTTGAATTAAGAGATATCTAATTATGGGAGTGCGATCGCAAATTGGCAATCCCAAATCCCCCATCGATTAGCTCAAGAGGCTGGTTGGCGCTTCTTAAGACGAAAGTTGAGGAAAGGACTGAATAGCAATAATCCTGGAAAAAAGAAGTATACCAGGAAATACATGAATACCCGCTCAATGGAGCTGGCGACGTACCAGCGTTTTTGCAGGTAGAGATAAACGGCAAGGGGAACCACGACGAGGTACAGTCCACCTAAAGCTAGGTACAGCAGGGCAACAACCATAGTTTCTGTTCGGGGAAAACAACATGAGGCTAGCGATCGCTATCATTGTACTTTCATCTCTGCTCTTTAGACAGAGGGATCAGGGGATGGGAGGGAGCGGGGGGAGACAAGAAGTTGGATCTGGTAAATTTTTTGGATCAATTTGCCCAAAAGAGGTTATAATGGGAAAACTTGCCTAAACGGTAGCGACAACCTTCACTTTCCAGAGTTTGCTTGGTCAACAATGGTATGTAAGGTGATATACTGAGAATCAGGCAAAATTCTGAACCTGGTGACAAACTAATACGGGGGCGTGGCGGAATGGTAGACGCTACGGACTTAAGGAAATTGAGCCTTGATGGAGAAATCTCTCAAGTGGCGGCTCTCAAACTCAGGGAAACCTAAGTCTGACAACAGATATGGCAATCCTGAGCCAAGCCCAAAGATTTTAGATTTGCGGTTGGTGACAATCGGCAATCCAAGATTGAGGGAAGGTGCAGAGACTCGACGGGAGCTACCCTAACGTGAAGTCGAGGGTAAAGGGAGAGTCCAATTCTCAAGTGCTAGTAATAGCAGGAGCGAAAGCTACAAGGAGAATGAAAATCCGTTGACTGTAAAATGTCGTGTGGGTTCAAGTCCCACCGCCCCCATCTACTGTAAAATCTAAATATAAGTTGAACAGAAGATTAAAAGGATCTTCTGTTTCTATCATTTTTGGTTATATATGACTATATGGTCAATAAGTTATAAACTTATCAAGTTTCAACTTATATTCTACTAGCTTCCTTACAGCGTTCTATATATAACTCTACCACCAGATCCTGTTTATTTATTTGCCAAACACGATCAAAAAATACCAGGGCATCAGAAAACTTTTTCGCCACATAAAGTGCTACTCCCCGCTCAAACTCCCCACGGGTTTGCCGTTTAATTTCAATCAAATATGGGGAATTACTATCATAGACTTCAAATATAGCAATAGGTTGGCTTTTCCCCTTGACTGTAACACGATCCAGATATCGATAAGCATAAATTTCCGGATTATCCAGACGATATAAAGTTTCTTCGCTAATCAAAATATCCACACCATAAACCTTAGTTAACCCTTCCAAACGAGATGCTAAATTTACCGCATCTGAAATTACCGTAGTTTCCATCCGCTGAGACTCTCCCACAGTACCCAACATTAAACTGCCCGTATGTAAACCAATGCCAATTGCAATTGGTACTTCACCCATATTTTGCCTCTCCTGATTATAGAGAGAGACTTGTTTTTGCATTTCAATTGCTCCTTGCACCGCATCATCTGCGGTTTGGGGAAACAGTGCCATGACAGCATCTCCGATATATTTATCAATAAAGCCGCGATAATGACGAATTACTGGACTTACATGGCTCAAGTAAGCATTAATAAAGTCAAAATTTTCCTTTGGTGACATCCTTTCTGATAGACTAGTAAAGGAGCGAATATCAGAAAATAATACTGTCATTTCGCGCTGTACTTGATCGCCTAATTGGACATCAATAATACTTTCTCTTGCCAAGAATTTTAAGAATTCTTGGGGTACAAAGCGCTCATAAGCAGCGTTAATTTTGGCTAATCTGAGATGGGTTTTAATTCTTGCCAGCAATTCGTTTTTCAATATCGGTTTAGTCAAATAGTCATTAGCACCTGCGGCAAATCCTTCCACCAAATCTGATACTTGATTCTTGGCAGTTAATAACACTACAGGTAATTCATTCTGTAAAAATTGTTCCCGGATTTTTTGACAAAGTTCATACCCTGTCATTCTCGGCATCATTACATCTAACAAAATCAAGTCTGGTTTGAAACCACTGTCAATAATTTCCAATGCTTCTATACCATTTGATGCTTGAGTAATGGCATAATTGTGTAAGGAAAGATGATTAACTATTACCTGAAGATTAACAGGTTCATCATCCACAATCAAAATCTGAAATGCGCCATCTAAAGATACTGATCCCTCTGAATTTATTAATATATTATCGTCAGTAACGGTAATTTCAGGAGACTCTTGCACCTGAGAGATTTCCTCTAAAAGTTTCCTCTCTATTTGACTTTCCGATACAGGAAGGGAGAAGGTGAATCGCGAACCTAATCCTACAGTAGACTCAACCAGAATATTACCACCATGGAGTTCAACAAGTTGTTTTGTAACTGCTAAACCCAATCCTGTACCACCATATTCTCTGGCAATTGAACCATCTGCTTGCTCAAAGGATTCAAAAATACGCTCGAATTTATTACTCGGAATGCCAATACCAGTATCTGTAACCGTAATTTGCACCCAATCATTAACAACTTCGGCAGATACTTCAACAGTACCACGCTCGGTAAATTTAATCCCATTACCTACTAGATTATATAGAATCTGTTGCACTCGATTCTCATCAGCATTCACTGGTGGAATATCTGCCGCAATTTTATTAATTAATGCTACTGGTTTAGATTTAATCAGGGGGCGAGAAAGTGTTAATACAACCTCTGTTATTTCTCGTATCCCTACAGGTTGGAGTTTCAGTTCAATCTTTTGGTGTTTGAGTTTGGAAAAATCCAGTAAATCGTTAACAAGTTGGTGGAGTCTTTTCCCGCTAGATACAATTAAAGAAAGATTGAATACCGTTTGTTTAGATAATTTACCAGTCGCACCGTCAACTAAGGATTCCGCAATCCCGATAATACCATTTAGGGGAGTTTTTAGTTCGTGTGAGGTATTGGCTAAGAATTCATCCTTAAGTTGATCTAGTTTTTGTAATGTGGCATTCTTGCTTTCTAATTCTAGAGCATAAGCTTGTAATAATTGTTGGGATTCTGTAAAGCGACTTTCTAAAATAAATCCCAAAATTAGGATGAAAATTAGGGTTCCCCAGGGGTACATTTTGTGATACCAATAAACCCATGACATCTGATAGATTAAAACATCGTTAATTCCCGATAGAGTGAGGATGATAAATCCTGATGTAAACAATTTAGCATCCGAGTTTCCCTTTAATGATATTTTGATAGCCCTGAATAATACCACGGAAGCCGATATCAGTAATAAAATTTGAGCTGGGGTTACGGTTTGACTCCAAGAAATTCTGCCAGTAGTAATGGAAAGTAAAGCCACACCTGCAAATAGAAGATGGATTTGCCAGAGACGGCGAATAATTGACCGATATCCTGCACCAAACATTTCTTCAAAAAAGAGACAAAAACTCACTGGAATCAGATAAAATGACGTAAATTCAACGAAATTTAATATAGCAAAATCTTTGAAAAATAACCGAATCAAAGCCGAAGGTGCAACAGCATACAATCCAATGGTTATGGCGAGTAAACCAAAGTAAAAATAGGATTTTTCCTTTTGTTTGCCCAAACAAGAGATTAAGGATATTGAACCTAAGAAAATAAACATTACCCCTAATAATGTGTCAATCTTTTGTTGAAAAAACAATTGAATTATCCTGACTTGCTCTCCCAGGATAATTCTTTCAAATAATCCGATATAAATCCCAGCATTGCCGCCTACATAAACTCGAAAAAATAGATTCTTATTCTGAAAATCTGGTTCAAGACTAACAATAGGCCATTGATAATCTACCAGGTTTGCTTCACCTGCCCTATTGAGGGACAATTGAGTATAGAGAAGTCGATTCTCAAGATAAACATCTAATATGTAGGGGACTCCTCCCAAATATAGTGTGGGGGACTGCAATTGTTTCCCAGGCAAGGGAACCCGCAACCAGAGAATCTTCGTATTTACCCCTAATGGTTTTTCTATTTTGTGGGGAAACTGAAAGGGTTGCCATTCAGAATTAGAATTGGCTTGGTGAGTAAATATCGGAATACCAGACGCATCTAGAGGAGAGTCACCCCAGCGGTATTCCCATCCTCTCACGATTTCCGCGATCGGCGACGATTCTGAAATAGATAGAGATTCTGCGGCAGTGGGTGCGGTATGGTGTAGCAGACTACTGAGTAGCATCAGTAACAAAGCGCCGAAATACAAGATAATCGAGGTACGGGTGCGACGAAACACGTTTTAAGTCTCCTGAAGTGCTATCCGCAATGCGTCTGATTGAATTTCATACCGATAAGGTTAAATCAAACGTGGAGCGACTAGTACTATAAAAACTTATACAGCGAATTTCAAGTGAGTAAGGTACAGAGAAACCCGGTTTCGCCGAAGTTACCGGGTTTCGCCGAAGTTACCCGGTTTCTGAGGTGTACTTCATAAACCTGCAATCTGCTCTAGATTTTAAGCCAAACGGCTGGAACAGTTTCGTACTAAGCATATCACTGATTTATGAGTAACGCCTTCATATAAGTTCAACAAGATTATTAATGGTAATTTAAGATTTTTGACATTTTCCGTTATTCGTAGCGATCGCGCTTATTCTAGAGAAAGCATCTTTACTTTTTTTTTACCGCTATCGTTTAGTTCACCTCCTTTGGCGAGCCGACTTATGAGCATTTTGCCCACCCTTCTCCGTTCCCTCTTCTTAACAATTCTTATTAGTTTTATTGTGCCGATTGTGTTCATTGCCGGAGTATTGGGTTTTGTCTGTGTCATTGGATACATTCCCGGCTTGGAAACGATTGGTAAGATAGGTTTAGCAAATCTGTGGCAGTTTCTGGCAATCTTTGGTGGTGGCTCTCCAATTGAGGGCGCGATTATAATTGGTTTGACTTGCAGCTTCGCGGGAGCATTGTTTGACACCTACAACTTTTACAGTTATCAGCACTCGAATAATCATTAAGATTGGTTAGTTGTTGTTGGTTAGTTGATATTTGTTGTTGTTCTCAAACAACTAACAACTAACAACTAACAACTAACAACTAACAACTAACAACTAACAAC
>NZ_JAMZMM010000324.1 GCF_024178385.1 Limnofasciculus baicalensis BBK-W-15 | reverse complement strand
GAGCATCCCGATTTGGAAGAAATGCAGGTTGTATTCTTTCTCCCCCCTTTGACAATGGGGGCTGGGGGGGTGAAAAGGGGGGCAAAAAATGAGTGTCTTTGCCAAAGTGGAATGCTCCCAATAAACCAACAACCATGGACTCGTCGCCTATTTTTTTATCCTATATTAACCATAAGATAAAGATTATTCTAATTCCATTGCTTACTGCGATACTAACACAAGCTTGCAATAATCATGCTATTGCTAAATCATTCCAAGAAGAGGGATTAGAAAAAGCTGGCGCAGGAGATTATCAAGGAGCGATAGAAGAGTTTAATGAAGCGATTCATTTAGATGGTAACTTTGCTGATGCCTATTTTTACCGAGGTTATGCTCGCAGTCAGGTAGGTGATAAGCAAGGAGCGCTAGCAGATTATAACGAATTGATTCGTCTCAAACCCGATAAGCCTCTTGGATATAATAATCGGTGTTCCATTCGCATTCAGCTAAAAGACTATCAAAATGCTATAGCAGATTGCGATCGCGCCATTAATTTAGCACCCAACTTAGCTTTAGGTTATCAAACTCGCGGTCTTCTTAACTATAACTTGGGAGATAGAGAAGGTGCGATCGCGGATTTTCAGACAGGAGCAGAATTGTGGCGACAGCAAGGGAATATGGATAACTACCGCAGAATGATGGAACATATCAAACGGCTTGAGGCGGGCGCTTCCCCCTTGCCAAAGGCAGAAGATAGCAATAACCCCTAATCTCTTACCCTTAATCATAGACTGGAACAATAGTAACTATATGCTTATCTCTATGATATAGAGATAAACCAATTATATATATAAATAAACACCAATAATATAGGACTCAGTTACCTTTACAATCAAAGATCAGCGGATTTACTTATCTATTCCATTTAAAATTTTTTTAACATTTCCCTTGCCAAGGCGATCATTTCCTTTTTCGGGATGGTAAGCTTAGATCAAGTTGAAATTGCTGCCAGAGATTTTCTGGCACAACAATTGAATACTGCACCGAGCGCTAGGCTCTAAGTGGTAATATACTTGAGCGTTAGTCTCTGTTGCCTAATAAATCAAGTTTATTCCTGATTTAACACAACTGACTTTTGACGAACTTGTCATCTGGCATGTCTTCTGAAAAGAAGTATAGTTTACTTTTAGCTGCCAGAATTAAGAGGTTTCGTTAAAAGTTCGATTACCTGAAAATTCAATAATAAATAGAGAAAATATAGTAAGGATGAAGGAGATTTTATGAACAATTTTTCGCGACGGAGATTTTTATTAACGGCTGGGGCATCAGCGGCTGGTTCAATATTGCTCAATAGCTGCTTGGGCAACCCACCCTCAGCCATCAATGCGGGAACGCAATCGGCACAAGCTAAACCTCTTAATCTTAGTCCAGAAGAACAACCGGAAACAACTAAAGCCAATTTAGGATATATCGCCATTGTCGAAGCAGCACCCTTAATTATTGCGAAACACCTGGGATTCTTTGCTAAGTATGGCATGACCGATGTTAATATCGCCAAGCAAGCTAACTGGGGTTCAGCTAGAGATAACGTAGAAATTGGCTCTGCTGGCGGAGGTGTTGATGGCGGACAATGGCAAATGCCCATGCCCTATCAAATCAGTCAAGGCTTGATTACCAAAGGGAATGTGAAAATTCCCATGTACATCCTAGCACAGTTGAATACCCATGGGAATGGGATTGCGATCGCGAATATCCATAGAGGCAAAGGTTTGGGTTTAAAACTAGATGGCAAAAAGTCTTTCTTTGAAGGGCTAAAATCAAATGGCAAAAAGTTTAAAGCAGCCTATACTTTTCCCAAAGCTAACCAAGAATTTTGGATCCGTTATTGGGCAGCAGCTAGCGGAATTGATCCAGATTTAGAAATGGAATTGCTCACAGTTCCCGCCGCCCAAACTGTTGCTAATATGAAGACAGGTACGATGGATGCTTTCAGTACCGGAGATCCTTGGCCTTATCGAATTATTAACGATAAGATTGGCTTCATGGCAGCATTAACCGCAGAAATGTGGAAAGGGCATCCTGAAGAATACTTTGCCATGAGAGGCGACTGGGTTGAAAAAAATCCCAAAGCCACCAAAGCAATATTAAAAGGACTGATGGAAGCCCAACAATGGTGTGATAATTTTGATAATCGACCAGCGTTAGCCGAAATTCTAGCAGGACGGAACTACTTCAATCTAGCAGATCCTGCTATCCTTTTAAATCCGTTCATGGGCAAATATGACTTAGGGGAACGCAAAATTGACGATCGAAAAATGGCGGCATATTACTGGAAAGATGAAAAAGGTAGCGTTTCCTATCCCTACAAGAGTCACGATTTATGGTTCTTAACTGAAAGCGTTCGTTGGGGTTTCTTGCCGCCAGATACCTTAAGTAAGGCGAAAGAAATGATCGATGAAGTAAATCGGGAAGACATTTGGCGAGAAGCCGCGAAAGAAGCTGGAATTCCGGCGGCTGATATTCCTGCCAGTACTTCCCGTGGTGTTGAAGAGTTCTTTGATGGTATTAAGTTCGATCCGGAAAAACCAGAAGAATATCTAAAAAGCCTCAAAATCAAGAAAGTAAAAATTTAATATTTTTACTAGTAATAAAACTTGCCACTATGAAATAGTTTTTCTGTTGATAGTCAATAATTTATCCTCAGACAAAAACTGGACTTACTTTCAAATTAGCCCCAAGGAATTAAAACAAATGACTGTAGCACAGAGACGCTTAAACAATGGCTCCCAGAATCCCTTAATTGCTAACCTGCAAAAACAACTATCCAACCTCATCGCGCCACTAGTCGCCCTCGCAATTCTCCTAACTTTGTGGCAACTACTATCGATGACAGGAATCACTAAGTTACCTGGACCATTGAGTATTTTCACAGTACCACGAACCAGGGAATTACTATTTTATCCCTTTTTCGATCGCGGCGGTTTAGATAAAGGTTTGTTTTGGCAAACATTAGCTAGCCTACAACGAGTTGCGATTGGTTATACTGCTGCTGCTGCTGTCGGGATTGGGATGGGCATTTTAGTAGGTACAAATCCCCTGATGGACAAGGCATTAGATCCCATCTTTCAATTCTTACGGATGGTTGCACCTTTAGCCTGGGTTCCCATTGCCCTCGCCGCCTTACAAAAGAACGAACCTGCTGCTCTTTTTGTGATTTTTGTTACCTCAGTTTGGCCGATTTTAATTAATACTGCTGTCGGCGTAAAGCAAATTCCCCAAGATTACAATAACGTCGCCAAAGTTTTACAACTTTCCAAGCAAGAATACTTCTTCAATATTCTGATTCCATCTGCTCTTCCCTACATTTTTACTGGACTGAGAATTGCTATTGGTTTAGCTTGGTTAGCGATTATCGCCGCAGAAATCGTGATGTCAGGGATTGTCGGAATTGGCTTCTTCATCTGGGATGCTTATCAAAATAACTACGTGAGTGAAATCATCCTCGCCTTACTTTATATTGGTTCAGTTGGCTTGCTGTTAGATAAAGGCATTGCTTGGTTACAAACTCAAATTGTTCCCGAAGATCCGAAATAATTTGGTTATTGGTTATTGGTTGTTGGTTATTAGTTATTGGTTGTTGGTTATTGGTTAAATAAATGACAGTCGTGACAGTATAGAAGCCAGATCTAAAACAATTCGATCGAGAGTCAATTACCAAACAAAAAACAAAAAACAAAAAAATGAGCGTATTCGTAGCAGTAGATCAACTAGAAAAAGTTTTCCCCCTCTCAGGAGGTGGCGAATATATCGCCCTCAAAGGAATTGACCTTCAGATTAAGAAAGGCGAATTTATCTCCTTAATTGGCCACTCAGGTTGTGGCAAATCCACCTTATTAAATATGATTGCGGGTTTGGATTTGCCAACCGATGGAGTGGTAACATTAGAAGGGCAAAAGATTAACGAACCTGGACCAGAAAGGATGGTGGTATTCCAGAATTACTCCCTCCTACCTTGGCGCACCGTGAGAGAAAATATCGCCCTCGCCGTTAATTCTGTAATGAAAGGTTTGCCTGATGCTGAACGGAAAACTATCATAGAACAACATATTGATATGGTAGGGTTGCGCCCTCATGCAGATAAAGCCCCTGGGATGTTATCAGGTGGACAAAAACAACGAGTTGCGATCGCACGGGCTTTAGCTTTACGTCCGAAAGTGTTACTATTAGACGAACCATTCGGTGCATTAGATGCTCTAACCAGAGGGAATCTTCAAGAGCAATTAATGAAAATTTGTGAGGAAAATGAAGTCACGGGCGTGATGGTAACTCACGATGTCGATGAAGCGGTGCTATTATCTGACCGAATTGTGATGCTAACTAATGGTCCCGGTTCCAAAATTGGTCAGATTTTAGATGTGGATATTCCCCGTCCTCGCAAGCGGATGGAAGTAGTAGAACATCCTAGTTACTACGTCTTGCGTAGTGAGATGATTTACTTCCTCAATCAACAGAAACGCATCAAAAAGATGCGGGCGAGAAAAGTCACAACGGTACCTCGTCACGGGTTAGAAAAAGTTAACCTAGAAATTGGTTTTGTTCCCCTTACCGCTTGCGCCCCCATCGCCATTGCCAAAGAAAAAGGCTTCTTTACCAAACATGGTTTAGATGAAGTAAGTTTGGTGCGAGAAACCAGTTGGCGCGGGATTGTCGATGGCATGGCTGGCGGCTATGTAGATGCAGCACAAATGCCATCCGGAATGCCCTTATGGTTAACTTTAGGAGGTCATGAAAATCGACCATTACCTGTAGTTACTGCCCTAACTATGACTCGTAATGGTAATGGAATTACCTTATGCAAGCGCTTCTACGATCAAGGAGTACATACGTTAGCAGATTTCCGAAGACTGCTGCTAGAATTTCCCGATGAACAGCACAGAATGGGGATGGTTCATCCTTCCTCTATGCACAACTTACTCCTGCGATATTGGTTAGCGTCGGGTGGAATTGATCCGGATAAAGATATCCAACTAAAAACTATTCCACCTGCCCAAATGGTGGTAGATTTACAAGCAAAAACAATCGATGGTTTCTGTGTCGGCGAACCCTGGAATATTCGTGCGGCAATGGAAGATGTTGGATTTACTATTGCCACAGATTTAGAACTTTGGCCGGGACATCCTGGTAAAGTTCTCGGTGTCAGGGAAGATTGGGCAGAAGCTTATCCCAATACTCATATTGCCCTAGTCAAAGCAATGTTAGAAGCTTGTCGCTATTGTGCAGATACAGCTAACGAACAAGAAATTCGCCAAATTTTGTCACGGCGAGAATATGTAGGAACTAATATCTCTTACATTCATTTAGGAGATCCCAATGCTTCAACCTGTAGCTTAGAAAAACCGATGCGGGAATATGCCCATCACTTATTCTTTGGCGATGGCGTGAATCGTCCCAGTCGTACCGAACAATTGTGGCACATGACTCAACTTGCCCGTTGGGATCATACACCTTTCCCCAGAAACTGGGTGGAAATTTTGGAAAGGGTATGTCGAGTTCGGGTATTTAGTACTGCTGCCAGAGAATTAGGTTTGGTAGATATTAGCTACACCAAAGGTGCCATTGAATTATTCGATGGAATTCCATTTAATGCTGAAGATCCCCTTGGTTATCTGAATCGTTTGCGGATTAAACGGGATTTCAGTATCGCTGAAGTTGTCATCGATGCACCACGGAAAGCAGCAGCTTAATTTGTTATTGGTTATTGGTTATTTGTTGTTAGTTATTGGTTATTTGTTATTAGTTTTAGGAAGCGTATCTGGCCTGTAACCATTATTAATAACCAACACCTAACAACTAACAACCATTGGGGAGTGGGGAGTAGGGAGTGGGGAATGACTAATAACAAACAACCAACAACAAACAACCAACAACCAACAACTAACAACAAACAACCAACAACCAACAACTAACAACTAACAACCAATGAGCAACCGTACCTTAACCTATACCGAAACCAACCGACAACAGCAACGGATGAATACTGCCCAGCGGATTGAACCGTTCCTATCGATTGAAAATGTTAGTAAAATATACCCAACCAGAAAAGGTCCTTTCACAGTACTTGAGGGCGTAAATCTAACCGTAGATGAAGGTGAATTTATCTGCGTAATTGGGCACTCTGGCTGTGGTAAATCAACCCTCCTCAATATGGTGTCAGGTTTTGCATTTCCTACTCACGGAGAAGTGAAATTAGAAGGAAAACCAATTACCAAACCCGGACCAGATCGCATGGTAGTATTTCAAAATTACGCCCTACTACCTTGGCGGACTGCTTTTGAAAATATCTATCTAGCTGTTCACGCAGTTCATCCTAATAAGTCCCAAGCAGAAAAACGAGCGATAGTCCGTGATAGTATCGCCATGGTAGGCTTATCAGAAGCCGCTGATAAAAAACCACCACAAATGTCTGGTGGGATGAGACAACGAGTTTCCATTGCTCGCGCATTATCAATACGTCCAAAAGTTTTAATTTTAGATGAACCTTTTGGTGCATTAGATGCAATTACCAAAGAAGAATTGCAGGAAGAATTGCTCAAAATATGGAGTGATAATCGCTGCACCGTGCTAATGATTACTCACGATATTGATGAGGCTTTGTTCTTATCAGATAAATTAGTAATGATGACTAATGGTCCTGCTGCTAAAATTGGTGAAGTAATGGAAATTCCCTTCCCTCGTCCCCGGGATCGCGTTCAGATTATGGAAGATCCGGAATATTACAAATTGCGGAATCATGCTTTAGACTTCCTCTATCATCGTTTTGCTCATGATGATGTGGGTTAGAATTTGTCGGTGAATCTATTTGTCATCAGCAAATAAACCTGACATCCAGAAACCCTGTTTCTCCAAGAAACCCTGTTTCTCCAAGAAACCCTGTTTCTCTATTATCTGGATTCTTTGCAGGATTTGGGTAAGATTTTGACTCCTGTAATCTCTCCTGTAATAACAACAACCGACAGAGAATTTATTCTCTGTCTAATAGCTTAAGTCCGTTAAAACTGAGATCTTGCACCAATGGCAATAAACCGGAGGCTCTGCCTCTTATTGAGAATGGTGCAAGATCTCAGTTAAA
>NZ_JAMZMM010000323.1 GCF_024178385.1 Limnofasciculus baicalensis BBK-W-15 | reverse complement strand
GTATTACAATTTGTTAATAATCTTTACAAATTTAAACCATAAATCTGGCGCTCTAGTCCGGAATAACAAGACTTTTGTTGTAGGTATTACGAGTATGACGCTGGTAATACGATGGGCAACTGCTGGTAAGTAAAGATATGGTTACGCAGTTTCCCATGATCTTGCAACTGATCGGGCAATTCGGTTTAGAGATAGGCACGGTACTGGAACCCAATCCCGATCTTTTGATCGAGTTTGAGCAGAAGAAACTGAACGTATTCCACGTATCTGAAGCCCTCGGCAGTCCCTATATCCCTGGTCAAGAGTCATTTGTGATTCCCTTCGCCATCAAGTCTGTCTTGGGGTTTGGAGGTCTATTACCTTCGGGCAATCTCTTTGCTATTATCATGTTCTCAAAAGTTCATATTACCCAGAGAACGGCTGAAATATTCAAAACCCTGGCATCGAATGTCAAGTCAGTTTTGTTGCCTTTTGATGGAAAGGCGGTGTTTGCCATCAAAAGGCAACAAGATTTAGTTTGATTTAAAGATAAGCTAACACGGATTTATAGCAAAAGTCAAATCTGTTCAGATCGGGGAGTGTTAAAAAATTATCCAGATTCAACCCCTCACCATTGAAAAGGATTAAGGATCGAAGCCTCCAGAGTCTGAGAATCAAGGTGCTGCTATGATAGATAGTGGTCTAGTGGGTGTCAATAAACTGAACAGCCATATAAGGTGGAGTCTTGGGCTTATTGATGCCCAGATAAGCCTGTGGTCGAGAAATAAAGTATCATTTTTTTTGTCAAAAGTTTTTTTGACGTGTGAAGTGGTATGAAATTTCTGTCCAAGGAGTCCAGATGGATTCTCCGGATTCTCCGGAACCATTCTGAAAAGGATAAGGATAGCAATTGAGGCCTGAAAAGCCCAAGTTCAGAGTAGCGTGTAATTTCCAGCTCGATCTGAGGTTGAAATTTTGATAAACTCAGAGAACCTAGGGGAAAGCCGTTTGTAAAGTTTCGGTGAAGATTTTCGTGAAAACTTCACGATATCTACACAGAGAAATAGAGACAAAGCTCGGCTGAAATTGCTACAACTAAAGAAAACCAATTCCAATTAACCGCTCGTCAACAGGAGAAAATTATGCCCTTAGATCCCCATTCATTTATGGCGACGATGGAAAAGCGTGTTTGCTTGACATCTGAGGATAAAACTTTGCTCAAAGAAAATGCGGATTGGGGTAAAGAAATTGCCTCTGAGATGGCAGATCGCTTTTATACCTACTTGGGTAACGATCCAGAAATGGATGGCATTATGAAGGCTAAGGAAGGACGTATGCACCGCCTGCGCGAAACCTTTATCCAGTGGTTTTATGAAATGTTTACTGGTATGGATAACTGGGGCGATGGGTATGCGGATCGTCGTTGGCGGATTGGTCTAGTTCATGTTCAGATTGGCATTGGTCCTCAGCACGTAGTGCCAGCGATGGCAACTGTGATTAATGCGGTTGGTCAACGGTTAAAAGTTGATGGTAAAAATGAAGCATTACGGGATGCTCTGAGTCGGATTTGTATGATCGATCTGGCATTCATTGAGCAAGCTTATGTAGAAGTAAGTTCCGCAGCAGTTCTCCAAGAAACTGGATGGTCTGAAGGTTTATTCCGCCGTCTAATTGCAACTGGTGCAGGTTCTATGTAATCAGACAAATGCTTCTATAACCATACATTTATAGAAGCATTTATCTGACGATCGATCTCGACAAAAAATCAATAGGAGTAAAATAATGGCAATCAATTCTGAGAAATTGGGGTATATCCTCAAAAATTTTGTTACAGCAACTGCTGATGTTGAGGGAGCTGCAATGGTAACTCCAGATGGGTTACCATTGGCTGCTAGCTTACCTGGTGGGATGGATGACGAGCGGGTTTCTGCTATGTCTGCTGCTATGCTATCCTTGGGCGAGCGGATTGGTAAAGAATTGGTTCGCGGTTCTATCGATCGCATCTATGTTGAAGGAAATAAAGGCTTTAGCATTTTGACTAGTTGTGGTGAAGATGCTGTCTTTCTTGTCCTGGCTACTAAAGAGGCAAAACAAGGCGTTTTGATGTTAGAAATTAAGCGAACATTAGGTGAACTAAAGTCCGCTTTGGGATAAGTATTTTATCTAATCTTAACAGCGACATACAGGAGTTTTCAGGTATGTGAGGTATAGAGAAACCCGGTTTCTTAAAGAAACCGGGTTTCTGGAGTTTACTTCATAAACCTACAATCTGCTGTAAATCAATTAAGCAGTCAGGATCGAGCCATAATCAATGGTTGATAACTGATAGATCTTGAGTGAAGAGGTGAAGGTTATTAACTGATAACCTTCACCTCTTCACTCTTCATCGGACAAAAAAATTAGGTTATAATTTTGTTGTCAATATCGATGATTATTCGCTAGATTTGGTAGGTTTGTTCGGAGCAAAATTTCATGAAAAAATTGCGTGTAGTGATCGCGGGTACTGTCGGGGCAGGAAAGACTACTTTTGTCAAGAGTGCTAGTGATATTGATGTGGTAGAAATAGAACGCGATCTCACAGATAAAAGCTTGTCAGTTAAGAAAAAAACCACTGTTGCCTTTGACTTTGGCAAACTGATTCTCGACGATCAGGATCTGCATATCTACGGCACTCCTGGTCAATCTCGCTTTGATTTCATGTGGGATATTTTGATTAAGGATGCCGATCGCTATATTCTGTTAGTGGCAGCTAATCAACCGAATGGTTTCTCTTATGCTCGCGAGATTCTCACCTTTATGAACGAGCGAGTTCAAGTCCCTTTTATTATTGGTATGACTCATAGGGATTGTCCAGACGCATTATCTCCAGAAGAGATTGCAGACAGTATAGGAATAGCCAATACTAACAATAGCCCGCCAATTATTACGGTTAATCCCAATATCAGAACCTCAGTTATTGAAGCCTTATCCGTTTTGGTGTCTCACGAGCTTTAGTCACTGACTGTTGCTTATCTAACTCAGTAATCCTACTGATTCTTGCCTGGTGATATTGATAATTTTATAATCCTAGGCAATAAATTATTTCTATCTAGATAGTTTTTTATCAGCGCTGTATATTAATATACAGCACTGATTTTATTGTGTAAATATCTATTTTAAATAGAAACAGACATGAAGACTCTTAAATTATCTTAAAGGAATGGGGGTAATCATAGAAAAATACTATTATGATTATAGGTACAGCAGGTACAGCAACCGCCACAGCGGTTAGGACAATGGGCTTAAGCCCATTGTTAAAATTTGGTAGCTGAGAATGCCTTAACACGGGCGACTGCTATAAGTACTTAAAATTGTCAATCATCTACTATAAGCCAACTAAGTAGTAATGATTTCAGTACTTACGGAAACCCTCCATGAATGGTGGATTAGAAAAAGATAACGCACCATTCCAACTATGAGTAGAGTCACTGCGTAAGTACTGAATTTTCAGGATGTACTTGGCTATTCCATCAATCAATATTAGCAGAGCAAGAGAGGTAGGATTAATGTCAATTGCAGAGGATCAAGTGCGCCAACAACTAGGCGATTTCAGTAGCATTGTCTGTTTCAAAGCTGTCGTGGTTGGTATAGAAGAAGCACTTGGAGAAAAAGCAGCCGCCATCGCTTTGATTTCAGCAGGTCGCCAGCGAGGTAAAAAGTTAGCAGAGGATTTAGGTTTAAATAATAAGGGATCGGAAATTTCCCTGGAAGATGTCTCCATTAAGGTTAGTAGTGTATTAGGGAAAGATGGGACTCGCTTGTGTATTATAGACAAGATGGAACAAGATGGCGAAGTCTACAAAGTCTATACCCGCGAAACTGTTTGTTCAGCAGGTGAACCCCAAGGTTCTCCACGGCAATGCACTTTTACACTAGGAGCTATACAAGGGTTTTTAGAATCTTTTCTCGCTAAACGCTTGCGGGGGAAACAAATTGAATCAGTCTTGCGAGGTGGCGAACAAGATGTTTTTGAGTTCAGCGTTCTCCGTTAATTGAGTAGGTGATAGTAGCATCATTATCGACAATCTCACTTAACAGTTACTCTCTCGGAGAAATCAGGATAATCTTTAGAATTGTAACAGGAGAATAACCATGGCTATTAATTCCCAAAAACTGGGTAATATCCTTCAAAGTTTTGTCACAGCAACCAGTGATGTAGAGGGAGCGGCAATGGTTACCCCAGATGGTTTGCCGCTGGCTTCTAGCTTACCGGGTGGTATGGATGAGGAAAGGGTTTCCGCTATGTCTGCTGCTATGCTATCCTTGGGAGAGAGGATTGGGAAAGAACTGATTCGCGGTTCTATTGACCGGATCTATGTTGAAGGAAATCAAGGCTTTAGCATTTTGACCAGTTGCGGTGAAGATGCCGTCTTTCTTGTCTTGGCTACTAAAGAAGCGAAACAGGGAGTATTGATGTTAGAAATTAAACGGACTCTGACTGAATTAAAGCTGGCGTTATAGTCGTTGATTTTGTCCATTATCATGAGATTTTAGATTTGAGATTTGACTTAAATCAAGACTTACGCAAATTCTCTATTTGTAGGGTGTGTTAGCGTAGCATAACGCACCATTCCCACCATTAGTAGTGTTGCTGCGTAAGTCCTATTAAATCTAAAATCTAAAATCTAAAATCTAAAATTGTAGCTACCGGAGTCATAAATGACTGGAGATAACCCAAGATATGAACTGCACTTTCACGGTTTAGTCCAAGATTCTATTGCCGTTGACTATAAAAAAGTCACGGAGATTTTTCAGTATCGTTTGCATAAAATTACGCCACCCCATCAGCTTCCACCTGATTTGAAGGATTTTACGGGACGTAAAACTGAAGGTAATCGCATTTTAACTCAGTTAAGACAAGTCACACTAACTGGAGAAATAGAAAGTAAAATTTCTATTGTGACTGGTATCGCTGGAGTTGGTAAATCAACTTTGGCGCTTCATGTTGCTCATCAATTAAAGTCAGATTTTCCTGATGCTCAACTATACGTTAACCTGCGGGGAACAGAAGGACAACCCCTCGAACCTTTAGAGGTACTGGCGGGCTTTTTGCGGGTTTTGGGTGTAAATGAGGCTTCAATACCTCAAAGTTTAACAGAGAGGAGCGAACTTTATCGTTCGTTATTATCAAAAAAACGGGTATTGATACTATTAGATAATGCTCGTGATGAATTCCAAATTCGTCCGTTGCTACCGGAAAGTGTTAGTTGTGCTGTTTTGGTGACGACTCGTAGACGCTTGACTGGTTTCCCAGAAGAGACAATACTTGAACTTTCAGGAATGACTGAAGAGGAAGCAATTGCACTTTTATATAATCTAGTTGGCGTACAACGGAAGGAGGCTGAATCAGAAGCAAGCAAAACTATTATAGAGCTTTGCGATCGCCTCCCGCTAGCGATCCAAATTACTAGTGGTATTCTGAATAATAAACCGGAATGGCAATTATCAGATTACGCCAATAAACTTGCAGATGAAAGGGGAAGATTAGAAAATTTACGCATTAGCGATTTGGGTGTCCGAGCCAATCTTACTTTAAGTTATCAGGAATTGTCGGAAATTCCGGCACGTTTATTTCGCTTACTAGGATTGCTGGTTGGACTAAATATTGAGCCAGAAGTTGCTCTTTCTTTATTAGAATCAGATCCAGATATAGCCTCCGATGCTTTTAAAACTCTAGTGGGAATGAAGCTTCTAGAAGTAGGGAGTGAAGGATGCTATTATTTTCACGATTTAGTGCGCCTATTTGCCAGAGGACATTTGGCTCAAGAAGAGCCAGCAGAAGTAAGACAGGCAGCTCGTTTAAGAGTTAGTCGCTGGTATTTGGAAACTGCTGAAATTGCGGATGTGGCTCTAAATCCAGAGACGCGCCGACAGTTAGCATCGGTTTCGATTAATGGTAAAGATAGAGCTAATATTATTGAGGGAAATTTGCTATTAACTGCTCTTAACTGGTTGGAAATGGAGCGCTCTAATCTTTTGGCTTCGGTGGAGTGGGCGCACCAAGCTGAGGATTGGGAGATTGTGGTATCTTTGGCGAGAAATTTAGTTAACTTTTTTAATATTCATGGTTATTGGGCTGACTGGGAAAGGAGTCATGGGTTAGGATTAGAAGCAAGTCGGGAATTGGGAAATCATCAGAGAGAAGCTGAAACTTTAATTAATCTTGGTAATGTCTATTCTCTTCAGGGTAATTGGGAAAAGGCAAGTAATTGTTATGAACAGAGTTTAGGTATTTTTACTGAGTTAAGCAATCGCCCTGGTGTTGCTAAAAGTTTGAGTAATTTGGGCAATGTTTACTTTCAGCAAAATTCCTGGGAGCAAGGGATTGAGCGATACAAGCAGAGTTTGGAGATTTTTGAAGATTTAGGCGATAGCTATCGAGGAGGACAAACTTTAGCAAATATGGGTATAATCTATGCTCAACAAAACGATCCGGAGAATGCGGTTCGATTCTGGCAAGAATCTCTGACTAAGCTACACCCAGATTTACCGAAGTCGAAACGAGTAGCTGAGTGGTTACAATCTATGAAGGGCGAGGTATCTCCCCAGACTATAGAGAGTAAACCTCGTGGAAAACTCCCCTATATCTTGGGAGCTTCTATTCTGATAATTATCCTGGTGTTGTTCCTGTTATTTATCTTTGGGTAAAAAAAATAAATGATTATTCATAAAATTTAATTTATTTCGATGGGAATAAAATAATCGAGTGCTAATAATGGCTAGACTTACAGCAATTTTCAGGTATGTGAGGTACAGAGAAACCCGGTTTCTTTGAGAAGCCCGGTTTCTGGGTGTACTTCATAAACCGACAATCTGCTGTATATTTTAAGAGGGGCTAGAGGCTAGTAAATTCTTCTTCCCTAGCCCCTAGCCCCTAGCCCCTATTTAATTTACTCCCAGCAATTCTTAATTAAAATTTCCACTCCACTCCCAGACAAGACATAAAACTTTAATAAAAAAAAGGGATAATTATGCAGACAAATGTCGGCGGAATTTGCTACAACTGTACTAGTGGGTAAAATTATGCGATGCAGGATATACTTACGGCATTAGAACCCCAGGGATTCATGGAGTTGATGGTGAAGCGGGTTGATTTCAG
>NZ_JAMZMM010000036.1 GCF_024178385.1 Limnofasciculus baicalensis BBK-W-15 | reverse complement strand
ACCCCATCCGTTGCCCCATCCGTTACATCCGTTACCCCATCCGTTGCCCCATCCGCTGCCACAATTACCACTTTAATCGGCAAATTCTGCTCCTTAGCAAACTGAAAATCCCGCGTATCGTGTGCGGGAACACCCATCACCGCACCAGTACCATATTCATACAAAACATAATCAGCAATCCAAATCGGAATCTCCTCCCCAGTAAAAGGATTAATTGCCATCCCACCAGTAGGAATACCCCGTTTAGGCTTATCATCCGCTGTCCGTTCAATTTCACTTACAGCCGCAACTTCCTGAATAAAAGTATCAACTGCTAATTTGCGATCGCGCGTCGTTACTTTTGTCGTTAAAGGATGTTCTGGCGCTAATACCACATAACTTACACCATAAACCGTATCCGGGCGAGTTGTAAATACCGCAATTTTCTCATCTAACCCCACAATTGGGAATTCCAAATAAGCGCCAACCGACTTACCAATCCAGTTAGCCTGCATCACCTTAACCCGTTCCGGCCATCCCGTCAACTTATCTAGATCGTTAAGCAATTCCTCAGCATAATCAGTAATTTTCAAGAACCATTGCCGCAACAATTTACGTTCTACTTTAGCACCGGAACGCCAAGAACGACCCTGACTATCAACTTGTTCATTTGCTAACACAGTTTGGTCAATAGGGTCCCAATTTACCGCCGCTTCTTTCTGATAAGCTAAACCTGCCCCCAAAAACTGTAAAAAAATCCACTGCGTCCACTTATAATAATCAGGAAAACAAGTCGCTAATTCACAATTCCAATCATAAGAAAGCCCCAATCGCTTCAACTCAGACTGCATTTGGGCGATATTTTCATAAGTCCATTTAGCTGGATGGACACCTCGTTGAATTGCCGCATTTTCCGCAGGCAAACCAAAAGCATCCCAACCCATCGGGTGCAATACCCGATAGCCCTGCATCCGCCGCACTCTGGCAATAACATCAGTAATGGTATAGTTACGGACATGCCCCATGTGCAGGTTACCCGATGGATAGGGAAACATCGATAGGGCGTAGAATTTCGGCTTACTCGTATCCGTGGGGGTTTTGTCTAAGCCCGAATCTACCCAAGTTTTCTGCCATTTTTCCTCTATTTCAGCGGGGTTGTAACGTGACTGCACAAGAGAATCTCCTATTCTAGAGTTAAATTAGTCTACTTTTACTATTTTGGGATATGTAGCCTTTAATTCAGCTTGAATTCCTTACGCTGCTACCTCTATAGATTTGGACTTTTTTGGTGGGGGTAGAATTTCCTGTTCTAAATCCCAACGCGCCAGCCAGTCTGGGTCTCTATCTGTCTGGCAGCCTAAAACGTACAGCACTGTCTCATTACCAAATATATTCCAGAGTTGCTCATCTTGCAAGTCTGTGATGGACATCGCCTGAATTGGTTCCTCACAGATTACTGCAAATACATCAATTTCTTGGTGATTTGGATTCCATTGATACTGTAGTTGTTAGGATTTCTATTCTGTACTTCATCCAACTGCAAACCGCTCTAACTTGAACTTACAGTATACACTACATTTGTAGTAGACGTTCCAACAGAATATAAGTTACACCCTACACCTCATTTTTCATACCAACCGGAAAACCCACCTCCAAACTCCGTTGCGCGAGAATCCCTTCCCATTCTGTATCAGACAAAGGTTGATTCACCAAATTAATACCAAAACAAGTAGCAGCAGCATTAGTTAGAGCTTCTCCCACAGTTTCCACTAAAGTTTCTCTTTCAGGAAATTTTACCTTTAACCCAGCCAAATTCACAGACGGGATTGTTTCGCCAAAAACCCGAGTAAATAACTCAGCATCCGGCTCCAAACAAATCGAACCATGTTGTAAAATAGCATCACCTCGACGTAACTGAGCGCTACCAATTAGTTTAGCGCCATTTGCCAATACTAGATCGGCACCCGTAGCCGTACCAAAACAATTGGGATTACGAATATAGTCTCGTCCAGCTAAACCATAATACAAATCGATACCCAGCGATCGCAAACCTGCCATCAAAAATTCGCAAATCCTTTGATAACTATCAATCCGCCTCCCTCTCAATCCAGAAGTTACCACCATATAAGTTAAATCTCCCTGATGGAGTACCGCCCTTCCTCCAGTAGGGCGGCGCACGATATCTATCGGCATTTCCTGCCAAGTCAAATCTTGCCAAAAAACAGGCCAACGACGTTGATGGTATCCCAAAGAAATAGTTGGAGACACCCAAGTATAAAATCGCAAAGCAGGTGGATGTTTCCCTAAATGGTGTTGTTCAAATAGCCATTCATCAATTGCCATTTGCAGCTTTCCCGGAACATTCAGTAAAGGAATTAAACGCCAATCCATAAATAAGTGCGGGGATAAAAAAGACTGTTAGTAGTAAGGGATTAATCCCTCACTACAAAGTCAAGAAAGATCTGAGTAATGGATAGCCTATTCATGATAGGAGAATAATATTTCCGGCTCCCCCTTCCCTACCAGGGAATGGGGCTGGGGGGTTAGGTTTTTAGATTTATTAAAACTCCTGCAAGTTATCAGTTACTACAAACTCCTATTTATGTTTTAGCTAGTCCAGAGGAAATTAAGGAGCATAGCTCAGTCTTGCCTAGATTATCTTGCTGTTTTTGCTCCCTCCGTTGTTTCCATTCCCGAATCGCTATCGCCTCTTTGGTAGCAGGAGAATAATGGCTATTTCTGCCAATTTGAGCTATTTGTTGATCTCGATCGGGATGCTGTTGCACCACCAAACAATTGGCTAGACTTACTTGAGGTGAAATGGAATTTAGATCTGTTAATATCTCAGGAGCAGATTTGTATCTCTCATCCAGGGGAACTTGGGTCATTTTTGTCAGTATCCTAGCAAAGGATTCGCTCACATGCACCATATTTTCCCAGTACAATTTACCAGTTGTCCTCTCTCTATCAAAATCGAGAGGTGATTTGCCTGTCAGTAAATATATACAAGTAATACCTAATGCGTAGATATCACTAGCAAACACTGCCCTCAGCGAGAATTGTTCTGGTGGCGCAAACCCTACAGTACCGATAAAATGGGTTGAGCGCATTTTCATCGTACTATCGACTGCCTGAGCAATTTGCTGTTTGACTGCACCAAAGTCAATTAGTACCAACCTGCCATCATCTTGACAGCGAATAATATTTTGGGGTTTGATATCTCGGTGAATTACCTTATGTTTGTGGATGTACTCCAACAGCGGGAGGATTTCGTACAGGAAGCGTTTAACTACTGATTCCGGTAAACAACCATAGCGTCTCACCAGTCTTGCCAAGGTGACACCATGAACATATTCTTGAACCAGATAAAATTCTCCCTCAGCCACAAAATAATTGAGCAGCATGGGAATCTGAGAGTGACTACCCAGCTTTGCCAAGGTTTTTGCCTCCCTTTCAAAGCGCTCTCGTGCATTCTCCAAGGCTTTATTGTCGTTCACCTTGGGGCAGAGTTGCTTGATGACGCACAATGGCTCACCGGGCAAAGATACATCTCTAGCGAGGAATGTAACGCCAAAACCACCTCTACCCAAGAGTCGCATCACTTCATAGCGATTCTGAAAGAGTCTAGTTTTACCGCATAATTTACCTAATTGAGTTTGCTCCAAAACTTCGGAGTAAAAGGGGGACAGGTTTTCAGGGACAACGTTCATAACGGTTACAGGACAAGATCGCACGGGACTCCAACATGTTTTATAGTCTAGGCAAAGATCTTTGTTTTGAGCAAAGTAAATTCCGCTCTCATAACTGGCACAATTAGATTTTTACTTGAGGAAAGGTTGTAAGACAGTCGGCTCTGCTGTACAACGTGAGGCAAGCGAGATGCCTCAGAAACCCGGTTTCTCAAAGAGATGCCTCAGAAACCCGGTTTCTCAAAGAAATGCCTCAGAAACCCGGTTTCTCAAAGAAACCGGGTTTCTATCCCGTACTTCATCGAACTTCAAGCGTTTTCTTGTAATGTAAGTAAAAGTAGCAATAGATCGTTAATACTAAGGGTAATTTGGCAGAATGACCATACATCCTCAATTACAACAAGCATTTGACCAGCATCGAGTACTCAAAGTTATCAGCGGATTAAATAACTTTGATGCCTTACGAGTAGCTGCCATCGTCAAAGCCGCTGACAGAGGCGGTGCCACCTTTGTGGATATCGCCGCTCATCCAGATTTAGTACTGTTAGCCAAAGGCTTGACAAATCTACCCATTTGTGTATCAGCAGTAGACCCGAACCAGTTAGTCACTGCAGTGGCAGCGGGTGCAGATTTGATTGAAATTGGCAACTTTGATTGCTTTTACGCCCAAGGAAAGAGATTTGAAGCGGAGGAAGTTTTAGCCTTAACGCAAGAAACGCGATCGCTCCTCCCCAATATTACCCTTTCTGTCACCGTACCACACATACTCACCCTAGATCGACAAGTAGAACTAGCCGAAGAATTAGTAGCCGCAGGTGCAGACATCATCCAAACCGAAGGCGGCACGAGCAGCAACCCTCGTGCAGCAGGTACATTAGGATTAATTGAAAAAGCAGCCCCCACCTTAGCCGCTGCTTATGAAATATCCCGTGCAGTATCAGTACCAGTCTTATGTGCCTCCGGCTTATCTAACGTGACTGTACCGATGGCGATTGCCGCTGGTGCAGCGGGCGTTGGTGTCGGGAGCGCCATTAATCAACTGAATGACGAAGTAGCGATGGTGGCTGCTGTGCGGAGTTTAGTAGAAGCTTTCTTCACAGTTAACGCGGCAAAAGTTCTGGTTTAAGCAATTATTGGGAACTTAGCTATATGTAGGGTGCATTATATAACGCACCCTACAGGGGGGGCACAGCTAAAATGGTCCATTATCTTGTCTGATTAAATTAAACAGTTGCATAGCCTGTATATTCGCGCATTTCAGGAGCCTGAAATCCTAGCACAATATCTTCCTTCGCCACCCCTAAATCCACAAGCTCTTGGGCAATTCTCATTTCCGTCATATTTTGCTGAATCCAAATCTTTCCCTTCAAAATATCCAAATGTAAAACACAACCATAAACCCGCCGATGGCCATCCCATCCCACATTCATTACTTGGTAATGGTCTTGTTTCGTATCAAAAACAGTGTAGCAATCAATCGATCCATTCGCGATCGGGATGGCAGCATAAGCCGTCAACAACGACTGAATTACATTACGATAAGACTCGATGGTATCCATTGCACAATTACCTCTTGAATCTGGTCATAAATAATTAGTTTAATCTGATATCTTTCTCTGGTTTGCTTACTATCCTAGACCAATTGAAAACCCAATGATGAGATCATCTTTTATCGGTTACGACTGCGTTGGCGGCAGCCACTCCCTGTGGGAGTATCGCCCAACTTGAAGCGACTGTCTTAACAAGCCGCACCATTAGCAAGCAGATGGCAACCCCTGCCCTAGGCATCGCAAAATATGGCTAGCACCATAACAAGAGGAAAAATCCTATGTATTCTAAGCAAGTCATTCATTCTGCCACCTTGGTAAAAGTAGTAATCCTCGATCCTATTGAGCTAGCTGATGAGAATGCTGAAAGCTTAAAATTCCGAATTGAAATTTTTCAATGGTCTCCTAATCGCTTTACCTGCAAGCTTTTGCGCGAGGAAACTTATTGCCTAGAACCTACTTTTCAGGCAAAAGTTGGCGAAAGATGGGATGTAGAAACTTATGTATTAGAAACAGGTTTGTCATGGCGTGAAATTGAGAAAGAGAGTGCAGATACCGCTTTAAAGTCAATTATTCAGGAAATAGAACAGTATTTCTCTGTAACTATTGAATGTCCAAACATTAAAGTGGACAAGGAACACCGTTTGTGAGGGAGTTTGATATGGGTGAACCCCTTGGTATCGCAGTTGATCGGGGCAGGAACGGGGCTATCCAACAAAGAAGAGTAATTAGCTTGGCTTTAGGTATAATAGTCAGCTCTGGATTGACCGCAACTAGTTCAGAATTTCCCAGAGATTGTGTCAAGTTAGAGGAACAAATGGAAGAATCATCACAGTCAGAAAGAATTTTACCTCCAGTAGAGATGAAGTTTCTGGAAGAAAGGTATGGAAAACCACCACTAAGCTATTTGTTTCTCGACATTACCTTACGCAATCAGAGCAATCAACCTCGCTGGTTTATCTTACCAGAAGACATAAACGATCTCAGAGAAATTCAGGCAAATAAAATATCAGTGTCAGAATTGAGAGGTGAAGGTAGTGTTGTCCTTGTTAATTTTGATGGAATTAATTCTTTCTACGGAGTGTTGTTGCCTTCTGGTGCAACTGTTACCATCAGAAGCTTGCCAATTTCTTATCGGTACGATTCATACGATCCATCACCCTTGGTATCAGTGGAGGTTGTGATAGCAGATCGGCTTATAGTCGATGGGAAACCGATTGAATCTTGGCTTGAAAAAAAGCTAATTAGTGATGGGGGAGCAGATGTTAATTATGAGAAGAATCCGGAAATAAGTTCATGGAAAACTCCCAATTCTCGCTCGATTCCTGTCACCTTAACAGGAGAAAGCTGCATCAAGCTGATTGTTGATACTTCCTGGCATTGAGAGGCTATTTCACTACTAGGAAGTTTATGAGAATTGAGCTATTACTACTTGTCCCCATTTTTCAGATAATAATGAGCTATGCGCTCCCCGCAAATAGTTCAGAATTCCCTAGAGATTGTGTCAAGTTAGAGAAACAAATGAAGGATCTCGATCCTCCGGTAACTCTACTCTTCGCTAATTATTGTTGACATGGTAGTCTCGCAAACACTAGATCTTAATTTGAAGTTCCTGTTGAAAAGTCTTAATCGCATCAACATGATTCACTATATTAATGCAACGTAACAATAAATCCAAATCTATACCTTTCACCTCCTCACTACTAGAAACCCTTTCATAGTCAAGCGTATTCCCCTCTCCCCGCAAATGATAAATCTCTAACACCCCGTCTTCCCAAAACCAAACTTCCTTTATTTTCAGCCGCTTGTACACCTCCAGCTTATTGATTCCGCCACTAGAAAATACCACTTCAATTGCCAAATCTGGTAGCCTACTATCAGGGGCAAGTTTATAAGATTCATCTGCCTCTCGCTTGGCGGCGACGGCTTCACTTTCCAGAGTCATGGAGCCAGTTGGAGTAAAGTCAAACCCTGCCATCAGCAGGTAAAGTTCCAACAAAGCAGCAATTCTCTTTTTAACAGTTTCGTGGGGTTCTCCAGGCATTCGTCGTATCTCCAAAACTCCATCCAGGAAAGACAGCCGATATCCTGGCCGATTTAACAATTGCTCAATTGCTTTGAACTCTCTCCAGATAACTCCCTCAAACAGAAGAGGTGATTCCTTTATGGGTGTTGCTATAGTTGCTGAGGTCATTTTAATCTCCAGTTTGTTTCCTTTCTTAGAAATAATCTGGTTGGGAGGGTGATTTTTTTATTGTAACTTCAATCTAGTGTTATCGCCTTTCTTTTAGGATGCGTTACAGCGCAAAAATCCCCAATTATTTGTTACATTATCATTTCTCTGGGATAGTCTATATGCGCGGAGAATTTACCATTATAAAAATAACATAAAAATCAGTACTTGTGGAGGCGATATCGCTCTCGCTCCTGGAGCAAGCAGATGACAACGCCAGTCTTCTCCATCCCACAATATGGCTAACACCATAACTCAAACTAAATTTTGTTAAGAGATATAAAGACTTTTGGCAAGAAAAAATAAATAAGCTACAAATGAAGTATATGTGTATTACGAACTCTCCACACAACCAATCGAGGTGACAGAAAATGGGCAGCCGTCGGCATATTAGCAGGAAAGACATTAGCGCATCGGCTTTTACCCCAAAGCCTAAGCCAAATATATTGCAAACTCGTCCCTTTAGCAACGGGAAACACGCCAGGAGCAGTGAGTTACCCAAAACTGATATATTACAAACCCGTCCCTTTTCCACACCAACTCAACCATCATCCCAATCAGAAGTAGAACCCTTGACACCCGAAGCACGGGAGAAGGTCGAAACTTTTGGTTACAATGGGGTGACTATTCCGTCATTTGCACCTGAGCCAGCCGCACCGATTCAGGCAAAATTGACAATAGGGGAACCTGGCGATAAGTATGAGGAGGAAGCTGATGCAGTAGCTGCTCAAGTTGTCAACCAAATTAACACACCTCAACCAATAGAAACTCCTGCCAGTGAGACAGTACAACCTTATCAAGATAACCAGCCAAAAATTAGTCCGAAGCCTATCGTACAGAGGCAGTCTGCTGAAGGGGGGATAGCTGCTACACCAGAAATAGAATCATCTATTGAAGGAGCAAGGGGTAGCGGACAACCATTGGCTGATAGTATTCGTGAACCGATGGAAGGGGCATTTGGAGCTGATTTTGGTGGCGTGAAAGTTCACACTGATGCTACCTCAGATCAATTGAATCAATCTATTCAAGCCAAAGCTTTTACTACGGGACAAGATATTTTCTTTCGCTCCGGTACTTACGATCCTGGAAGTCAGGGAGGACAAGAATTAATCGCCCATGAATTAACTCACGTTGTCCAACAAACAGGTTCGATTCAGCGCTTTGAATCCAACGAACATAAAGAAATGGGCGACCAAGGTTCCGCAGATAATAAAGGTAATGCCCAAAAAATTAAACTGGGTAAAGCGCCGGATCAGTTAGAAGTTACTTTCGGCGATATTACAGCTATGGCTGGAGATTTCTTCGGTTCAGTTCAAGAAATTCATAATCTAGCTGAAGTGCCCGGTGATGGGAAAACTCAAGCTGGTACGATAGACGAGATTAAATACGTCCTCTATGTTAAAGTTCGCAAAACCCAGGAAGATAAAGATTACGGTGAAGCTGTCATTAAAGCAGTAACGGGACGTTATTATAGTCTGGCTGGTAATAATGTCACACACTTTAGCAATCCCGATGCAGGTGATGACAAACTCACCTTCGAGGAAAAGGCAAATAAACGGAAAGATGGTAAAACAATTAATAATGCAGGCAGCTATCGGGAAAATCATCTATCAGCAATTGAAGAAGCAGTCAAAGCTGGCAAAGAAGGAACTCCCCTCGATAACGCCATGCTTTACGAAGCATTTGCCAGTCATTTTCTCACCGATGCTCATTCATCAGGACACCTCCGCACTCAGCGCCAAGGTATTAAAGATTGGTGGGATAAACGAATACCAATGTTCTGGTTGAATCTGAAATGGTGGATGGCGGAAAGTATTGCCAAACATCTTAATGATAATTCCAATATCGCTGGGATTGCTACTGTCCAGATTCTTTGGGAACAAGCACGACAAACACTCGATCAAGTTGTTAGTGGCAAAGGTATTCCTGACTTAACTTTTGGTGATGCTATTTCTGGTGCATTGCATGACATCGATAATGAAGAAGGTGTCATGGCTCAAGTAGGAGATGAAGTAGTAAAACTAGTTGGCGATGGACAAATTTTAGATAATAAAGATCGCGCCCTCGTGGTGGGTGTGGATACTGCTAAGAAAGCTGAGGCTGGAGTTAAGGCTAGTCTGAAAGATGTTCAAGATGCTTATGCGGCTGGTAAAGGTGGCGAGTCGGATGGCAAGAAAGTAGCAGCATCTCTGAAACTAGCAGATGGTTTATTCCGTGCCGAACAACTTTGGCCTAAAGCACTTCCAGATAGCGATCCTGCTCAGACAAATAAAACTATCAATTGGCAAGTAAATACCGTTGACGAACTCTTTCAAAATCCTCGCATGAAACAGGCACTGGCTCATTTTGCTAACGAGAAAGCAGATACCCTCGGTGCAGAAATTAGCCTTGATCCGCCGCTAAAAGAAGAAAAGACCAAAGCAATGAAAGAAAGCGTCCTGGATCAGCTTAAATCTGGACCAGATCGAGTTGTTACTGTGTTTCGAGAAATTATTAACTATACCCCTGGTTCCGCTACAGGTGAGTTAGGTGGTGTGGGTGGACATGATACTGATGACAATGCGGTGGAATATTGGGATGAGGCTAAGAAAAAGAATGCCATGCCTACCCTGACTCTGCCACAGCGGAAAAAGTTACTCAAAGATGTACTTGATGGGGTAACTATTGGCGAAGAAAATCAGATGGTACTGGATTTACTGACAACCAATGACTCTCATGTAAAAGCAACAGTGGATCATGTAGGATGGCGACGAGTTTGGGATAAGCTTTGGGGTGATGACTGTAAGAAATTCATCCGCCACTGCGGTCCAATTTATTGGAAAAATGAGAGTTTTAATAGCAAAAAACTGGAGGTTCAATATCTCGCTGATGGTCGGACTAATGATATTGCTCAGGAGACAATTATTATTATCTTACGCACCTGTACTCCTGACGAGGTACGCGCCATTGACGATCAAGTGGGTGGATGGACAGGATTGGCTTTCGATTTGACTGGGCAATGGGATACTGAATTTAAGCAGATGAAAGGCAAGTAGTGAAAGTTCGATGCCTGGGGCTGGCGTACCCCGAAGGGGAAGCTTGGCGTAGCCTAGCGTCTCGAAGAGAAGCCATCGCTTATTTTGACATCCTCCCGCCGCTAATTGCTTCGCAATATAGCGGGGGATTCCCAAGAATTTTTGGTTCTCAGTTCATTGAGCCAACTTAGAGCAAGAGCGTCTCCGTTCTTGAGCCAGAGGTCAGTTTCTCCCTGAGCTTTCAGCTTTTTGAGGTCAGATCCCGTATGCCCTACGGTACTGTTTAGATATTTAGCTAGCAGCTTAAATCCTTTTGCCAAGATGTTTTTCACAGCGTTGTGGTCGCTGTCTAATACTGTTCCGCACTTGCTGCATCTGTGTTAGCGGAGAAGTAATTGTTAAGTGCAAACCGGGCATATCCTCACAGGCAATGAACGAGATGAAAAAAAGTCTCGGCGCTACAGTGATGGAAACAACAACAAGATTAGGGATTGAGTGTTGGTCTATCAAGGGGATGACCGTAGCAGAAGCGATCGCACAATACAGCCAAAACCCTTTAATTGAATATATTGAGCCGAACTATGTTTCCTGTGTCGTCAAAGCATCTTGCCACCAAGCCACTGTGACTGTTTTAGTCCAACCCTTCTTTTTTCTTGCTTTATCAACAATTTACAGCCATTGTATTGTTTTTTTATAAACCAACTATGACACGACAAAAGTCATAACTAGTTTTTTTGTAAAGATTTGTAAAGATACTCGGAAAAATCCTTGGCTCAACCAGAGTTATAGGTGAAGCGATTTTTGCTTATACCATTTCCAAAAAGTTTTGCAACAGTAGGTTGGATTAAAGGTAATAAAATTCAACAAACTATTTGTAGCAATATTTTTCAGAATTGGTATGACAAAGTAAGCTGTATAGTTCTTTTTGTTGATTGGAAGTCAAATCATGAACAGGGTACAAATAAACAATCTCAGCACCTTAGTAGAAGGACAAGACTACGCTAGTGGCATGACTTAGATGAGGATGGTGTCCAGGATGCCAATGAACCAGGTTTAGCAAACTGGACGATGTATCTTGATGAAAATCAAAATGGTCAACTAGATTCTGGTGAAACATCTGTCCTTACAGATAGCAACGGCAATTATGCTTTTATTAACCTGAACCCTGGTACTTACACTGTAGCTGAAGTAGTGCCCACAGGATGGAAGCAAACCTATCCCAGTGTAGGTAGCAACACTACTATTTTAACATTTGATGATATTTCAAACACTGGTGGCTTAGTGCCAATTCCTAGCAATTATGGAGGTTTGAATTGGTCAGGAGACTTCTACTACTCGAATGGCACAAATTCCCCTGGAACTGGGTACGATAACGGAAGAGTATCAGGAGATTATGTTGCCTTTAATGCGTTTGCTGCATCTGTAGGTGTGGGTGATGGTCTATTTGATTTTCAAAGTGCTTACCTAACAGCCGCTTGGAACAATGACCTCAATATCACGGTGGAGGGATTTTTTAACGGAACTCAACAGTACACGCAAACAGTAGTAGTAGACAATGATGCTCCCACTTTATTTGAGTTTAATTTTGTGGGTATTGACCAGCTTAAGTTTACTTCCTTTGGTGGTACTGATGCCGATCCCAATGATATTGGCAGTGGTGAACATTTTGTTTTAGATAATTTCACGTTCAAACCTGGATCTGCCTTACCCGGAACCCACACAGTACAACTTAACTCCGGTCAAGTTGTCAATGATATTGACTTTGGTAACAAAGCATTGTTTGGTCAAATCCAGGGTACTAAATGGAATGACTTAGATGGAGATGGTGTCCAGGATGCCAATGAACCAGGATTAGCAGGCTGGAAGATTTATCTAGATCAGAATCAAAATAGTCAGTTAGATACAGGTGAAACATCCACGACAACCGATATTAACGGTAACTATACCTTCCAAAATCTCAATCCAGGTACTTATTTTGTTGCTGAGGTAATGCGCCCAGGTTGGGAGTCAACTTATCCTCCTATTCCTGCTACTAATGAATACCAATGGTCTGATAGTGACCAAGCAGGAGGACCTACTTTTAACTGGATAGATATCTCAGGAGTAGGAACACAAGTTTTTCTAAGTGATGATTCTGCCACAGAAGTTTCCTTACCCTTTAACTTCTCATTCTTTGGACAAGACAAAAATACAGTCAATATTTCTTCAAATGGCTTCCTCACTTTTGGTTCTAATGGTACAGATTTTAGCAACGATTCAATTCCCAACACCACAGATCCTGATGACTTAATTGCACCCTTCTGGGATGATTTGAATCCTGGTGCTGGTGGTTCGATTTATTACTACCACGATGTCATCGAAAACCAATTTATTGTTCAGTATCAAGACGTACCTCGTTTTGCTGAGGGAGGAAATCTCACCTTTGAAGTAATTCTCGATTCAGATGGCAGTATTCTCTATCAATATGATGAACTGAATGCCACGTTGAATAGTGCCACTATTGGGATTGAAAATGCTGATGGTTCTAATGGTTTACAGATAGCATACGACAGTAACTATCTCCATGATGACTTAGCAGTCAGAATTGCCATTCCGACAGGAGGTAATACAGTAAATGTTGGCTTCGGCGATGTGATTACTGACATTGATTTTGGCAACAAAAAAATTACACCAACTACCATTAATGGCACATCTGGCAATGATGTATTAAACATTGTTGATAGTCCAGTCATTGTTTACGCGCTGGCTGGTAACGATGTAGTAAATGGCTCTCAAAGTCCTGGTGCTAATCAGTTTTACGGCGGCACAGGCAATGATACGCTAATTGGAAATAACTACGATCAGTTATTTGGTGAAGCTGGTAATGACTATCTTGATGTTGCCAACGGATTGGGTGAAAATACCCTTTATGGTGGCAAAGGCAATGATACTTTGTTAGCTAATGTTAACGATCAACTATTTGGTGAGGCTGGTAATGATACCTTAGATGTTTCTAATGGTGGTGGTAACAACTTCCTTGATGGTGGCGCAGGTAACGATATCTTATTGGCTAACACCAACGATCAGCTTTTAGGTGGTGCAGGTAATGACACCCTAAATGCCGCCAATGGTAGCGGTTATAACTTGCTTGATGGTGGCGCAGGTGCTGATATTCTTACCGCTGGTGGTTATGACCAACTTTTAGGTGGTGCAGGTGATGATATCCTTGATGCTTCTAATAGTACAGGCTATAACATTCTGAGTGGTGGCAAAGGTGATGATAACCTATTAGCTAGTTTCAACGACCAACTTAATGGTGGTGATGGTGAAGATATTCTCAACGCTTCCAATGGTGGTGGGAATAATATTCTCAATGGCGACAAAGGTGCCGATGTGCTATTGGGGAACTTTAATGACCAACTTAATGGTGGTGATGGGGATGATATTCTCAATGTCTCCAATGGTGCAGGAAATAATATTCTCAATGGTGGTAAAGGTGATGATGTGCTATTAGGTAGCTTCAACGATCATCTCAATGGTGGTGCTGGTGATGATATCTTAAATGGTGGTTATGGCGGTAGCACCATGACAGGTGGTAGTGGTGATGACTTCTTCCGGATTGCTGATGGATTTGTTCCTTTCGCGGCTCATACCATTACCGACTTTAATTTTAATTATGAGGTTATGGGTATTGGTGGTTTAGGCATCACTTTCTCAAACCTGACTATCGCTCAAGTTGGCAGCGACACTGCGATTAGTGCTTTGGGTTTAAACCTGGCTACTCTGACAGGATTTCAAGCAAGTAACCTTGACTCTAGTAACTTTGTCTTTGCCTAGATATAGCAGTCGCCAAGGCGGTTAGGACAATTGGCTCTCAGCCCCTTGTTGAAATTTGGTAGCTGAGAATGCCTTAACCGCTGTGGCGGTTGCTATAAACCTGTAGAGACGTTGCACTGCAACGTCTCTATCTTTGCTTCTTAGCCTTCCCCTTCTTCGGTAGGAACAATCTCATCCTTCATCCTTTTTGGTGATTTGTAAAGAAATATTACAAAAATCGCGATTTTGCGTAGAAGGCAAAACTAAAACCTGAGTAATAGGCAACAGCTTGAAATAACAGAAGTCAACTGTCATGAAGAAAGTAATTTACTGGTTAATGGGCGAAAAAGCGGGCAGGGTAGCGGTAGGAACCTGGAATTGGCTGTGGGGAATGCCTGTAGAAACAGGAGGCAAAGTGGCAGTGGAGGTAGCAGAGGAGTCCCTCCGCTCAATGCAAGAATCATTACAACAGCTAGCCCACGCCGTTTCGACTCAAGTCGCTGCTTACGAAAGGGCGAAACAGAAATACGAGGCGAAAGTCAAGGAATTGGAAAGCTTTGAAAGGCAAGCAATGGTTGCCCAACAGAGTGGAAATGAAGAAGGTGCGCGTTTGGCGATGACGAAAGTGATTCAAGTTGAGCAACTCCTCCCCCAACTTGAAGAACAAGTCAAACAAGCAGAACAGTTTGTTAATGCTTCCAAAGATAAGCTTAATCGAGAACGGATTAAGTTGGAACAATACAAAACTGACATGCAAAATATGAAAGATATGTCGGAAATTAATGAAGCACTATCGTCAATGGCAAAAGTCAATAGCGACTTAAATATTGATTCAGCACGTTCTCAATTTGAAGATGCCAAAAGTGCCGTTCAACGTCGAAATCTACGAACCAAAGCTTATGCAGAATTATCGGAAAACCCTGCTGAAAAGCTCAACGCTGATTTAGAACAGATGGCGATAGACGATGCCGTCGCTCAACGCCTACAAAGGTTATCAAATTCAACTCCCAAGCAACTTCCAGAATAAGGTAAAAAAATTATGACTAAGACGAGTGGCAGTCTTCCCCCAATTATTTTTGTTCTGATTTTTCTGTTATTAGCAGGTGGTGGTTATTGGTGGTTTGTCATGCGCCCCAAAACCAGCCCCATCGGGGTACAACCAGGAAGGATAAACCAACCACCTTTCGGAGGTCAAGGTACTCAGCCTGTAGCCCCAGGACAATCTCTCCCCGTCAGTAGCGCATTTCCGCCTCCTACTCAAGTACCTGCTGGTACAAATTTGAGGATTGATGGTTCAACCAGTATGGTAACTATTAATCAAAACCTGAAACTTAGTTTTGAAAGACAGTTTCCCGGTACTAATATTAGCACTCAAGCTAATGGTTCTGACCGTGGCATTCAGGCAGTATTAGGGGGTCAAGCCGATATTGCTGCCGCCTCCCGCCCCCTCACGGTGCAAGAACAAAGTCAAGGCTTGACGGCAGTTGTAATTGGCACGGATCAAATTGCCATCGTAGTTGGTAAAACGAACCCTTTTCAAGGTTCCATCACCAGTGCCCAAGTGGCAGGTATTTTCCAAGGACAAATCAACAATTGGTCTGCCATCGGCGGCACGCCAGTACCTATCCGGGCGATTAATCGTCCTCCAGTTAGTGGCACTCATCAAACTTTTAAAGAAATCGTTCTCAGAGGGGGAAATTTTGGCAACATAACTACCCTATCAAGAGATGAAACAACGGGTTTGTTGCGAGAACTTAGGAATGATGGCATTGGATACGCTACATATGCTCAAGTTGTAAACCAGCAAACAGTCCGCAGTGTCCCCATTGACGGGGCAGTACCAGGGTCAGCTAATTATCCTTTACAACGGCAGTTGTATTATATCCATAAAAATCCTGCCAGCCCAGGTGTTCAAACCTTTTTGGGTTATGCCACTTCTCCTCAAGGTCAGCAAGTTATGTTTGCTGGAAATTAACGAGTTGAGTAGGTAACTCAAACTGATAACCAATTATCAATCACCAATCTTAACCAGATAGAGATTATGAAACTGACTTTGTTTTTGGCTGGCGCGATTCTCGCTTTGACTGGCTGTATTTATGTTGGAGATTCTGATCTTGACGATCTTGACGACGATGAAGCAGTCAGGACTTCTGCCCAAATTCCCCAAAATGTTCAAAACGCTTTGTTAGCAAAGTATCCAGGTGCTTCAGCAACTTGGGAGATTCAACCTTACGGATATGAGGCTGTTTTCAACCAGAATGGCATTGAATATGAGGCAGAATTCTCACAAAATGGGCAATGGCTAGAAACTGAATATGAAGTATCAGATGCTCAGTTTCCAGCAACCTTGCTACAGAAAATTCAGCTAGATTATCCAGGTTATCAAATTACCAAACGAGAGATTGAATTGACTCCACAAGGCATATTTTACGAAGTGGAAGTCGAACAGGGTGGGGCACAAATTGAACTGTACTTTGACGAACGTGCTAACCCCGCTAATAACTCAAATGAGGATGCTTAATCTGATGGTTGAAAAAGTAACTGAGCCTACAGATAGAGGCTTGGCGTAAGTCCTGTTAATAAAGGGCAGGGATTGCCGATCTAAAATTAGATATCTCGCAAAAAGCTCCCTCACAGCAATCCCCACCCGACTAATTCAAAATTGCGATCGAAATCCTCTCTATCACCATAACTCAAACCCAATTCTATTAAGAGATATAAACACTTTTGACAAGAAAAACACTCATAAGCTACAAAGGGACTAGATCTCCATTCCCAACTCCCCAGTCACAGAGGAAAAACTTATGGGTAGCCGTCGGCATATCAGCAGGAAAGATATCAGCGCATCAGCTTTTACTCCAAAGCCCAAGCCTCCTATCTTGCAAACTCGTCCCTTTAGCAACGGGAAACACGCCAGGAGCAGTGAGTTACTCAAAACTGATATATTGCAAACCCGTCCTTTTTCTGATCCTGCTCAAAAATCATCTGGAGCAGAGAAACAACCGCCGACACCTGAAGCACTGGAGAAAGTAGCAGCTTTTGGTTACAATGGGGCGAGTATTCCGCTGTTTGCGCCAGCGCCATTTGCACCGATTCAGGCTCAATTGACGATTGGGGAACCTGGTGATAAGTATGAGGAGGAAGCTGATACAGTAGCGCATCAGGTGGTGGACAAGATTAATGCACCAGCGCAATATAAGGGGGGAGCGACTGCCGTTGGGTGTGAGGAGATGGGGGAAGAAGAGGGGGAGATGCAGAAGCCTGAAGCGGGGAGTCTCCAGCGCGTGGAGATATCTGAACAGCATCCCAAATCGAGCCATAAAGATGCTACCACCAAGGCTACTTCTTCCCCTGGGAAGATCCTCCAGAGGCAGGTACTCTCTAAGATCGCTTCTGGAGAGAATGAACAAGGCATCACATGGATTTTGGATGTCACCATTGGCGGACGTACTCCATCACCATTTTCGGGAACTATGGGGGCTCACAGCACCGCCTGGATTGCCCACATCGATGCAGTGCGGCGAATGTTAGTCAATACGGAGTTGGCAGAGGGAGCCAAATACCTGATTGAGTTAGCAGAGAAGGAACTAACATCTCCCTTATTAGAACTGAAAAAATTTGTGGATGAACAGCACCAAAAGAAGATCGATGATGCGGAAACAATCCTTAAGCAAAGTATTGATAATTTAAAGAAAGAGATAGCACCTAAGATCGAAGAGAAGAAAGAGATAGAAACTGAGATCGAAGATAAGGAGGAGATAGAAACTGAGATCGAAGATCGGGAGGAGATAGAAACTGGGATAAACGTAGTACAGATCAAGCAATTGATCCGCAAACTGATCGACAGTTACTTAACCTATGTCAATTATTTGCCAATGTCCACAGTGAAAGGAGGAGATCCAGGCGGACATGGTGAAGGCAGCGCTCGTGGTGATATCAACACCTTTGAATATGTTTCTGCCAACGTAACACTGGCTGGCGATAAGGATTTACCTGCACAACTGAGCCAAGAGATTCAGACACTGGGCAGCAAAGGTATTCAAGGACAAATCAAAGCAGGTGCCAAGAAGAAGTTTCAATTTAACAACGAGAAGGAAAAACTAGACGAGGCACAACTGACAAAAGATTTGATTGAAACGCTTTGGACTCTTTTTGCAGCAGAAACTCCAGAAATTTTCGCCCAGGGGCTGGAACAGAAAAATCGTGTCCTGGTTTGGCAGCGTTCCCTCCAGAACTTTTTGCATACCATAATGTCTGCTTATCCCTACACCTATGATTTCACCAAAATGCAGACCAAAGAATCTCAAGAGGTTGGTCTTAAATATGCGTTGGAAGAGGCAAAGATTCCACAAGACTATGAGGAACTTAAAAATCTACTTCCAGTTGCTGAGGAAGAGGCATTAATCCGTGAGTCTCATGATGAAGTCACCCCATCCGATCTTAAGCAAAGTGGCAGTGGTTTTATGGCAACAATTCTGCTGGATGAAGAAGGTATTGTGGGAGATGTAAACTTGATTGGCGCAGTGGAAATGATCGGTCGTACCAAAAGCCCATTTTCGGGAACTATGGGAGCGCACACTACAGCCTGGGCAGCACACCTTGATGCAGTGCGCAACATCCTCACTGGAAAAAATGTTGCTAAGGCCATCACTACCCTTAAATCCAAAGCTGAAGAAGCTATGAAGGATGAAGGTCTTGACTTCAGCCATAAGATAGATGAAAAACACCAGGTCTATTTAGTCCTGGCTTATAATGATCTCAAAGAAAAAAATAACCTTGTTGACAGTCAACAAAAAAGCGACATTGATCGGCAGGTTAATTTTCTTGAGGAATATATCTTCACTTATCTGACTTTTGTCAATTTCCTACCCCTTTCTACCATTAGCATTGGCAGTGTGCCTGGTGGTAAAAAAGAAGGACAACACCGTACTTTTCTACTCAAATATGAACAGTTGGGCGAGAAAGTATTTGGTAATGGATCTACAGAAAATAAGCAGCAAATATTAGAGCAACATCTGTTAGGACTCTTTGATAAGAGCGGGTTAAATGATTTCCCTCCTTTATTGGGGGCTAGGGAAGAGGTTAATTTCAAAGAATATACTGGTGAGGATTTTACAAAAGAACATGGTCTGTTCGCAAAGATTAACCCAGAAAAGGGCAAGAAATCTCCCAATAAAAAGCAGGTAGCCTACAAGCGTTTTTACAAAACCATACTGGAAGCCTATCCCCGTGCAGTGGCAGACAGCGGCTTGGTCAAAGGAAAAGAGGATTTGATAGAAACAGAAGAGAATGACTCTATTGCCAAGGAAGTGTGGTCATCCTCCAAGGAAGATATCGTCACAAATGAAAAGGACGAACTGGAAGAAATCCTGCACCAGAATAACTGCCTAATCAATGCAATTAAGAAGGCAGCTTTTGAAGAAGACTCCCAAGTGACTGAGGAGGAGTTGTTAGAAATTAGGCTGCGGATAGGACAGATTGGAACTATGCTTTTTGCCAGAGAGAGAACGATCTCGATTATCTGCGATGTGTTGAATATCAATAACGGAATCGTGGTCATTTACAAAGACAGACCTTCAGAGGATTTTGGCGATACCTCTTCAAATCCCATTATGATCCAACACACAGGTGCTGCCCATTTTGTTCCCTACACGGATCTCATGGAAGTTGCTTTACCCGAATCTGAGAAGGAAATCAATGACATGGGGGAATCTGAGGAAATTAATGACATCGAAGAAAATTCTCTAAGAGAGGATAACAAAAAAAGAGCTTTGAAAGATGAAGATTTAGAAGATGAAGAGTTAGAAGATAAAAAAACAGTAAAAAAGATAAAAAAAGATTGACCATAGTACAGAGCAAATGGAAAGCGCCGGAGTACAGATAATCTCAAGCCATTTCCTCGTGTAATTTCTCCTGTACCCACAAAGTTAAAAGTTTTGTGGGAGATATCCCGCGACGTTGAGCAAGAGTACGAATTTGTTCTGATAAAGTTTCATCAATACCGTAATAAGTTACTGTAGAGTGAAGATTAACTTTAAACTCTACTGGATAAGTCTCTTCCCAATATTCATCCAAGCCATGGTTATCCCAAAATTCGCCTATCTCTTCGTAAGAAGTAGTATTTGAGATAGAACTTCTAGTTATTGCGATATCGTCTTCGTTCGGCATCGTTCATCTCCCTCGCAGATAATATGAGTGCGTTCTTGTTTGACTTATAGATAAAGAAAACAATTAAATATCGTCCGGAATCAGTTTGTCCTAAAGCAGCATAAACATTCTCATTTTGACGATTTCCCTTTTCAACAAATCGAAAAACTGGATAACGATTAAATACTTCTCTAACTTCTCTAGGTTGTACGCTGTGCTTACGGGCAAGTTTTTCAACAATAATATCTGAGAAGATTAAGTCAAGGATGTCCAACTAAATTTTATCTCCTTTTTCTCCATTATGGTTATTTTATACCACTTCTGAAAAGTATTACTACAGGTAGGAATGCTAGGTTTCCTTGCTTCCACCCAACCTACTACTACGATGACTTCCCTCAAAGTGCTCCTGCAACGCCAGCCGACCGGATCGCAAATCTTGTAGAGTGAGGATTGCCGATCTAATTTCAGAGCGATCGCAGATTTCCCTCACACCATAACTCAAACCCAATTCTATTAAGAGATATAAACACTTTTGACAAGAAAAACACTCATAAGCTACAAAGGGACTAGATCTCCATTCCCAACTCCCCAGTCACAGAGGAAAAACTTATGGGTAGCCGTCGGCATATCAGCAGGAAAGATATCAGCGCATCAGCTTTTACTCCAAAGCCCAAGCCTCCTATCTTGCAAACTCGTCCCTTTAGCAACGGGAAACACGCCAGGAGCAGTGAGTTACTCAAAACTGATATATTGCAAACCCGTCCTTTTTCCACTCCCATTCAACCATCATCCCAATCAGAAGCACAACCCCTGACACCCGAAGCACGGGAGAAAGTCGAAACATTTGGTTACAATGGGGTGAGTATTCCGTCATTTGCGCCAGCGCCATTTGCACCGATTCAGGCAAAATTGACAATCGGGGAACCTGGGGATAAATACGAACAGGAAGCTGATGCGATGGCGGCTGAGGTGGTAAATCGGATGAACACGCCTCTTCCTCAACAGTCTGCTGCGGGTGAGACAGTGCAGCGGGAGGAGATAGAAGAGGATGAGGTGAGGCAGAAACCGGAAGTTGAGACAATCGGGCGGGAGGATATGTTAGATGAGATTAGTAAAGTGCAGCGGAAGTTGGATGATAACAAAACGATTCAGCGATCGCCAGCAGTACAAAATACCGTAGATCCAGGAAAAATCACCCAAGCGGCTGAGGATTTGCGTGAAGCTATGGCTGGGTGGGGCACTGATGAAGAGGCCATTATGACCACCTTAAAAGATAAAACTCCAGCCGAGTTAGTGGCGATAGAGAAAGAATATCTCCAGAAGTATCGTCGTACCCTTGATTACGATTTGCGTGATGAACTATCAGGAAAAGATTTAAACCAAGCATTAGGTTATTTATCTAAAGCCAGAGAAGCTGACAAAGCCAAAGTGACTCAGGTTGGGGGCGATAATGATACTGATAGTATGAATAAATTGGTACGCTCTAAGGAGATGATCCAAGCTGCTGATGCCCTCTATAAAGCCATGGAGGGTTGGGGAACCGATGAAGATACAATAATGAATACTTTAAGAGGGAAAAGTAAAGAACAAATTGCCGCAATTAAACAAATATATCTGGATCACTATGGCAAAACATTAGAACACGACCTCAATGATGAACTTTCCGGAAAAGATTTAGAAGAAGCCTTAGCCTATTTAGGGGCGGATGCCGCACGTTCCGCTGCAAAAGGTTTAGAAAATTCTTTGTCGTGGATTAATGACGACGAAGAAAAAATTGAAGAAATTTTGATGTCTCTGCCAGAGGGAGAAATCGAACGACTGCAAGTAAATCATCCTAAAATAATTACCAAGGTTCTTAAGAGTTTAGGAGGCTTCGACAAGAAAGTAGTTGAAGCACTTTTAGCTAAAAATAAACCTAAAGCCATTGCCTATCGCTTACAAGAAGCCATGAAAGGTATGGGCACAGATGAAAAAGCTGTTTACAAATACCTAAAAGACAAGAGTGCCTCGGAACTTGCTGACATTAAAAAAGAGTACCAAACCATTACAGGCAGGGAATTAGCAGCAGATATAGCTGATGAATTTTCTGACAATTGGCTTACTGGTGCAGAAAAAACCTTGGCAGAGTCTCTACTAGAAGCAAATCCTGCTCAACAAGCAGCAGCCCGGATTTATAAGGCAGCTTATGGATCTGGAACCGATGAAGCTGCTATTTACAATGAGTTTAAGGGTAAGAGTCAAGCCGAACGCGATAACATTATCAAAGAATATGACAAGAAATATGGTGGAGAAGGTGCTTTTCAGAGGATGATTCGGGACGAGTTTAGCGATACTGGTTGGGGCAAGGAACTCACAAAGGTCAAACAGTATAGCGAGAAGGGAAACCTCGATCCTGTCTTTGCCTTGGAAGATGCAATGAATGGTTTAGGCACTAGCGAAGCCCAGATTAAGGAAGTCCTATCTGACAAGACACAAGCAGAAATTGCGGACATCAAAGCCAGATATAAAAAGGAAACAGGGACGGATTTAGAACAGGCTTTAGCAAGTGAGTTATCCGGTCGAGATTGGCATGAAGTTCAGATTTTACTCAAAGGAAAACCAGAAACCATTAAAGAAAAATGGCTATTGATTCAGGCCAGATATGAATTTGAGATTGGTGGAGGTTCTAGTGGATTTTCTCGTTGGGTGATGACTAACGCTCAAGATTTAGGATTCACAACGAGTAAATTGCAACTAGAGAAGCAATATTGGCGGCTAACGCAAATAGTAGACAAAGATGGTAATCTCCAATCTGGATATACAGAAGCAGATTTCAATCAAGTCTATAACTATACTGAGACGGATGTCAAAAACTATGAAGAAGCGAAGAATTCCGTAACTGAAGCAATTGTGACAGGCATAAATATCACAACAGGAATTGTAGCAACTTGTCTCACAGCAGGAGCCGCATCTCCTTGGTTAGTGACAGCAATTGTCACAGGGGTAGGAGGTGGAATAGGTATAGCCATCAAACGAGGAATGCAAGGTGATGCTTATGGTGCAGAAGATATTGGCATTGATATTCTGGTGACAGCAGTCTCTGCGGCTTTAGCTGGAATAGCAGAAGCTAAAGGGCTAGCTGATAAACTCGATGAACTTGCTAAAGTGTTTGGAGAGAAGTTTGCTCAAAGTGCGTTTAAAGAAGTTTTTACTGGCGCAATCAAGGGTGCTGGTAACGATATGATTATGGCGATGTTAGAAACTGGGATCAAGAGTGATAAATTACGAGATAGTTTGTTAGATGGTTTAGCAGAAATGGGTATCAATGCAAGTATTGAGGGGATCAATGCAGTCCTCAAAGAAGTCGCAAGTAGTGCAGGAAAAGCCGGATGGAACGAGGTAAAAGCCAAGTTAAAAACGGCTAATTAGCTCTATTTTAATTGGTAGTAAACTCGCTCACTAGTCTGACATTACTATAGTTAGTCCTAAGTAACTTAATTGATTGCTAAATAAGATCAAACAACTTAGGATAAACCTATTCAGTAATTAAGCTTTGAGCGAGATCTTATAGAAGAGAATAGCAATGGTAGAAATCAATTCAACCTCTAACTACTCAAATATTGAAGTAATGGCGGTAAAACAATTAACAGCTTTCGGGACAACAGACGAACGAGAATCTCTGCGCCAACTTGCGCAGAAAGCTTTGCAACCAAGGAGTGAAGATTATCCTCTGGTTTTTGTACCAGAAGTAGTTGAAAAAGCTCAAAAAGGATATGAGGCATTTTGGGCAAAGTCACCCTTTCCTCAAGCTGAAGCTGGGCAGACTGAAATTTTAGTTGCTATTGGTAAAGCCGAAGAACTTTCATCCGAAATAGGAATAGGGGAGGTATTTCCGGGCGGTTATCGGCAGATTGCCCACTACCTGCTACCCGATAAAATTTGGCTGACTTGGAAATATGTTAAACCAGGAGAAACTAGTGGTATGGCTTATGATGGTTTGGTTTGGTTAGAAGAGCGTTTTGTTTGGTTTCCCAAACCTTGGCGGATACTGGCTGAATGATCAAACCGCGATCCAACGATCTTGTATAGTGCGTGCGCTGCTTGCAGTGGCACTTCACTATCGCACATCTTCTAGGGTGGGCATTGCCTATTTAATTTTAGACCGATCTGCAAGCAGCAGCACAACGCTCTGGCAAAAGGAAGAGGACAAGGAAGAATAAGTGCGATATGCTTGCAGCAGCGCTAGGCTAACGCATAGCTCTCGCTAACGCTATCACCGCTCTTGTAGGTTGGGTTTCGTTGCCTCAACCCAACCTACCAATCCTCATAGTATGATAATGGTCAATTGGCAAGAAAATCATCTATAAATTAATATAAAATTATCGACAAATCAACTCTAATTTTTCAACAATATGAATCATATTACTGTAAAAGAAACAAATCCCATACTTTCTTCTCTGATTGATGAGGTCAATGAATCTCATCAAGCTACTCTGATTACAGTTGATCGTCATAAAAAAGCGGTTTTAGTATCGGTAAAAGAATGGAATTCAATTCAAGAGACACTGTATTTACTTTCAATTCCGGGGGTAAAAGATGATTTAATTGAAGGAAAAAACACAGACTGGAAAGATTGTACTCCTCTTGAAGAAGTGGAATGGTAATGTGGGAAATTGCCCTAACCAAAAGAGCTGTGAAAGATACCCAAAAAATTAGTCTTTCTGGGCTAAAAGGAAAAGTTGAAAAGTTAATAGAAATACTAAAGATAAATCCTTATCAAAATCCTCCTTCTTATGAGAAACTGACAGGGGATTTAGCTCAAATGTACTCAAGGAGAATCAATATTCAACATCGTTTAGTTTATGAAGTAGATGATGAAAAAAAAAGAGTAAAAATTTTAATGATGTGGTCACATTATGAATAAGTGCGATGCCGAACCCCAGCCTTCGGCAGCGCCAATCTTGTCGGATGCGTTATGCTACTTCTAACGCACCAAATCCTTGAATTGCGGTGTTCTGCGTCGAGAAGAGTTGGGTTTCACTTCCTTTTACCTGATAACTTGCAGCATAAGCAATAACCGTAGGGTGGGCACTCCCCACTCACTTCATCATCAGCTTTTCAAGTTCTAAGGGGGAGTGCCCACCCTACATGAAACTACATTTTTAGCCTTGTCGCGCTACTACTAACTTTGCCTAAGTTTTTAGACTCAGTCTTAACAACAAATAACTAAAGACTCAAGGAATCCTTCAAACTATAAACCACTTGCTCCTGTTCTTCCAAAGTAATTTCCGGGAACATCGGCAATGATAAAACCTCATGACATATTCCCTCAACTATCGGTAATTCACCCACTTGATAGCCTAAGTTTTCGTACACTGGTTGCAAGTGCAACGGCAATGGATAATAAACCATGGAACTAATACCAAATTGCTGTAACTGGCTGCGAATCCAATCCCGATATTCGTTATTACTGCTATCTTTTGTAATCCGAATCGTGTACTGATTCCAAACCGCCCGCCCACCGGAAAGTTCTTGAGGTAATACAATTTCCGATACTGGTTGTAAGAGCCGATGGTAATTTTCTGCTACCTGACGGCGGGCATCATTCCATCGCTCCAAGTAGGGTAATTTTATTTGCAGAATAGCAGCTTGGAGGGCATCTAAACGGCTATTAATCCCAGTCTCCTGATGATGATAGCGATCGCTCATTCCGTGTTCCTTTAGCCTCCGGATAGACGCAGCAAGGGTTTGGTCGTTTGTTGTGACTGCCCCACCATCGCCACAGCCTCCTAAATTCTTCGTGGGAAAGAAACTAAAACAGCCGATATGCCCAATACTGCCAATTTTTTGTCCCGCCCATTCTGCACCTGTTGCTTGGGCGCAGTCTTCAATTACCAGCAAATTATGTGCTTGGGCGATATCCATCAGGGCACTCATATTTACCGGATGCCCAAATAAGTGAACGGGCATAATCGCTTTGGTTTTATTTGTAATAGCAGGAGGAATTTTAGTAATATCGATATTGAAAGTTTCAGGATCGATATCCACAAAAACAGGTGTCGCCCCAGCATGGGTAATCGCCTCCGCTGTCGCCATAAAGGTAAAGGGAGTGGTAATTACCTCATCCCCTGCTCCGATATTCAACGCCCGTAGCGCCAGATATAGGGCATCTGTACCAGAATTGCAGGCTACGCCTTCTGAGACACCCGTATAAGCCGCAAACTGTTGTTCAAACTCCTGCACGACTGGACCACCAATATAACGCCCAGAGGATAAAACCGCTGTCACAGCCGCACTGACTTCCTCACCAATTAGTTGGTATTGTCGCTTTAGATCGATAGGGGGGATAGAATTCACTCGTTCAAACCTAGGATTTTTCTTAAATAAACCAAATTTTGCGCCAAAAGGGAATCCGGGTATTCCGTATCCTTAATTTATACAGAATCTTGCGATCGCCAAATTGTTTCACAT
>NZ_JAMZMM010000322.1 GCF_024178385.1 Limnofasciculus baicalensis BBK-W-15 | reverse complement strand
TTGTTGGCGACTTTACGCGGTTTGATTCAGGGGGATCTTTCGGGTTGATTTTTCTCAATTTTCCTCCATTTTTTTATCTGTTATTTTACTTGTTACCTTTTCATCCTTCATCCTTTATCCTTCATACTTCAATGGCTGTTTTTTTTCCTATTAACTCCCGACGAGCCAATAATCGCAAGGCTAAACCTACTCAGCAATTGATCGCGTTTCGCCTTTACTCCGAACGCTTTGCATTGCCAATTAGGGCAGTCCAGAAAGTTATTCCTCTAGGCAAAATTTATGGCGCACCACAGGGAGGGAGAGTAGGTATTACTCTTTATCAAGAGCAAGAATTGATAGTCATAGATGTAGAACATCGAATTTTTAAAGGAAAATCTAACCAGAATTTATCTTTAAGTCCAAGCTTGACAGAGACAGAAAATATGGAGACAGGGGAGAGGAGTGACGATCTTAATTCCTCATTCAATATCAACGTATCTATTCCCACAAGTGAATCTGAAAAACCAGAAGATGAAAAAGATAATACTGAACAAGGATACCTGCTAATAGTACAGAACAGAACTGGAAACATTGTGGGGTTACCAATTGAAGAACCTCCGGCTTTATTGCGCGTATATGATGAAGCTTTTAGACCTCTAACATCAAACTATTTGAATCAAGGGAATATTCAATGTATTAGTGCATTGATTCTTCCTTCTTCTGAAGAGCCTCCTCTATTTTTACTCAATCCCGATCTTTTATTTCAGACACACTATGCTCTCCCTTCCTCCTCCTTCGAGGTATAGAGAAAACCGGGTTTCTCAAAGAAACTCCTTCGAGGTATAGAGAAACCGGGTTTCTCTTGTGTACTTCATAAACCTGCAATCTGCTATAAATCTACTGCATCAACTCAGCCGGATTCATCGGAGCATCTGTACGACGCTTATCTGGCTGTTCCAGCTTCCTCTTATTCGGTGGTTCAGGTAAAAGAATATACCTCGGTCCCCAGCCCCCATTCAGATCTTCAGCTCGTTGAGGTGGTGGTGTAGTCGAACCAGTCGGTAAAGGAACAGATAATCCTTCAATAGCTTGGACATAACGATCGCCCTCAACTGTATTCCGAATCATAGTATTAACCAGCTTGATCCCCTGCTTCTCTAACCGCTGTTCCACATCCCACAAAGCTTCAGTAGGAGCAAGAGTCGCGAGGAATGTCACATCAGAATCTGGTTCTAACTTCAGTCCAAGTTTAGGTTGTTCCAGTTGCCAAGCTTCTTGAAACCGTCCGTCTTTTGCCACTTTCCAGAGGTTTAAATCAAGCTTCCATTTACCTTTCTTTACCTTGACATCTTGATAAGTCAAAATTGAATAAGTGGGATTTGAACCCACACCCGGAGGTAGCTGTTTATTAGGATGCAAATGGCGAACAGCCACCACCGCAATCGGACTATTATCTGGCAGATTAGTGGTTCCAGTTACCGTGTAGATACCCTCTCGCGTAGATGGTGTCACCCGAAACTGAAAATTCAAATCAGTTGATAAGTCAGATACTAAACCGGGCAATTGCGCAATGGTTGATACCACTTTTGATGTCACTTGGGAGCATCCACTATTTGCCAATAATAGGAAAACAACAAGGACAAATCGGCTGAAGGAATACAAGTCCCACTTGGTTAGTAATTGTCTCAACAAAACAAAATCAGACCAAACTCGCATAGAAAGCAGTTCCTGTAGTAATTTTAATACAAAGTCCCCTTGAACTCCTTTTCCTAGTTTCGATCAGTCAATCAGGATTCGTCCACCTTTTAAAACAACGGTGTAGGGGTAAAGCATTGCGGCGACAATATTCCTGACAAAACCGAAAATCTGGATACCGTAATCGTGACGGGAGCGAGGAGTCGCCACCCTTTTTCTCTGAGCAGAGTGACAGAAAAGGACTAATTAGCAGTAACTGCTATGTCGCCCTTGGACAAATTGCCAGCAATCATAACTAGCAATTCAGAGAGCTGCGCCGGAGTCATCACGCTCACCATCTGTTCGAGCGATGACTCCCGAAGCTTCTTGTGAGTCCAAAAATAATCTTGGGCTTCCTGGGGCATAGACTCCAGTAAGTGAAAAAACTCCCCGGCTTCAAGATCGAGCTTGCCATTGCGGAATCGGCTTAGTCTACTCTCATGCACTCCACTCCAAATGCTAACTTGCTTCGCTGAGTACTTAAAGCGAGATAGCACGTCATTAAAGAGTTCCCGGTGCCAGTTCATAAAAAAAAATGAATTTTATTTTGCCCTCAAATACATTATAATATATACTGTTGCTATTAATGCAACCACAGTGCCAAAATCTGACAAAAAGCTCCCACCAAGCACCCGTTAGTGCCGTTAGTCTAGATGGGCTATCGGCTCTAATGCCAGAATTGAAAATTACGGTTTCCAAACGGGGAAATTCATGATGAATGGTGACGAAATCAGAAAGCGATATGCAGCAGGGGAAAGGGATTTTAGTGGAGCAGACTTAAGTGGCACTTCCTTGAGTGGGGCGGATTTGCAACGAGTAGGGTTATGGCGGGGCAACCTCAGCAAAGCCAACCTAGTTGGTACAAACCTCAGCGGCGCAGATTTATTTGGAGTTTCCTTGAGTGAGGCAAACTTGAGTCGTGCGGTGCTATGTGGAGCAAATCTGAGTGAAGCAGACTTAAGGTTATCCATTCTCCAAGGAGCCAACCTTCGTGCTGCACTCTACAACGAAGCCACTAAGTTTCCTGCCAATTTTGACCCCAAATTAGCTGGGGCTTATTTAATTGCGCCGGGAGGTGAACTCGATGAGGCTTCCCTGAGCGGGATTGACCTAAGTAACGCTAACCTAAAAGGTGCTTCCCTAATCCGTGCCGATTTGTGGAAAACTAATCTTAGGGAAGCTAATTTGAGTCAGGCGAATCTCAGTCGGGCACATTTAATTGGGACTGACTTTAATGGCGCTGACTTGAGTGGAGCGTCTTTGAAAGAGTCTAATCTATTGGGAGCCGATCTTCGTTCCACAAACCTTCTTTCGACAGAATTGACTGGTGCAATCTACGACGAGACGACTCAGTTTCCCCAAGATTTTAACCCAGAAGCAGCAGGAGCCTACTTAATTACCCCTGGCGCTGCACTAGTAGGAGTTAACCTTAATGGAGTTAACCTCGGTGGAGTCGATCTCAGTGAAGCTTCTTTGCGAGAAACTGATTTAAGGGGGGCAAATTTATTTGGCATTACCCTCAGACGAGCGAATTTAAGGGGAGCTAAGTTAAGTGGTAGCATACTTTGGGAAGCTGAACTAATTGGAGCTGATTTAAGGGGAGCAGATCTCAGTGGATCTGACTTATGGTTGGCGGATTTTAGGGAAGCGGATTTGAGCAGAGCTGACTTGAGTAAAAGCAACCTGTTTGGAGTAGATTTTCGAGACGCTAACCTCATAGAGGTGAATCTTCAAGGAGCTATCTATAATGAAATGACTCAATTTCCTGAAGGGTTTGAGCCAACGGTTAGCGGCGCTTATTTAATTGCCCCTAATGCGTCACTACAAGGAGTAAATCTGACGGCAACAGATATGAGGGGAGCTAATCTCAGTGGAGCTGATTTGAGTAGGGCAAAATTGTTTGGCGCGAATCTCCAAGAGGCTATCCTGGAAGCCACTAAGCTTGAAGAAGCTCTCTATAACAAAGTGACTCAATTTCCTGAAGGGTTTGATCCGATTAAAAGTGGTGCATACTTAATTGCTCCTGGAGTATCACTCCAAGGGGTGAATCTGGGTGAAGCAGACTTCAGTGGAGCTGATCTGAGTAAAACTAACTTAATGAGTGCCAATCTGGGAAATGTCACTCTAGAGAATATCAAAATTGAAGGAGCCATCTACGATGAAGCAACTCAATTTCCTGAAGGGTTTGATCCTACTATTGGCGGCGCATATTTGATTGCTCCTGGTACATCATTAAAAGAAGCCAATTTGAGTAAAGCAGAATTGGGGGGGGTCGATCTGAGTCAAGCTAATCTAAGCAAGGCTTCTTTGAGTTATGTAGACCTCTGGGGAGCTAATCTGAGTCAGGCAAACCTCGAGGGAGCTAATCTGGAAGGAGCTAATTTATTAGGGGCAAATTTAACAGGCGCTAATTTGAGTGAAGCTTATCTCAAAGGTGCTAATTTGGATGGTGCAGATCTAAGTGAAGCTAATCTTAAGGGAGTGGATCTCAGTCAAGTTGACTTGGAAGGAGCTATTTTAAATGGCTCTATTATGCCTGATGGTACGGTTCATAATTAGGGAAGAGAGTTTTGAGTTTTGAGTTTTGAGTTTTAATTTAAAACTCAAAACTTGGAGCTATTCCGGGGAATGGGGAATAGCGATTAGCGATTGGCCATTGGCGCTAGCATTCCTTCAATCGTGGCTAAAGCAACTTGGTAAAAATATTGCCGCAGAAACTGTTCTTCTTCAACTGCTGCTAAAAATAGCTGAATTCCTCGATCAGACATATTATCAACCTTATCTAAGGATAATTCTCCTGAATCGCAGCTAATTTCCACCGCCCAATCTAGGTGCTTTACCTGAAAACCAATACTTTCAAGAGCAATGATTCCTAAACGCAAAGTGCGATCGCTAATATTGAGTTTTTCGTGGAGTTGTTCCAAAGTCGCCGATTGACGAGTGCGACTGATGAACTTAGCAATTCCTACTAATTTATACCAAATTTGCTCTGGTGGTAGTTGATGAGGAGGAGGATATGCGATCGCTAATTTTCGTTCTGTCTGAATTGCTCGTCTAAACCACAATTGTACCTCATCCCAACTAATTGGAGATTGACGCATTGTCAGAGGGTCATTTTCTGGTAATAGGTTAGGGGTTAACGGTAAGAGGGTTTGGCTCTCGTTAGGTAAATTATACTCGATTTCCCTATCTTCACCCCGCCAGTCTAAAATCCAATCTATCTGAGTGGAGAAATTAAACGAGGTAGATTTATCCTGAGAATGGACAGCAACGATCCGGAATTCAGGACATTTTTTGTAATTATTATAGTCAAGTTCGACGATACAAGAACATCTTCCTTTTGGCACTTCATCTTGATAATGTCCCCACCAGATACCCGGAAAACCGCGATCGCACGAATCATCCCAAACTTCCAACTCGGTTTTAATATATTGTACCTTTCCACCTTTCAAATCCTGAGTGTTCCGATTTCGCACTTCCTGAAACCAACAGTTTTCAATTAAGAGTTTCGGGACTGAATTACCCATTCCGCAAGGTTCTAATAGTTTTAGTTCCTGAAATAATTCTTTTCCCAACTCTGCTACATTTACAACAATATCTGCTTTTAGTATCGGATTCCTTAAATCATTTGATGATAATTTGTGCCGGAGTTGTTGATTAATCGCATCTGTAAATAAGGGAATATTCTCCACAAGTAAACTCAATCCCGCAGCAAAAGGATGCCCACCAAATCGATGTAACAAATGTGCTTGAGAATTTACCAATTCATACAGATCAATATTATTAACTGAACGAGCAGATCCTCTGGCAAGTGGCAAGTGGGGAGTGGGTTTTTTGGAGTGGGTTTTTTGGAGTAGCCCAGCGGATGCCCTATGGGGGAGGGGGCTATTTTTAGTCTTCTCCATCTCCTTTATCTCCCCTATTTCCCACACCTCCTCCCCGGCATCCGCTGGGCTACTGGCTGTACTCAATAAAATAGTAGGTAGTCCATATTCCTGAGCAATTTGGCCTGCAACTAAACCCAAAACACCCACAGCCCATTGAGGATCTTCTAAAACAATTACACTAGTAGTTGAAAGGTCAAGTTGGGCTAATTTATGTTTAACTTGTTGAGTAACATCTTTTTGTAAAGACTTGCGACGAGAATTAGCTAATTCAGTGGCAATAGCTAATTCTTTAGTCCGTTTCTCATCGCGACTTGTAAGTAATTCCACACAAAAAGCAGCATCACCTTGAATTCTGCTAACAGCGTTAATTCTCGGACCAATTCCGAAGGAAATATCAGTAGGGCGATCGCCATTTCGTTGGCATAATTCTAATAACTTAGCGACACCTGGACGAGTCCGGGTTTTCATTTGCTGTTGTAATCTTTGAATTCCTCTTTGTGCGAGATAGCGACAATCTCCACTTAATTCAACTAAATCCGCAATTAAACCAATAGCGACTAAATCCAGCAAATCTTCTACTGGTTGTCGGGGAATATCTGGTAAACTTTGATAAAGTGCCTCCACTAATTTATAAGCCACCGCCACTCCAGATAGATGAAAAAGTGGATGCTTGTCAACAAAATACCGAGGATTGATAATTGAAACAACAGAAGGTCGATCTTCAGGTAGTGTATGGTGATCCGTAATAATAATATCAATTCCTAAAGATTGAGCATATTCAATTTCTGTTAAATTGGTACTACCAGTATCGCAGGTAACGATAAGTTTACTTCCCCATTCTGCGAGTTTACTAATTCCTTGGTTGTTCAAACCGTGGGATTCCGTGATGCGATTGGGAATATAATAAATTAGTTCCTGATTCTGGACAAAAAATTGTCCCAATCCTTCCCACAAAACACTAGTAGCAGTAATCCCATCAGCATCAAAATCTCCCCATATCGCAACTCTTTCACAAGTTTCCCTAGCTTTTTGCAGTCGTCGCACTGCCAATTTCATTTCTTGACCAAATTCAAAAGGAGTTGCAGGTTGATATAAATCTGGATTAATAAATCCTGCCAGTTTCTGGGGATTTTGGATTCCTCTTTGCCACAATAATTGAGCGGCATAGCGTCCATCTGAGTTTACTATGTGGTGTTTTACAGTTTCCAGAAACCAGTGAGGTATTTCTGAAATAGGTTGGATTTGCCATTGAGGTTGGGATTGAAACATAATCCTTAGTGTCTTAGTGTCTTAGTGTCTTAGTGGTTTATTAAATATTAATCTCTCGCGAATAACAGAAAAGTACCCAGAGGGACAAGAGATGACCTGATGTACCACTGTAGTAGCACCTCCATCCTAAATTGCTGGGTTGGGCACGAATGAAAGGAATCGTGACATCTCCTACACCAACCTGAGTACAGGTACAGTGTAGGCTTCCAAACCAGTCCGGCTATTGCTTAGGAGGCGTTTGGCTTTAAGAA
>NZ_JAMZMM010000751.1 GCF_024178385.1 Limnofasciculus baicalensis BBK-W-15 | reverse complement strand
ACCCAAGCCCGCGAAGGACGAGTTCACCCTCACCCTTGATGCGCGTGAGATCGACGACGGTGGTCGCGCGAGCAAACGACGCCGCAACCAGCAATACCACCAATGCGGCAAGCAACGTCAGCCGGCGATTCCTGATCTCTATTTTCCAGGCATTCATGCGTCGCTCCAAGCGGGATCCTCCCGCAGGTGCCCAAGGACTACGCGTTCAATACGCAATCCCCGTGCCAGACTGCCCGCCATGCTGCGTGAACGGAACCCAGACACGCATCCATGCGCGCAAGGCTCAACGGCATCGTGTGCTAGAAGTTGAAGATCGCTTCCAGGATGCGCGGGATCCACCCCTTCGTCGCGCTGTCCTTCACCTGTCCCGTGTTCTTGCTCACAAGCGTCAACTCGGCGAGTTGCGTTGAAAGCACGGTGTTGTTCTGCGTCACGTCCTCGCGTCGGCACTCGCCGCTGAGCACGAGGGACTGTTCCTCGTCGTCCTTCTTGACGGTGCGCTTCGCTTCGAGGACGAGCACGCCGTTGGGCTTCACGTCGATGACGGTCGCCGTGACGCGATCGCTGAACCGATCGGAGCGGTCGTAGGTGCCCTCACCTTTGAACTTGTTGGCGCTGCTGACGTCGACGCCCACGATCGGGCTGCCGGTGACGTCGCTGATCTGCCCGTGGAACAGTTCACCGATGTTCGGGAATCGATTGACTTGCCCCTTGACGCTCGTGTCTTTCTTCGTGTCGAGCGACTGCTTGCTCATTTGCGAGCTCGACTCCGAGATGATGATCGTGACCTTGTCATGGATCGCGTAGACGCGGGCCTTGGGTGGTTCGACCATGAGGAGGCTGATGGTCCGCAGAGACGCGAGCGTGTCCGGCTGCCCTAGCGCGTCCTTGGGAACGGGTGCGGATTTGGTGAGCATCGCCTGGCCAAAGGCGGGAGCCGCAATCGCCAAGATGACGGCCGAACTCTACACGTCCTCCGCGCCCATCGCCATCTCCCGCGCGTTTTCCATCGCTGCCCACCCGCGACCACCGCACGCCCCCGCCCGCTCACCGCCTCGCGCACCCCCTCCGCCGCCCCCCGCTCCCCGCTCGCCTCTTCAC
>NZ_JAMZMM010000750.1 GCF_024178385.1 Limnofasciculus baicalensis BBK-W-15 | reverse complement strand
GCTTAACTATATTGTAAGATATATTAACAACTAAGATGTTGTCAAAGTCAAGAGAAATATTTTTCTTGCCTATCGCAGTCAACGACCCAGGTCTGAAGACACTAAGCTCTCCAGCCTAAGACTTAAACCAGAGTTGAGTCTGTTCGCGCTTCGCGTTCCCGAAGGGTAGACGCGCTTGTTTCCCGCATACCGTGTATTCTTATGATTACCACTCAGCACCCTTCCACCAAGCAAGATATCTTGCAGTATCTACTCAAAGAGGATCGAGCGACAGCACAAGCTTTAGCCGAAACCCTGGCGATTAGTCCCCAAGCGATTCGGCGGCACTTGAAAGATTTGGAAGAAGAAGGGGCGATCGAGTATAAATCGGTATCCACTGGCATGGGACGACCGCAGCATATCTATCAGCTTAGTCCTAAAGGGCGCGATCGCTTCCCCAATCGTTATGGTGAGTTTGCCGTATCCCTTTTGGACACCTTAGCCGAAACTGTGGGGCAAGAGCAAGTCAGCAATATCCTACAAAAGCAGTGGGAGCGTAAAGCGATAGAATACCGCGATCGCATTGGTAAGGGTTCCCTGGAACAGCGGGTTGCCAAACTGGTGGAAATGCGTCAAAGTGAAGGCTATATGGCAGAGTGGTATTTGTTGGAACCCACTGAAATCAACCAAAATGCTACTGAGCAGTTTATCTTAAAAGAACATAACTGTGCTATTTCTAATGTTGCCGAATCTTTTCCTAGTGTTTGCGGCCATGAATTAGAGATGTTTGCCGCCGTTTTACCAGATTGTACGGTAGAGCGTACTCACTGGATTAATGATGGGGAACATCAGTGTGGTTATTTAATTAAAGCGCGATAGAAGTAGAACGCAAAAAGCTCTATTCAATATCCGCTTCCCCTCGCCCCCTTCTCTGATAAATCATTCCTCTCAATTCTACTAAAGAGTCATCATCTTCCATAATACCCGCTTGCTATGGAATTTCTACCTAATCGCTGGGGAGATATTGTGACTGAAATTATCTATCAGACAAGGGCTGGTATGCCAGTATCTTTTAGCTTTCTTCGCCGGAAGCCTCACGCCATATTTGTACTCAAATTGGCGTG
>NZ_JAMZMM010000321.1 GCF_024178385.1 Limnofasciculus baicalensis BBK-W-15 | reverse complement strand
TTTGAGTTTTAATTGAAAACTGAGAACTCAACACTGAGAACTATTCCGGGGAGTGGGGAGTGGGGGGAGATCCTAAAATTGCTAATTGTTGATAGTGCTTTTTTCTCTACCATTAGCCATTCCTAAAAAGATAACTAGCAACTTATGTTAATTAGTCCTACTAAAATCCGGTGCGGGACTTTTGACTTGGTAAGTATTTAACCTATGATTGAGTTCCCGAATCCGGCGGGAAAGCAAGCGGATAATATTAATCGCAATTCCTGGTGTTTCATCAATTGCGTCGTAAAGTTGTAACTGAGTTAATACCAGACAATTGCAGCTTTCCCTAGTAGTAACTGACGCGGAACGAGGTTCGGCATCAAATAAAGACATCTCACCAAAACATTGTCCCGGATTGAGATCAGCTAAAATGCGATGCCTCTGGCTGCCGTTGCGATCGCACTCCCCATCTCCATTGCGATCGCTTCCCTCCCCAGAGGCATCGCCAATATGAACCCGTACCAAACCAGATACAATAATATAAAGCGATCGCCCTTCTTCCCCTTGGGTAACGATAGTGTGGTTGGCGGGGAAAGATAGCTCATCCATCACAGAGGCGACGCGAACCAAAAAATCGTCCCGCAATTCTTGGAAAATTGGGACACCCCTGACAAATAATAGACGCTCAACACTGGTTAACATGGCTTACGGATTTGCTACTCGCTATTGAGGCCCAGTTGCTGGGTGAGAAACTGTATCCTAAAAGTGATACAGAACTGTGCAAGTCTTGTTTGTTTGAGTGGAAAATTTAAGTTTACCAAACAATAACCATTCAGAATGCTCTTCAGATACTTCAAGCATAGGTACTCTTGTGGAAGGGCGAAAGATTTGGATATACGGTAAGGGTTTTAGGCTATTTATTTAGCGGCTGCTTATTGAAATGAGCGAACCTAGCGTGGCAGCAGCGCTTGACATTCCCCGAACAGTTATCCAGGTGGAAGATACTGAAGTCCTTGGGTGGAAGGGATTAGGCCTGAAACTGCCAGAATGACTCGACAGGCGTAACATTAAATTGCACATCGCGTTTATTATTTATAGAAATATACATGATTTCACATGGACAATTTCCTGGAGCGCAAAATCTCCCAACGCTTTCGCACCTACGACGAGAATGGCAACGGCTTTATTGAGCGGATCGACTTCGAGATGTCGGTCGCGCGTCTGGCTGAAGAATTCGGCCACGAATCTGAATCTCCTGCCCGACAACGGCTCCTCGATCTTAGCTTAGGCCTTTGGGAACACTTGCTTCAAGTCGCCGATACAAACACCGACGGGCGCATCAGCGAGAGTGAGTATAAAGCAGCATTCGCGTCGGGACTACTAGAAAGCGCCGAAACGTTTGACCAGGGCTACGTGCCTTTCCTTTGTGCCATTATGGATATCGCTGACGAGGATGGCGACGGGAAGCTCTCTGTGACTGATGAGATCCGCTGGACTGGTGCTATGATGCACCTATCCGAGGAAGATGCCCGCGAGGGATTCCGCCGCCTTGATCTGGACGAGGATGGATTCATCACTACCCATGAACTCCTCGAAGCCATCCGCGCTTATTACTTTGACAACTCGCCCGATTCTCCCGGCTACTGGCTGCTAGGTCCCCTCAAACCATAAATGTCCCATTAGGCGGTTAGGAGATCCAAAAAGCTAGAACTAAGTCACAGCAGGCATTTCAGTTTTGATTTTTGAATGCCTGACTTTTGACTTTTGCTATAGTTTCTAAACCGCCTTTTGTCTATTCCCCCGCTTCAATCACAAATTCCAAGGATTGACTGTGAGTACTGCCAAACTTTAACTGCGTACCCGATTTTAATGGCACTTCCTGATGGTGGATTCTCTCCCAACCATCGGGGAGTAAAATATGAGTGCCGTTGCGAGAAAAATCCCGCAGAAAGTAAGTAGGTTCCCTTCCTTCCTCACTCAAAACATCACGGCAGATAATTTCCGCGTGTTTGTAACTCACCCACATTTCTTGCTCCATCACCAAGTCATTTTCTTGACTTCTTCCTACCCGCATTAGCCCACCCCAAATCCGCCAAACCTTATCGCTTGATGCGACTGAACGCAAATAAGCAACTGGCACAGGGGGACCATCCCAGTTAGTTTGAAAGCTGGGGAGTTCGGTAATTACCTGTTCAAAGGGTGCAATTAACTCTCCATTAAACTCTGGATGGACGTACAAAACTGGCAATGTCCAAGCAGGTTGGTTAAATTTATATAGGGTCAAAAGTTGCTGTCTGGCGATTGCCACAGCTTGGTCGATTGGCATCCTTTCTGCCAGAGATTGAGCTAGACTTTTAATGAAACTAAGGGATTCTCGATCCGCAATTGAGTCTCGCATCCCTAAAACTGCTGGAACCCCATGGTGGATTAACACCTCAGCCAAGCTACTACGGGGAATAGTTCGTCCTGCCTCTTGGTCAGGTTGAGCGCCCCAACAGGCATTGAATACTGCTAATGTTACTTGAGTTCTTACTAAAACTTGAGCAAGTTCAGTTCCATTGATGGTAGCTTCTGAGTTTAAAAATAATAAGCCGCCATCGGGTCCTGGTTCGCCATGACCCGCATAAAAGACAATATTGTAAAAACCCTTTTCTAAAGCATCAATAAGTTCCGCTCTTGTCGGTTGTAGTAATTTATTCACATGGCAAGGAACAGAAGTCAGCTTTCCTTGCCCGGATGCTTTAAAGACTTCCTCAAGTGCCGCAGCTTCTTGTTCTAGCTGTAACCCAACAGCTAAACGGTTAGAACGATAGGCATCCTGTCCCAATACTAGTAACACATTGAGTACCTGTTGGTTGTTACTTCTGAGTTGGAGAGAGTCAACATTACTAGTCGTGCGACTAAATAGCAGTTGTGGTGATAGAGATACCGCAGGCTTACCCGCCATTTCTTGCATGATTTCCCAAGGAAGTGGGATGAAATCGGGATGACGAATTTCCAATCGCAAACGGAGCGGTTTATTTTGCCCTCTGGCAACACCGCGACTTTCCGCCAACGCCGTTTGAGTTGAACCTGCAAACAGCCACTGCCACAGCTCAACCCCCAAGCGCTGCATCATACGCCCCCCGTAGCTAATTGTGGGATCTGGAAGTGTGATGTCAGAATCAGGGGGTAAAGTCGGATTTGTTTTCGGTGCGTAATGGATTAAGGGTACGTGGGGCAAATCTCCCAGGGAAAACATTTGCTGCCACGCCAGCCACGTCTGAGTCAGACTTTCAGGCCATATTGAGTCATGATGAACATAGCCATCAGGATAAGGGGCTTCAATTACCCAAATGGCAAAGTTATCCGCCTCAGAGGAGGAGAGACGGGCAATAGCTAAACTGAGGCAAGGATTTTCAGGTGGCAACATTAAACGCCCACAATTAGAGCAACAATAATCTGTTTTGTTATAAGACAATAGCCTGAAAACCCTGGACTAAAGTCACGGGGATGAAAGGCAATGGCAGGATTTATCCTGCTATGATATCCTTAACAAGTCAGTATAAGACATAAAAACCTACCCCCGGACTGGAGGAAAGTATACGACCGAGGAGCTAGTTGTAAGACTAGGATAGCAGACCGCCTTTAAGGTAGAAGGATTGCGCCCGGGAACCTGATAAATCAGGATATTAAGGCTGCGAAGTCTTAAGAATCCCCGTGTCTGGTAACTGAGCTTGCCGAAGTTTAGACCGGGGAGTGTCAATTAGTCTACCGAATCTTGGACTTTCTTTGCTTGCTTGGCTTCTCTACCCACACTTCCCCTTACGCGCTAAGTGTGGGTAGAGAAGCCCAACTAAGCTGTTAAGCGGCTAAATTGAATAATGAAGACAGGGAGTAGGGAGTAGGGAGTAGGGAGTAGGGAAAGATTTGAGCCAATGTGACTCTTTTTCAGAATATACAATTTAACTGCGCAGCAGCTTACTTACCCGAACACTCACTTATTTGCTCAGTTGTCGATTGGAAATTTGGCTCAACTAACACATCTGCTGCTTTCACCCAACCAACATCTCCTTTTTTCACCAGTTTTTCCCTGGGAATTGGTCGTTCAACCTCAACATTTTCATTCCCAATCGAGCAAACTCTCAACAATGCCCACTCTTGTTCTTGATGCTTTTTACTCCCAATAACTTGTAAAATACTACCTCTAGGTACTAGTCCTACTTTTAATAGTTTTCCTGGTTCTTTAACAAGGGAAATATCTTTACTATGAGATTTAATTAATTCCTTCAATTCTATCAGCTTTGGTACATCTAAACCTGAAACTGATGTTGGAGTTATTTCTGGAGCTGATGGACTAGTTTCTGGTATACTTTCAGGTTGGGATCGAGTTATTTCTGGATCGGATACATTATCTGGTGAAGTGTTGATACTGGCTAGATCTCCCCTGCCAATAAGACGAGCAACTAGATCGATTCCGCCAAATCTGATCGCAGCGATTACTCCACCTAACCCAAAAAATAAAACCATGACAAATAATAACCACCACGGACGATTATTGTTCCTCTCAGTGGCTATTTGCGGCATTTTGCTTATGGCAGTCTTCGCCGGATTTGCCAATATAGGTGGAATCAATTCTAGCTGAGGAGGCGAAAGTTCAGTCTGTCCACTTTCTGGATATGGTGTCACTTCACAATAAACCAGGGCAACGGTAGCATTATCATGTCCATTTTGGGTGTTAGCAATATCAATCAATCTTGCCGCTGCTGTGGGCAAATCGGTCCCACCTTCGAGAATAGGGATAATTTCTTTTTGCCAGTATTGATCCACTCTATCGTAGTCACTTAATCCATCAGAGCAAAGTAGAAAAATACAACTTTCATCAATAACAAACCGCTGTACAGTTGGGTGTAATGTTGCCGATGATGATATCCCCAATGCTTGTACCAAAGAACCGGAGGCTCTGTGTTGTAGTGCATTTCGGTAAAGAGAATATCCTAATCTCACTTCACGGGATGCCAAATCATCATCTTGAGTAACTTGGTGACATCCCTGTTTCGTCACCCAGTAAACTCGACTATCTCCCACATGAGTAATGTACATTTCATGGGAAAAGGTTTTAGCCATAACCAGTGTTGTACCCATCCGCTGTCTATCGGATCTGTTTTCCCGATCGTTTTGATCGCTAATCGCATCATTAGCGGCACAAGTTGCCTCTTCTAATTCAATATTTATACTTTCTGGATGCCATTTTTCTAGCGATTCTGACAGGGTTTCTAATCTCTGGTAGAGAGTATTAATTGCTAAAGGGGATGCAATTTCACCTCCTGGATGCCCACCAATACCATCGCAGACTATGGCTAAAGTATTAGTATCTGTTTCTGAAATGATTAACTCGCCACTGGGCGGATAGCAGGCATCTTCATTATGATCCCGACTTGGCCCAGAATCTGTAGCTGTAACAATTTTATAGGTACGTTTTTGGGATCTAGCACAGTCGGATAGTCCTCGATCCAATATTGTCACTAACTGGTCTGATGTGGTAATTTGTTTTTGGGTTAGCTGGGTACAAATTTCCTGGAAATATCTTTTGATCTCAGGAGATGTCCCATCGATTAGAGTTAACCATAACTGACCGAGTTGTTGTAGAGTTGGTGGGGTTTTGCGGTCGATTTTTAACTCCAACAAGCGGAGGAGGGAACCTTCTACTCGCAAGAAGGAAGTTTCCATCAAGCTACTAGCAACACCTTGATCTAGAAGTGGTTGCCATAGATTTGCCCACTGCCATAACCAGTTAAGTTGGCGCACGGCAGAGGTATTTTGCCAAATACTTGTTAATTCAGAAAATAGCTTTCCTTCATCCTCCCCCGCCTCACTTCCCCGAATTGGTACGTCTTCTAAGAGCCAGATTTCTGAGTTACGGCGTTTTTCTGTCACCTTCAGCCGCCCGTAAACTTGAGGAATATGCAACCGATGGGGAGAAAGCTTTAGATAGGGCAGAAATTCTGGAGGGACTTCTTCAGGTGTGTCTGGTGATACAGCGGGGGTAGTATCTAAAAGAATCCGTTCACCCACTAGCAGGTAGCGATCCGCAATCGCATCTCCCAGTTTATAAGGATCTATCCCCGATCCCATCGCCCACAGGTAACGTTTAATCAAGGGCGTACCACAGCGATAACAGAATTTATCACTCTGGTGATTAGGCTCCTGACAGCTATGATTAGGGCATTGGAGGGTTCCCGCAGAATTTGCCATGAAACTTCGTCACTAAGTTCACCTAGGGATCGTTTTGGTACAACTCGCATTAGTGCAACTTGAATCGCCAAAACGATCCTACTGATTACAAATTTTAGCCTTTGACTGAAGGTTCTGCTAATTTACCGCCTAAGAAACTGGATTTTGGGTTTCTTGTTCTTCATCAGGCATAACACCACTGAGCTGGATCAGCCGAGGCCACACTAACAAGAAGTATATCCACCATAGCAGGATAGGCATGGATATCAGCGCCATTACCCAGATGGTTTTTGTCACCGCCCAGCTACCCGCGACGATCAAGCATCCTGTCAATAGGATAGACCAGGGCTGACACCACCAAGGCTTATAATTCCAAGGATTTAAAGGTTGTTGTCTAGACAAGATCTGATTTGTTCCTACAAATTTACTTTATATTCGTGACATTTGTCACAATGACTTCAATCGCACAACACTCGCGATCGTTCCGGAATCTACTTACTATAGGATGTAAGCTACCTTAACACGCATCCAAATTAATTATCTCACCTCCAGAAAACTTGGGATTAGGCGAAATGCTCCTGGTAACAGTTGCTTGTTCGTCCTTTCCTATTAGCTAAGTTCACTCGACTTCTCTTCTCCAAGCAACTTATTATGATGACTCCTCTAAATTGCGATATATCAATCGATCCATCATGTCAAGAGATTCATTCGCCTGTCACTTTAGAAATAGACGAAAAAATAGCCGAACTTCAGCAATCGCAAGAATTTATCTACCAAACGATTAACTTGGAGGTTTGGGCGCTAGTGGAAACTATGGATCGTTTTATGCCAGGATTTTGGAGTCGCTTTCTGGAAAATCGTCGTAAGTCGCTTAAGCAATTTATCAAGCAAAAGCGAGGGAATAGGGAATAGGGAGTGGGGAGTGGGGAGTGGGGAGTGG
>NZ_JAMZMM010000749.1 GCF_024178385.1 Limnofasciculus baicalensis BBK-W-15 | reverse complement strand
ACTCAAAACTCAAAACTCAAAACTCAAAACTCAAAACTCAAAACTCTCTTCCCCATTCCCCATTCCCTGTTCTAAAATAATGAAAGCGATCGCAGAGACAGGATAAACGATAGTGGATCAAGACTGGGTAAGACAAACAATAAGGGAAAAGGTAAGAGCGGCTCCTACTGGACATTATGGGATTTTAGAGTTACACCCTAGCGCCTCACCCTTAGAAATTCGACGCGCCTATCGGACACTCAGCAAGCGGTATCATCCAGATACAACGGATCTCCCGCCTCTGATGGCAACCCTAAAGTTCCAACAACTCAACGAAGCCTATGCTACCCTAAGTAATCCAGAAAGGCGATTAGCCTACGATCGCAAAATTGGCTATTCCCGGTTTAATGTAATTCAAGTACCCCCAGGCTTCCACAATCCAGTAGATTCCTCACAGCCAGAATACTATTCCTCCTCCGCCTACCTAGATGCAACGGATCGCCCCCTCTCCCCAGGGGAAATGTTTGCCCTATTCATTTTGGGAATAACCTTTATCGGTTGCTTGCTGATTGCAATCTTCATTGGTTTCACCAGGGCAGAATCCCCCGTAGAAATCTCAGAATTATCTAGTAATAGTCTCTCAACCCTACAGTGGTTTGCCCACAAAATTAACACCTAATCGAGATCAATATGCTTCTTCCGCCAGCAAACACCCCTTTATATAACCATCCTCTAAACGCCATTGAGCAATGGCTAAAAGCCCAAGGATGCGAACAAGATCGCAACAACATTCATTATTGGTATGTAGATCGAGCAACTTGGAGAGCTACCTTATGTTTAGATATTGAAGAATTAACTGTGTTATACACTAATGGGAGTGAGGGAGGACGAGATATTCAAAGATCCTTTAAGTATTCCCTCAGTCGTGCCGATATAGAAGCAGCAGTTTTTTCTGGGCCATAAACTATTACAGCAGATTGCAGGTTTATGAAGTACACAAGAGAAACCTGGTTTCTCTTTATTTTGAGCGTAGAAGAGCGCTCGCTCGCTCGGTATGGAAGATGGTGCGTGGGAGCATCCCGAGAAAGGAAGAAATACAGGTTGTATTCTTTCTCCCCCCTTTGA
>NZ_JAMZMM010000748.1 GCF_024178385.1 Limnofasciculus baicalensis BBK-W-15 | reverse complement strand
TTGGGGAGTATACTATCTTCAGCAATTGGAATATAGACCCCAAGCGGTATTGTGTCGCGGACAACTCCGTACAAACCCTGATGCGGCATACCAAACTGTGCGGCAAAATATTGAAGCGGAATTTGGCGATCGCTTTTTTGTCATGTTTCAAGAAAGTTTCAGCGGCAAACCCTTCTTTGCTCTAGTCCCCAATCCCTATAATAAAAAAGAAGCCAAAAGCGAAGGGGAACCTATAACGCAACCGGGTTTAGCCTTCGCCCTCTTCATTGTTACCTTATTCACCACCACCATGATGGGGGCGACAGAAATAGCCGGATTCCCTAGAGAACAACTACAATCAGATCCAAATCTTTTACTCCAAGGCTTACCCTACGCCGTTGCGCTGATGGCAATTTTAAGCACTCACGAGCTGGGTCATTACTTAGTGGCGATATACTATAAAATGCGCACTACCCTCCCCTACTTTATCCCAATACCCTTTTTCCTGGGGACATTTGGGGCATTTATTTCCATGCGATCGCCCGTACCAAATCGTAAAGCATTATTTGATGTGGCGATCGCAGGACCGCTTGCTGGGTTAATTGTCACAATACCTGTGCTACTCTGGGGATTGGCTCACTCTGGTGTGGTTCCTCTATCGGACGGATCGGGAATATTGAATCTGGAATCCTTAGATCCTAGGTTTTCCTTCTTGCTAAGTTTACTGAGTAAATTGGGATTGGGTAGTGAATTGACCCCAGAAATGGCAATCAAACTCCATCCTGTAGCCGTTGCAGGTTATGTCGGGTTGATCGTGACTGCATTTAATTTAATACCTGTCGGACAACTAGATGGTGGCCACATCGTCCATGCGATATTTGGTCAGAAAACGGGAGCAGCTATTGGTCAGATTACCAGAATATTAATCTTGTTGCTGGGCGTAGTGGAGAAGGATTTACTCCTGTGGGCGATAATTTTATTATTAATGCCAGTCGCAGATGAACCAGCCCTCAACGATGTTTCAGAATTGAACAACTGGCGAGATTTAGCAGGATTATTGACCTTAGCTATTTTAGTGGCAATCCTTCTACCATTACCAGGTGCGATCGCGGGGCTATTGCAGAT
>NZ_JAMZMM010000747.1 GCF_024178385.1 Limnofasciculus baicalensis BBK-W-15 | reverse complement strand
CCCCTAATCATTAGTTCTTATAGAGACTTCTGGTATGTTCTGATTAGAATATTTAATCTATTCTCCTTCGCCTTCTGAATATTAAAAATACATATATTAACATTCTTTATGAAAAGATTAAGAAATATAAAGAAAAAACTTGAGATGAAACATAATTTATATATAACTGACATACCTCCTCTATCTGTAGGGTGTGTTTGCGGATCTTTACGGAGTGACACCACTTATAGTGGCATAGTAGCTTTACTCCATAAGTCCTGTTACAGTGCAGAAACAACAAGGCAACGGAACATCCAAGGAAAAACGTAGGATTTTCCTTGATTTACTAAGATCTTTGGCATATAGCAGTCGCCAGGGCGGTTAAGACATCCGAAAACGCCATAAATAAGTCACAGCAGGCATTTCAATGCGTGACTTTTGAATGAATGATTTTTGACTTTTGCTATATTAGGTATCTTATGCTGCGAGTCGTCCTGGTTCACCCCCAAATCCCCCCCAATACTGGTAACATTGCCCGAACTTGTGCTGCGACGGGTACAGAGCTACATTTGGTAGGTCCGCTAGGTTTTGAAATTAGCGATCGCTATCTCAAAAGAGCAGGTCTAGATTATTGGCCCTATGTCAAGCTTCAGTACCATGAATCGATAGATAGCTTTAAAGCTATCCATCAAGAGCTAGGTGGGCGTTGGATTGGTTTCAGTACTGGTGGGCAGTATAATTACATCCAGTTCCAATTTGAGACGAATGACTGGTTATTGTTTGGCTGTGAAACCAAAGGCCTTCCAGCCGATATCTTAGGTGATTGTGGGGCGACAGTCTTTATCCCAATGAGCGAAACAGGTGTACGGAGCTTGAATCTTTCGGTAAGTGCTGCGGTAGGTTTGTTTGAAGCTAAGCGTCAATTGGGCTATTTAGCATAAGTCTATAGTGCAGATTAGCATGGTGGCAAGAGTATATAGTGACATATGTATATAAATATATTTAATTGACTACGCGATTTTATGATTTTTAATCAGCTTTACTCACCCGATCTAATTTTAAGATCTGACTCGTATCTCTTTAAAGCTCTGGATAGAATTACAAATTTGTGATTGAGCGACCATGAAT
>NZ_JAMZMM010000746.1 GCF_024178385.1 Limnofasciculus baicalensis BBK-W-15 | reverse complement strand
GGGGAATGGGGAAGATAACAAACAACAAATAACCAACAACCAATAACTAACTATTTTTGAGAAATCCAGTCGCAATCCCACCCAAAATTGCTGCCCCAAATGCTAAACGATACCAAACAAATACCCAAGTATTTTGAGTTTGTAGATAGCGAATCAGCCACGCGATCGCAATATAGGAAAATGCGGCTGCTGATATCGTCCCTACAACCAATGATATCATCCCTCCATCCCCTAGTTCGCCGACGGCATCCTTTAATTCTACTAATCCAGCTAACGTAATTGAAGGAATCCCTAGTAAAAATGAAAATCTTGCAGCGGTTGCTCTTTCCAACCCGACAAATAAACCAGCAGTAATAGTTGAACCGGATCTCGACACGCCGGGAATTAGTGCCATGGCTTGTGCTAATCCCATTAAAATACCATCTTGAACAGTCAACCGATCGATATTGCGCTTGCGTTTACCGATTTGTTCGGCAATTCCTAATAGCAAACCCATGAAAATAGAAGCACATCCGATTGCTGCCATACTTCGCAGTGGTGAATTATCGTAATCGGGAATAAATTTTTTAATTAGTAATCCAAAGAAGATAATAGGTAGAGTGCCCAACCCGATTCCCAATGCCATTCTAAATTCAGTAGACTCGTAATCAGATGTGCGGATAGATTTAATAACTCCTGTAGTAATTTGTGCCAAGTCTGACCAAAAATACCACAATACTGCGGCAATACTGCCAAGCTGAATAATACCAGTAAAAGCTACTCCGGGATCTCCCCAGTGTAAGGCGACGGGCACTACTTTTAAATGAGCGCTACTGCTAATAGGCAAAAACTCAGTTAACCCCTGTACCATTCCCAACACTACCGCCTGAAAAACATTCATTTGTGATGTTGATGGTGGAGTAGCTGATACTATTTCTGACGATACGCTAGTACCGAAAACTTGTAATGGGAAGGCAATAAATACGCCAATTATACCAGCCGCAATAAGTTTCAATAACTGTTGTTGGGGTTTAATCATTTAAGAAATAAGCGCCTAGATCTGCGATACGTCGGCAAATATAACATTAATCTTAAAAAACATCAGGGAGTGGGGATGTGGGGAGTGGGG
>NZ_JAMZMM010000745.1 GCF_024178385.1 Limnofasciculus baicalensis BBK-W-15 | reverse complement strand
GAGACAAGGGAGACAAGGGAGACAAGGAAGACAAGGGAGACAAGGGAGACAAGGGGGAGAGTTGAAACTCAAAACTCAAAACTCAAAACTCAAAACTCAAAACTCTCTCTCTTCCCTCTCTTCCCTCTATTCTCAATACGGCATCCGCTGGGCTACTCCCCATTGCCCAATGCAGATTCAGCAGAATTGAGGGCTTCTTGCCAAACTTGATAACCACGGCTTGTCAAGTGAATGCCGTCTGTGGTTAGATCTTGTTGGATCTGACCTTGGTCGTCAACGAATAAGTTGTAGAGATTGAGGTAACCTGCGCCTTCTTGTCTGGCAATGAGGGCAAGTTGGAGGTTAAGATTGCGGATGCGATTTGCTTGCAGCAGCGCTTCGCTATCGCTAGAAATAGATGATAACCTGATGGGGAGAATAGACTGAAGGATAACCTGAGCTTGGGGATGATTCTCATGGAAGCGACGGAGAATCTCACGGGTATTATTGAGAATAACGCGATCGCTAACTCCTTGCCGTAAATCATTTGTCCCTGCCATTACATATATAGTATCTGGTCGAGTGTCGGCAAAAGCTGAGAGTCTGCTTTTGATTTGAGTAGAATTTTCGCCAGAAATCCCTTGATTAAGCCAAAATTTGCCACTAGGGAGGTTTTCTGAGGGAAACCAAAGCGTCAAAGAATCCCCCACTAAAATAGCCAAACGATTATTACCTTGCCCTTTCGCCATAGATTTGGCTTCTTGTTGGAGGAGTCTTTGCCACTGCTGGTGAGTTGGTTTGGTTAATGACTGAGACTCCTTTGCCCAGGAAGACTTGAAGCTATCAGGAGCTAGGCGTGTATAAATTTTACCAGCTTGCAAGGCTGCTAATCGTTGGTAATAGAGTTGAGTGCCAGAAGTGGGAGAAAGACTAGTTGACTGAGGCTTGGATAAGAGTTGTCCATTATTTATCAGTGTAGTTGGTATGGGATTTGCTTGCAGGAGCGCTTTGCTATGGCTAATGGGGATTGGCTGTAGCTGACTGAATTCAGGAGAAGTGGTTTCCACAAGTGGAATAATTTGACTCTTCGATGAAGCGATAGACTGCAACGCCTTGGCAGTCTTGACACCTAATAT
>NZ_JAMZMM010000320.1 GCF_024178385.1 Limnofasciculus baicalensis BBK-W-15 | reverse complement strand
TGATAACTTGCACCAGTTTCAACAAGCCAGGGCGAATGAATTCGCCGCTACACAAGCAAAGTCTGCCTGCGCAGACTAAAAGGCGGCTTTAGACTAACCCGCGCAGGCGGGTTTTGTTTGTGTAGATGCGGTTTCAACCGCCCAATTGAGATTAAGGTTAAGATATTTAATCAATTCAATTATCTGGAAGTCACAAGTTATCCCCCAGTCAATGTCCCGATTAAAAATAACTTACTCTCACATTTACCCGAAATCTTAGTGGTGATGGCAATTCTGTGTCAAATCGCAAAAAGGTCATTAGCCCTCCTTCGGATTATCAGACTATGATAGCTGAAACGACGCAATCTCGTCAAGTATTGAGAATTAATCTTAATAAATTTAACGAAGTTAAGGCACTTTCAGCCTTTGATGATTTGTTACGTTATGTAAATTACTTTTCTTTTGAGGAGAGGGGTGGGGGGTGAGGGGAAAACTGTCTACTCCCGATCGGGAGATCGTGGACTTGGGGTTCTTCCCTAGTGAGGAAGCAAAAATATTAGTTTAATCTGCTTTGAGCCATAGTCGATGTCAAATGCGATCGCAAAAAGGATAGCAGACTTAAGGAAAAAGTTCTCCGGTTTTGATAGCTTAACAAATTCATCGCTAAATCCTACATTCCACTATACCCTAACGCTAATCCTGCTATCAACATTTCCAACACCAAAAATACTTGGCATATCTTGTTCGTAGTAGGCGATTTATCGCTCCTGAAGGCGATGAATCGCCTACTACAAACTTGCTCCTGAAGGCGATGAATCGCCTACTACAAACTTGCTACAGTTATTCCCTACATACCACTATGCCCCAATGCCAAACCAGCCACCAACATTCCCAAAACCAAAAACGGTTGGGCACTAGCCTGATATTTGACATCATTCTTTAAAGGATCTCGCAAAAAGTACATATCCTGAAAGGTAATTTGCGGAATAATTAACAACAACAAAATTGTTGCGTATAGATTCTGATGAATGCTAATCAAATATCCAGCAATCCCCGCCTGAAATATATCAATCATCACTACGCAAATCCAAGCGGCAGTACCAATACCAAACATCACAGGTAATGACTTTAATCCTAATTTACTATCCCCTTCTACACTTTTGAAGTCATTAACTACCGCAATGCCCAGCCCTGCCATACTATAAAATAGGGTGAGAACCACAAGCGTCCAATTCAAAGTCCCAAATAAAGCATGACCCGCCCACCATGGTAATGCGATATAACTAGAACCGAGGGCATAGTTACCCAGCCAACCATTTTGTTTTAATTTTAATGGTGGGGCAGAATAGATATAGGCTAAAAATCCACCCCCTAAAGCCAAACAAGTCATAATCGGAAAATCATGATTTGCCCAAACATCTAACCCGTAGGCAATACCAATACCAGCAAATAATAATACCAAAATTTGGGTGACAACTTGGGGAATCGAAATAGCCCCCGACGGAATTGGACGATAGGGTTCATTGATAGCGTCGATTTCGCGATCGTAGAAATCATTTAGAGTTTGAGTATAACCTGCCATCAAAGGACCCGAAAGCAACATACAGGTTAAGGCTTTAAAAAAATCTTCAACACTCCAAGTATATCCACCCGCAGAAGCCGCACCACAGACAACACCCCAAATTAAGGGAATCCAAGTAATGGGCTTCATTAATTGCAGGCGAATTTTCCAAATCGAAGTTTCACCAGGGGCAGCACCTTTCATACCTAGGAGTTGCCGAGTTTTGGCATTGCGTTCATTTGAGGTAGAGTCGGGAGAATCAGACATAGGTTAAATTGTCAATGGGTTTAGCAATGGATTGGGTTATTAACTAGCAGCTTATGTTATTATCTGATTTCTGAGGCAGTTTGCGCCAATCGAATCAGTTTTTCTGGTGGATCGCTTCTAAAAGCCCTTAACCTGGGAATTCGGTAGGGGTTAGTCCACCAACCCAGTTTCAGGGTTCTATTATTATACAAGTATCCGGATAAATAATATCGAGCAGTATATTCTCTCACTCGTCCATTAGATTTATTGTAAGCATAAGCCAGGTGGGTGGCGATTTTGTCTGTATTCTCTACACCAGAGAGGCATCCTTTTAATATTTCTTTCCCTCCAGACAATTCAAATATTAGCTCTTTTTCGTTTAATTTTGGTAATATTCTATGGCTATACCCATGACCTTGAATATCAAAATATCCTTTAGTAAAGCCATCTCTGATATCCTGACAATTCATGTATTTATCAGATGCGCCTTTCTCTGCCCGCTTTACGGAATTTGGGTTCAGAAACAAGACTACTTTTACAGTTTCTCCCGCTTTTGGTTCAGTTTCTAGTTCCTCCAAAAGTGGTAAAACATATTGTCTCATACTTTTATACCCATCATCAAAGGTAATTATAATAGGTTTTTGACCAATATGTTCTGGAGGTATTGGTTGGGATTTAGTCAGAAAGTATTTATAGAGTTCATTAGTATCTAAAACCCAGTAATCTCCCTGAACGATATGGGTCAAAAATTTGGCTAAATCAGTTTTGGTATAGTCGAGATAGTTTTCCTTTTCAACTTGGCCATCAATGATATTGTGAAACCCAAAAATTGGAATTTTAAACGTCAATGAATCTACTAACAACCAACTTAAGATACTGATGAATCCTGTCACCAAAATACCTAGCAAAATTATCCGCAGTTTCTTTAACTTTTTGAACATTGTGTTACTGGATTTGGCTGGTAATAGGCGCTTAAGCGCCTACTACGAACTTGGGTACACTAGAAAGAGATTATCAAATACCGATCTTGGAATTTTGCGCCTTTAACAGATTGACCATTGAGTGGGGAAGGTAAGAAAATATTACGTCGCTGATCTCCAGCTTCGATAGTAACTTCTGGTCCATATTGGGTGAGTTTCACCTGCTTTTTATCAAAGCCAGGTAAGAATAAACGGACTTGACGGGCAGGTATATCTATAGTAATCGCTCTGGGTGCTTTTCTTGCCTGTTTGAAATCTGGTAAAGCGTCTATTAATTCAGCAGGAGTGGCACAATTGGGGAGGGAATTTACCTCAAGCGGCTCAAATTCTGTGGCTATTGCTTCTGTTGATTGGCTTTGGTTAAGTAAAACACCGCCTACTGTTAGCCCCACTTGTTGGGCACTACCCCAGAGATATTTAGCTGTCGCAATAGCAGCAGGATTGTCAGTCGTCACTAGGTAAGAGGCGACGCGATGAGGATCTGCGATCGCGGATTTTCCCTGTTCTAATAGTTCAGCAGACTCATTGTTAGAAGACTTCCCCAAACTATCCCCCGAAAAGGATACATTGAGAATTGCACTAGTAACAGGTTGAATAAAGGGTGAGAGCGTTTTACCCACATCCGAATCTGTCAATACCTGACGAAAGCGACGAAAATACCAACTGAGAATTTCTGGCATTCCCAACATTCGCAAAGTATCTTGGTTACCACTGCCATCGTAGATAATTGCGTCATATTTCCCGCTCTTATCGTATTCGCGAATAGCATTGAGAGCGAGAGCAGTATCCATTCCTGGTAAGATACCCAACTCTTGTCCGAATACATTTTTTAGTATAGGCGATCGCAAATATTGGGCTTCTAAGTTTTTCACCTCTTCCCAACTCCGTTCCAGCAGTAGAGTACTGTGGAGTTGGACTGCTTGGAGATTTGCCCCCACATCCTGCGCATCTGCACCAGGGGAAGCCCCCAAGAGAAGTCCGAAAGCAGGAGTAGGATCTTGCCCAACTAATAGCACTCGTTGACCGAGGCCAGCAAGTTTTTTGGCGGTTGCGATCGCAATAGTAGTACGACCAGTACCCCCTTTGCCCAAAAAAGTCAGAATCAAAGCCATAATGTTTTTCGACAGGAATAGGCCATAGGAACTAGTAGTTTAAGTTTGTAGTAGGCGCTTTAGCGCTAAAGCGCTTACTACGAACGGAACAGCCATTACCAGCCCTAAATTAGATAGCTGGGCAACTAACGTTAATTTACCACTTGGAGTTCGTCTTCAAAGAACCAGGTAGCGGAGTTATCATCAAACTGAACAATGACACCCACGCCGCTGCCATCCGTCATCTTGAAGTCTTTGACAGTCCCAATTTTCCCCAACTTGCCAACGATATCGCCAGATACGCGATCTCTCAGACGGCAGACTTTAACTTTTTGTCCGATCTCCATTAGTCCTTTCCATAGAATTAACCATTCCACAGTTTAACGGAATCTGGCGTAAAGGGATACACAAGTAACGAAGTCAACCGAAGTCAAACAGCGTTAGTTGCTCATAATTCGCTCTCTGATTGACCTTACTCGTCCGTTGTCTTTTAGGTTCTAGAGTCTGGGGTTTATCCGTACCCGTTATCGCTTCAAACACTTGATCCCATTGCAGGTAGATGGTGTCCAAAAACTTCTGAGTTCGATCTTGTAAGATTGCCTTAACACTTGAATGTTTAAGGTAGCGGGGGATTTCAACGTCCCCCATCCTTACCAGAATGTTGTCAGCAGCATTAGTATCTGAGTGCATAACGACCCCCTGAAAGTCCGGTAAACTTATCCCCAGATCTAGTTCCCGTTAGGGTTCCAAATCTGGAGTCAAGTTGTGACGTATACCCACAATTGACACTAACAACCGTGCAACCTACACGGGTTGAAACTTGTTGGAGAGCATCAGCAACAATCCCCTTGCACCATGAAGAGACGTTTCTTTTCATGCGCTTTCTCATGGGCTTTTTGCTTTTTATTTGCTCAGTTAAATCTTCATAAGCCACTGTAATTGCGCTTAACATCAACGCCTGAGTAGCTGTAAAAACTATTGTTTTAATCCTACCTTTAAAGGATGTTTCTCGATTGTCCCATTTAATCTTACCAAGATTATTGCGCTTAATTCGGTCGGCGCGTCCAGAGTCACCCCTTAAAATCGCTTTGTTTGCAACTGCCAACAACTTGTTGCGTTTAATCTGTTTGGTAGTTCGGTAATCGGTTTCTTTTGTTTGAATTGTGCCGAAGTCTTTACCTAAAAATCTCGCGCCATCATTTGATTTTGTTCTTCTTCAATCTTCTTTTTGTAATAATTTGAATATGTTTAACCCCAATATACTCCGTTATTCTGCAATTAGGTGATTCGGCGAAGGGGGGATAGGAGGGGAGGGGAAAGTCAAAAGTCACCCATTCAAAAATCAACACGCCTCCCCTGCCCCCCAATTTCTCAAAGAACCCTGGGATTAGCAGTAAAGATACAATAGTACTAGTTAGTTCCCCTCCTTTGATGCCCATGTATCAAAATAATCCCCCACCTCCGTCTGCCAAAACCCTGCCGACGATGTACGATTTGCCCAGTGAAGAATTAAAAAATCATAATGTGCCAGAGGAATTTATCCCCAAATCACCACTGGAAACCATGCCGACAATGTACGATTTGCCCAGTGAATTAGTAGGAGAATCAGGTTTGCCAGACGAATTTCACCGTATTCAAGCTGATGCACTAACTCAAACCTGTCAACCTCCTAACTGGCAGACAGATCGAGTCTTTATTGCCAGCGATCTCAATCTCTATTATGACCCCCGTCATCTCGGCTGGTATAAACGTCCTGATTGGTTTCTAGTTTTAGGTATTTCTCCTTGCCAACAACAGCAAGATTTACGATTGAGCTATCTTGTTTGGCAGGAAGGAGTTAACCCATTTTTAGTGGTTGAATTACTCTCTCCTGGCACTGAAGAAGAAGATTTGGGGCAAACAGTCAGAAGAGTTAATCAACCTCCGACAAAGTGGGAAGTATACGAGCAGATTTTAAGGATTCCTTACTACGTTATCTACGATCGCTATGAAAATCAATTGCGTGCTTTTCGTTTAAATGGTACTGGTTACGAAGCTGTATCCCTGTCAGATGGACGTTTTTGGTTAGCAGAAATTCAACTGGGATTGGGCTTATGGCAGGGTAGCTATCAGGGCACAAATGGTTTGTGGCTCCGTTGGTACGATGAGACTGGTTGGATTCCAACACTAGCAGAATCTGCCCAGGAGGAACGCCAACGTGCCCAGGAGGAACACCAACGTGCTGAAGAGCAACGCCTTCGTGCCCAGGAGATGGAAATAGCTCTAGCTGAGGAACGTCAACGGGTGCAGCAGTTGTTAGAACAATTGCGATCGCTCGGAGTTAGTCCCGATGACTAAAAAGGATAAAGGATAAAAGGCAAATGATACCGTAGGGTGGGCAGTCCCCACTAACGTAATAATTAGCTTTTCAACTGATATTGGGGACTGCACACCCTGCATCTCTGGGATTAGCATGAAAGATACAATAGTACCAGTTAGTTCCCATCATTTGATGCCCATGTATCAAACTAATCCCCCACTTCCACCTTCGGAAACAATGCCGACGATGTACGATTTGCCCAGTGAAGAATTAGATGATTTTAATTTACCAGAGGAATTCCACCCGAAATCGCCTCTGGAAACTATGCCGACGATGTACGATTTACCCAGTGAATTAGTAGGAGAATCAGGTTTGCCAGACGAATTTCATCGTATTCAAGCTGATGCACTAACTCAAACCTGTCAGCCTGCTAATCATCCCCTGGATCAAGTTTTTATCGCTAGTGATTTAAACCTTTATTACGATCCCCGTCATCCTCAGTGGTATAAACGCCCAGATTGGTTTTTAGTCTTGGGGGTATCTCGGTTTACTCAACAGGAGGATTTACGCTTAAGTTACCTGGTTTGGCAAGAAGGGATTGCTCCATTTATGGTAGTTGAATTACTTTCTCCAACTACGGAACAAGAAGATTTAGGACAGACGCTAAGGGAAGTGAATAAACCCCCAACTAAGTGGCAGGTTTACGAACAAATTCTCCGGATTCCTTACTATGTTATATTTGATCGTTATACTAATCGATTGCGAGTCTTTCGTTTAGAGGCAACTCGTTACCAAGAATTGTCTTTACCTGATAGTAGATTGTGGTTGGCAGAAGTGCAGTTAGGCTTAGGAATTTGGCAAGGAGCATTTGAAGGTACTACGGGTTTGTGGCTCCGTTGGTATGATGCTAATGGGGAATGGTTCCCTACATATCAAGAGGAAGCAGCAAAGGAACGCCTTCGCGCCCAACGAGCTGAACTTAAAGCAGCACAACTAGCTGAAAAATTGCGATCGCTAGGATTAGATCCTGATAGTTTTGATCGTTAAAATGAGGGAGTGGAGTTGAAGAATATGGGGAAGAAAAAAA
>NZ_JAMZMM010000035.1 GCF_024178385.1 Limnofasciculus baicalensis BBK-W-15 | reverse complement strand
CCCCACACCCCACACCAAAAAACCCACACCCTACTCCCCACTGCCCATTCCCTATTTGCAGCATGGAATGTAAAGATTAAAAGAGAAGCTGCAAACGCCCTGGGAACGATTATGTCAGACTCGCGATTATCTATTGCTCAACATTACCACGAGCGCACTAAATACGATCCGGAGACGATCTCGTCAAAAAATAGGAGACTTGACTGGGAGAATCAACCCATACCCTATAAAGATTATAAAGTTGGTGCTAACTTCGATCTCAAACCCTATCTCAGAGACGATTTCTCAGCTTTTGCTAAAGAAGGGGATCAATCCTGGCGGCGACTGTCGCGACTGTTGTTGTGCAGTTATGGATTGACGGCGAGAATGGAGACGATGATGGGGCAACCCATGTATCTGAGGGCAGCGCCTTCTGCTGGTGGATTGTATCCGGCGGAAGTTTATTTAATTTCTCGTGGGACTCCTTTATTACCTTCAGGAATTTATAATTATCAGTGTCGCACCCATTGTCTAATTAATTTTTGGGCGAGTGAAGTTTGGCAAGGATTGCAAGATGCTTGTTTTTGGCATTCTGTTTTGGAAAAAACGGATTTAGCAATTATTATCACGGCAATTTTTTATCGCTCTGCTTGGCGCTATGAAGATAGGGCTTATCGGCGAATTTTTCTAGACACGGGTCATTTATTGGGTAATATTGAGTTAGCATCGGCTTTGAATGGCTATCGTCCTCACCTGATTGGCGGCTTTGGGGATCGGAAGGTGAACGATCTACTTTATCTCGATCCGGAACAAGAAGGTGCGATCGCGGTTATTCCTTTAACAGATTTATTCAATGGGCAAGAAAACGTATCATCTGAACCCACAGTATTACCCTCTGCTACTCAGTTGAACTATCCCAAAGTGCCTGATGGAGAATTATTGATTCATTTCCATCGCGCTACCCAAATTGAAGAGAAGAAAAATGGGCAAGTGCCCAAAGGTTTAGCTACCGATAAGTCAGGGGATGATAAGTACAATTTCCCCTTCTGTACGAAGGTTTCAACCGCGACAATCCCGATCGGTTGGGGTGGAAAAACAAAGAAAGGATTTGCCCCACCAAATTTAGAAGATATCATTCTAAAACGGAGATCTACCCGTGCTTATAATGGTGCTAATTTGACTTTGAATGAACTCAATTCTCTCCTAGATTTTACCTACCAACCTCAACATTACGTTCCTCAAGGATTGGATGGTGATCCTGATTATTTCGATTTGAGTTTAATTGAAACTTTTATCGCTGTCTCTGGGGTGACTGGTTTAGAAGAAGGCTGCTACTATTATGCACCAAAAGCTCAAGAATTACGACAAATTCGCTTTAAAAACTTTCGCCGAGAGTTACATTATTTATGTTTGGGACAAGAGTTGGGTAGGGATGCTGGGGTGGTGTTGTTCCATACTGCGGATTTGAAGAATGCTGTGGCAAAATATGGCGATCGCGTTTATCGTTATTTGCACATGGATGCGGGGCATTTAGGACAAAGGTTGAATTTGGCGGCGATATATTTGGGTTTGGGTGTAAGTGGAATTGGTGGTTTTTTTGACGATCAGGTGAATGAAGTATTGGGAATTCCTACTGATGAGGCTGTTTTGTATATTACCACTTTGGGTCGTCCTCGAAGGGGTTGATAATTATGAAGTACACAATAGAAACCCGGTTTCTATGTACCCATGTATCTGAAAAGTGCTGTTGCGATAACTATTCTTAATATCTGACTCCATCATAAATTCCCTGTCTAATAGCTTCAGTCTATTAAAACTTAAATCCTGATCCGGAGTCGGTTTCAACCGACTTAAGCTATTAGACAGTGGTTTTAACCACTGGCGGGTGTGCGGGTGTTCGAGTGGATGTATTGTTGCCATGGCGTACTTTTCCAAAATACAATTAAACGCGATCGCGCAATTGATTAAAATCGGGAAAAATAACAAAAAATAGGGGGTTGTTTTACACCTAATCTGTAGGGTGCGTTAAGTAACGAACCCTATTATATATAGCGTGAGTAATATCGAAGATTTACGGCAAATTTATATCTCTAATTTATAGCAGTCTGGGGTTGGGATAGTTTGTTGAGTGGGATGTGGGATGTGGGGAAAGACAATTTTCCTGCAATAGCGTAACCCTCTCGCAGGAAAATTGCGATATCGCATTATAATCTGTAAAGAAACCCCTCTCATTTCAATACAATGCCCCCAGCCGTTTCCCTGCAAAACGTTCACAAAAATTACAATAAAGTACCCGTTGTCAACGATTTATCCTTCTCCATCCAATCGGGAGAAATGTTTGGTCTCCTCGGTCCTAATGGTGCGGGAAAATCTACTACAATCAGGATGCTAACTACCTTAACTCAACCCAGCCAAGGTAAGATTGAGATCGAAGGTTACGATGTAGTACGCCAACCCTTAGCAGTGAAGCAAAATATTGGTGTTGTCTTGCAACAAACCAGTGTGGATATTGACCTTACTGTGTGGGAAAATATGGAATTGCATGGAAGATTACACCACATTTCTAATCCTGAACGTAAACAACGCATTAATCAATGGTTAGATTATGTTGAATTATCGGAACGTCGGGATTCGCTGGTGAAAACTCTCTCTGGTGGGATGAAGCGCCGCCTGCAAATTGCGAGGGCATTATTACATCAACCCAAGATTCTATTTTTAGATGAACCTACTGTAGGATTAGATCCCCAAACCCGCCGCCGTATCTGGGAAATTATTCGCGATTTGAATAGGCAAGGGATGACAATGTTACTCACTACCCATTATATGGATGAAGTGGAATATTTGTGCGATCGCATCGGTATTATGGATAGTGGTAAATTAATTGAATTGGGCACTCTCCAAGAGTTTAAGTCACGACATGGGGAAGGCTTGGTGATGAAACAAGTAGAGGAAAGGTTTGAGTATAAGTTTTTCCCCACTTTGGCAGATGCAAATGCTTATTTAGATAGTTTACCTGATAAAACGGGTATGATGGTTCGTCCTTCTAATTTGGAGGATATTTTTGTGGAAATGACGGGAAGGCAATTGGATTAATTGATAGGAAAAATCTCTTTTATCCTCAAGTGATGGGAGAAGAAAGCAAGTAAATATTTTGTTGGTCAATCCTTCAGTTTTTGTATAAACTAGGGCAGATGACCAAATATTTTTCTTGAATAATCTAGTAGTTCCTCATTCTTTAATAACTCTTGGTAATTAGGATCATTTTCAAATTTCTTATATCGATTGAGGACATCCATTTTAGTTGCATCACCATCAAGTTCTTTCCCTTGAAAAGAACTTCCACCTCCCTGACCTTTGACTTGATTGATACCAGTATCAGAAAACTGAAATTTGAGTTGAGATGCAAGTTGCTTCCGATAATCAATATTTACAAACCACTGATTATAATTCACGCAAACTTTATTGTTTTTCAAATAATCAGTTTCTCCCAGGTATTCTTTAGCATAGGCAATCCAAATATCAATCATTGTTTGGTGCTGTCCTTTAACTTTAATGTAGTTTTTCTTAATTCTACTAGCTAAAAGATTGAAAGGATCTCTCAGAATTAGTAGATCGTAGCGTATCCTGCTTTTTCCTAAGTAAAGATCGTGTTTTTTTTCAAATTCTTGGTCAGCAATCTGCTCCAGACTATAATCTTCGTAGCTGTAAATCAAACAATCTTTCTTGACAAAATCACCCAACGCCTCTCGTCTTAAATGATCTTCTGGATAGTGTTGATATAGAAAACGGTAAGGATTTTCTGATGCTACAACATTGTTAAGATGCCATACCTCACCAGTATGTTGCTTTCTGACCCAGTTAATAATTGCATGATTGCCGCTGCGTCTTAGTCCAGCTACTCTAATCTCTTTTTCGTTAACTATTTGGGGAAGAACATGTTTTTGTGTAATCATTCTCAAAGTATCATGTACTTGATATTTGAAATTTCTTTTAGCTTGGCGAAGTAGATTGAATATCTTCCCCTGATAAATTTTTTGCATCACAATCGAGTACCTATAAATGAGATTTAACTGATTCAGACATTCTAAGGAGTAATTGTCCTCACTGTCAATACCTGGGGCGGTGTAGAATCTGGAGGATAAACTAAATCTAAATTCACCTCTCGCTGGACTCCTGGTGGCAGTTTTAAAGTCACTAAAGGTTCACCCGGCTGTCCCCGTCGCTGGACTAAATGGACATATCGGGTTTGTTTTTGTCCTTTGTCATCTTCATAACTTAGTCTTACCGTACCGCGAAAGAAGATTTGGTTTGATTGAGGATTTAAAAATAGCAATCTATCTGTACCTCCTTCATCTTTTAACGGAGTTTGCAGGGATACGGTGACTGTCTGAGGTTGAGGGGTAGTATTTTTTAGAGGTAATGTTAAATTATATTCCACCCCATAATTACTGTGAGCAAAATAGGCTGTATCGGGATAGCGGGCTAACATGTTGGCACTTTGAATTTGCCCGGTACTGAGGGTAATTAAATGGACAGTACCGATAACATAAGAAAAGGCTTGACCTGGAGCGGGAATTCTGAGAAAATCTGATTCAGGACTATCAGTAATTTGGGCTAACCATTCTGTCCCTTGGGAAACCCCCGCGACGCGACCAAAAACAGTGGGTTCTTGAGGCGGAGACAAAGGAGTAGGTGTGAGATTTCGGGGTTGGGCAAGTTCCCCTTCAATTAGTAAAGCTTGCCATTCGGCTAACGTAGGCGGGCGGAAATTTCCGTTACTATTACGAGGTGCTTTCATGGCAAGATTGGCAATATAAACTTTACCATTACTTTGTAAGTGAATTAGAGTAGAACGACCATTAGAAGCAGGAGCTTGTTTGATTGGAATTGCTTTATTCATTAATATTTTACTTTCCCCTGGTGCGAGAATGATTTGGGCAGGAAAATCCTCATTTCTAATCCCGCGCAATACATCCCCCATAGTCCGACTACCGGGACCGGAATATATATTGCCGTTGGTATTATCTGCGATATCAGCTAAAGGAATAAAAGGGGCATCTGGTGTGGCGAGATAACTGGCGGCTTGTAAAATATCTACTGTAACAGTTTTGTCTGTGGGATTTTGGACGATTAATCCTTGATAAAGGGGACGGGTTTGATCTTGAGTTTCCGCCCTAGCAATATGATGGGTGAAGATATCGAATCTCCCTTGAAATGGAAAGTTGAGATGGGCTGATGAAACTATTTTGTTTTCTGGAGTAAAACTAGATAGTAAAATACCATCTTTTTCCACTAATTCTGGATAATTACTATTAAAAGTGGGAATATTATTGAGTCCTCCAGGTAACGCCCGCACCTCTTGCGGCTGAACTTCAACCCCGGCAATATATTGAGGGGGAACCGCATAAATATTTAAAGCCCTACACATTAGGGCGGCGACTTCGCCACGAGTAGCGCGTTCGTTGGGTCGCAGTTGTTTTATATTAGGATAATTGACCACAAGGGTATTGACAGCAGCAGATGCGATCGCGTTTACTCCATATTGAGGAACCTGTGCCCCATCGGTAAAATACTGTCTTAGTGTATTACTGGGATTATTTGGTATGCTGTAATTCATCGCCCCTGCGAGGACAGCAACAGCTTGGACGCGGGGAATAGGTTGGTTTGGTTGGAATAATCCCCCAGGATAACCCGAAAAAAACCCTCGTTTATAAGCATCGCCAATAGCGCGATAAGCCCAATAATTCGTCGGGACATCGTTGAATGTTGTTCCCTCCCGCTTAACTGCGGCATTAGGAAAGGCGTTTAGCATTAATACAGCAAATTCGGCACGGGTAATGTTCCCATTGGGGCGAAAACTCCCATCAGGGTAACCTGTTACTAATTTGCGGGGTTTCATTTGGTTTATACAGTTGTTTGCCCAGTGGGTTTCTATGTCAGAAAATGCTAATACCATAGATGAGGAGAAGAGAGAGGTGATGAGGAGGGATTGGGCGATTTGCACCGCGATATTTTTGAACATTAAGAATATTCTCAATAACTAGACTAGCCAAAATAATGATAGCAGTATCTGTTACTATCATACCGCCATAAGATCGCCTACTTCCTTCGTGTCTTAGTGTCTTGGTGGTTAAATAATTAACAATTATTCCAGTACCGAGTAAAATATACTATAAGACAACAGTTAAGTTATACAAGTAACGGAGACCTAAATATGCCCAGATTAATTACAAAACCATCAGTTGTGGAAGCTGCAGGTAATAAACCAAAAATAATTGAAGAATTCATTGGTCGAATCAATTCAGGAACTGACCAAGTTAGCATTGCGAGAATGACAAGTCCAGGGGGTTGGATTGAACCAGGTCAAACGCCAGAATTTGATGAATATACTATAGTTTTGAAAGGACTTTTACGAGTTACCACTAAGACAGATACATTTGATGTTGTAGCAGGGGAAGCCATCATTACCTACAAAGGAGAGTGGGTGCAATATAGCACTCCTTTGTCTGAGGGGGCAGAGTATATGGCAATCTGTTTGCCAGCATTTTCACCGGAAATGGTGCATCGAGATACCTAACTTAGTGTAAAGTTTTATAAACAAAAGTAAATCGAGCTAGAGAAGATTTTGTAACATTGTCAACCTCGATTGTCTAAACCCAAGATTTTTTCTAGAAAGCGGGTTTATGAGCGTAAGTCCTGTTTGTGTTAGAATGGAGAGAGATCGGAACAGAAGAAGAATGACCCAAGTAAATGTTGGCAAAAATGAAGGGATTGAGTCCGCCCTGCGTCGATTTAGGCGGCAGGTTTCCCAATCGGGAATTTTCGCGGATTTAAAGCGACTGCGGCACTTTGAAACCCCTCTGGAAAAACATAAGCGCAAAGCAATCGCGAGACGGCGGCAAAAGCGTTTTCGTCGTCAAGAATCTAATTCGGCAATGGGTTAATTTTTAGATTTTACATTTTAGATTGATAACTTTTCCCAATCTAGAATACAAAGAAACCCGGTTTCGCCGAAGTTACCGGGTTTCTGGGATTTACCTAATAAACCTGCAATCGGCTGTAATTTGTCTCAATCTAAAATCTAAAATTGCCTAAAATTCATAATCTACTTCAAAAATTTCAGTATATTCAAAATTATTGGGACTAGGCTTAACCAAATCATAGCCGACACCGCCGATGTCAAGAAAATCGCGATCGCAATCTGGTTTAGGTGAATTATAAGTCAAAACATATTCCCTGCCAATATACCTCTCCATCTCTTGTGCCACCTCACCCCGCCACTGAGTCTTAGTAACTAAAACAATCAGTTGATTGGCTAATTTTGGTAGAATCTTAGCAATTTGTCGGCGGTAAATTTCATCCAAACTGCCAAAAGGAGAATCCATCACCATCGGAAAAGTGCTACTATCAGGTCCCATCAGTGCCCGCTCTTGAATCCACTCCCGTACTCGATCGATAATACCACCAATAAAAGATAAACTGAGGATCTGATTTTCCCCAGTAGACGCAGCCACCAGAGTTTCCTTTCCCGCTGTATTTTCCACCAGAGTAAGTTCATATTTATCACTAAGTTGAGGAATGTAAGGTGTAAAAGAAATAGAGTTAAAAATTTCCTGCACCCGCTTTTCCAAAGACGTGCGAAACTGATCCTCCAGCCTTACCCTTACCTCCGTTAAGCGCTCAATCCCATCCTGAGCCGCAGCAATCCGTCGCTGTGCTAACCCTTGCTTGGCTTCATTCATTTTATGCTTGGCAATCTGCTTAATTTTCACATCTATATCTATTTTTAACCTCTCAAATTTCTGATGATTTGCACCTTTTTCTAAAATCAAATCTCGAATCTTTTCCTCCATTTTATCCAATATTTTTTGCAACTCCATAATATCTTCATCGGGAAAAGTCCGCAATTTCTTCTTAATATCATCCAATTGCGTCTCAATCCGAGAAAGTTCGGTTCTGCTTTGGACAATAATACCTTGCTGTCTGTCAACCTCCTGCCAAAATCCCGGCACTTGCTTGTCAATTTCCTCCACTTGAACCCCCATCCGAATCGCACTTTCCTCTACATCCGCCATTCCCGCCTTATCTAACCAAGACACTACATGTTGATGAGAGTGACTTCCCTCAATTAATTCAGCCCCACAAATGCAGCGTTTTTGCTCCAACAAATCCCCAATAAATTGTTGCTTAATCCCGATAGGTAACTCTCCCCTAGAACGTAATTCCTCCACAATTGAACGAAATTCTGCCGTTTTCGGGGAAAGCAAAACCGTATAACCCCGCGTGGATATCGCCTTTTTTAATTCCTGTTGCGCCTGTTTAATCCGATCTCGCATTACTTTTTCTTGTGCTTGAAGTTCATCCCGAAGCTGTTGCAACTCCCTTGCGCCACCAAGTTCTAATAAGCGATCGCTTATTGTTCGTTTTAAGTCATTTTGGTCTGCTACTTCCCGATCTATTTCCTCTTGACGATTCAATATGCGATTAGTTTCTTGTTCTAATTGCTCTTGTTCTTTCAGGATCTTCTTAGTTTGGGCATCGCCAATTAATACTAACTCAGCCTCCAAGCTTTTCTTAGCTTCTTTCAAATGCTTTATCCCACGAGTTAAAACCTCCACTCCCAGCAAGGTTTTGGTAGCTTCAGCAATTTCTGCCTTCTTATCTGAACGGACAATTTGCTCGATTCGTTCCCCATCAAAGAAAAAATATTGATGCAAACTCGCAGGCAAAATGCGACCAATTATATCTTCTGGAAGTTGTTGTGGAAGTACCCACCGTCCATCATCTCCGGCAATTTGTAGGTATAATTCGCTTTTTCCCTGTTCAATTCCCGCCTCCGTCTTGTAAGCACGACAAACTCGCTTCGCCTGATAACGTCTATTTTGATGCTCGAACCCAATTTCTACCCAACATTCTACTAATTCTTTGATTTTAGCTTCGTGAATTGCCCGTTTATTTACTAATTGATCTTCTGAGGAAAACGCCGCAGTGAATTTTTCATACAGTACCCAGGTAAACCCATTCAAAAGGGCAGTTTTGCCAGAGCCATTATTACCGTGAATAATTGTAGTGTTTCTTTCTCCATAAGCCAAGACAATTTCTGGCGTTTTGCCGTAAAACTGACGAAAATTGTAAAGCCGGATGGACAACAGCCTCATTGCACCTCTTCCTTAATAATTCTTAAAATATCGTCATTGATATTCCGGGGATTTTTCATGTATAGTTTATCTTTTTCTGCTTGCAATACCCGCTCAATGATGCGGCGCACCTCTGGAGGAGCGCTGATAATTGGTTCTTGCACGTCGGTTAACTCTACATTCCGATCGTAGGATGATTGCTTCTCTGCCAATATCCTGGATATCGCTTGGGTAGCAATGTCTGGGTATTTGAAGGTCATATAAAGGATGAAGGTTGAAGGATGAAGGTTGAAGGTTGAAGGTTGAAGGTTGAACGCTTTATAAAGTTACGATGAAGTTAATGTGAAGTTACGATGAAGTTAATGTGAAGTTACGATGAAGTTTAGAATAAAGTACGGATAAACCATGAAGTATAGCCCATTTTTGAAAGATCAAGCCTAAAGTAGGAGAAATTAAACTTTATTTGTAAATTTTTGGTAAATTTATGGTAGAGTTATAAGTTCAAGGTAGGTGTTGCTGCTGTCGAAGCAGTAACAACACCTACCTTGAACTTAGTTGGCACAAATAAAGCGAAATCAATAAGAGTCTGGGAAGCATCTACATACTCAGGTTTACTTTGCAAACAATTTCTTAATATGTCTTAACCTCAAATCGTTTATTTGTCCTGACTCGCTGTTATCTTTCACGCTCTCTCTCTTGCAAACGTCATCAAGGTGTGCAGAAAACCATGAAACAACCAATTATTGCGGCTGGTTTTACCATTTTTACCTTCATGTTGCCCGTTGCGGCTGAGGCTTCCACATTTAATCATATGTATGTTTTTGGGGACAGCCTCTCCGATCCTGGTAACATTTATAATGCTACTAAAGCAGCAAATCAGCTAGGTTTACCTCCTGGCTCAGTTCCACCCATCCAGCCAACAGTTCCCCCTTACGAACCGGGAGGACGTTTTTCTAATGGTTTGAATTGGGCGGACTATTTAGCACAAGATTTGGGCATAAATCTCAAAGCATCTACAGAATTGTCCGTACTTTTCCCAGGCTCTAGCACGTTTTCTCCGATTACCTTAATCAACAATAAACCTGTTATTAGTCCCTTCTTCAACGGTGCAACTGCTACCAACAGCGTTAACTTCGCTTTTGGTGCGGCGCAAACGGGACAATTTGGTGCTGGAGATTTCGGTGAACTTGTACCAGGAGTCCTAACTCAAGTTGGTTTATTTGCCAATGACTTAGCCACAATTGGTCAACAAGCCGATCAAGACGCTCTCTATGTGGTATTTGCAGGACCGAATGATTATCAAACAGTTCCTGATGGTAATCCTGTGGTATCAGTGGGGAATTTAGCGACAGCTATTCAATCACTTTACGCTCTCGGCGCTCGTAATTTCTTAGTCCCAAATTTACCAGATTTAGGCAAGACACCTCGCGCTCTTAGTCCCAATCCTCCAGTCGCTTCTGACATTCTGACTGCTAAAACTATTGCTCATAACACCCTCTTAGATAACACCATCAATGGTTTGGAAACAGCAATACCGGATATTAACATTATCGGTTTGGATGTTTTTAGCCAATTGAATAAGCTTCGCTCCAATCCCGGACAATTTGGTTTTACGAATGTGACTGAATCTTGCTTAAATCCAGATACCTTCACAGTTTGTAGCCAACCAGATGATTATTTATTCTGGGATGGTATTCATCCGACAACCGCAGGGCAGAAGGAATTAGCAAAAGCTGCTTGGGAAGCCCTAGAGTCAGATCGTAAGTCTGTTCCGGAACCGACATCTCCAATTGCCCTAGGATTGTTGGGGGCGGGGTGGTTGGTGTACGGTAAATCGAAGAAATCACTGCGGAAGTCTCAGTTGCCGGATGATGTGGCTAAAGTTGCTTGATGAATTTCAGTTTGGGTTCGTTATTGCTAGTGTTAGATCCCCGATTTCTTGGAGAAGTCGGGGATTTTTGGTTAAACTTAGATCTTGCACGCCTGCGACTAGAAGTCGCCGCTACACAGACAAAACCCACCTGCGTGGGTTTAAAAGCCTTGATTTTCTGTTAGTGTGCGCAGGTGGACTTGGTTTCTCTAGCCGCGATTTCTAATCGCTAAGACTAGGTGCAAGATCTCAGTTAAAGACTTGACATCTATATCTCAAAGAATACATAATGTAGTATATTTAATTTCAGGGATTTGGGATTGGTAGCTCAATTGGAAGAGCGCTGCCCTTTCACGGCAGAGGTTGGGAGTTCGAGTCTCCCTCATTCCCACCTTTTTGGGGACTATAGCTCAACGGAAGAGTGCTTTACTATCTAAGGAAGAAGTAGAGGTTCGATTCCTCTTACTCCCCACCCCCTCAAGGGGTTTTTTGATCGGAAGTTACGCAGAAACTCTATATGTAGAGTCCATTGGCAAAGGATAATCGACCATTAACACTATTAGTAATGTAACTGCGTAAGTCCTATTTACTCCATCTCTCCTCGCAGCGGGTAAAGATGAATATCCCACCAGATAAATTAGAAATATGCCTTAATGTTTTGCAGGAAATTTCCGACAATCCAGCGATAATGAACGAACATCATCGCTTCAAAAGCCTGATTGCTAAAATATATAAAGAGGGGCGAAAAAATCTGCGTCAAACTCAACAGCAACAGCGCCGGATTGAAGATAGCCAACTCAAAGCATTAACTGTCATAGTGCAGTATCAGCACCAACAAAAACCATTCGCTCTTTTGCCAGAATCAACTACAAATTCTCAAGATTTACATAAACCCATTTCTTGTTACATCTGTAAAACTCCCTATACCCAAATTCATTTCTTTTATCATTCACTCTGCCCAAACTGTGCTGCCTTCAACTACCAAAAACGACAACAGTCTACCAATTTAACTGGGCGAATTGCCCTAGTCACAGGTGGCAGAATTAAGATTGGCTATCAGATGGTATTGCGGCTATTGCGGGATGGGGCTAGGGTAATTCTCACTAGCAGATTTCCATACAACTCTGCTTATCGTTATAATCAAGAACCCGATTTTGATGAGTGGCACAATCGCCTGCAAATTCATGGACTGGATTTGCGCAATATCCCAGCAGTGGAAAGATTCGTACAGGATTTACTCCATACCGAATCGGGACTCGATATTATCATCAATAATGCCGCCCAAACCATAAAACGTCCCTTAGCATTTTACCAACATCTACTGGCAGGAGAAGATGAAGCAGGACAAATACTATCAGAAAAAGCACAAAGGTTAATTCTGAGTAATGGCAATTTATCAAATAAAAAGCTATCTCAAGATCGAGCAATTTTACTCGAACATCAACCAATCTACCAAGATCATCTTCCGGAGGCGATTAGCAATTACTTCCCAGCACATCACTTAGATGGGGATGGACAACAACTAGATTTGCGCCCGATAAATAGCTGGTTGCTAAAACTGGATGAGGTTAACACCATGGAGTTACTTGAAGTACAATTAGTAAATGCGATCGCACCCTTCATTATCAATAGTAAACTAAAACCATTACTAATGCGATCGTCCTTTAAAAGACGCTTTATCATCAACGTTTCGGCAATGGAAGGACAATTCAACCGCGACAGCAAAACACCCTATCATCCTCATACCAACATGGCAAAAGCAGCCTTAAATATGATGACACGAACCTCGGCGGCGGATTATGCTAACGATAATATTTTTATGAATAGTGTTGATACAGGCTGGATTACCAATGAAAACCCTTATCCTAAGAAAATGCGAGTGGAAAGAGAGCAAAAATTTTACACTCCATTAGATGTAATTGATGGTATGGCAAGGATTTACGATCCGATTGTCCAAGGCATAGAAAACCATGATACCCCTATTTATGGTCATTTCCTAAAAGATTATGCCCCTTATCCCTGGTAGAAAATGATGATAAATTCGCATCTTCATTGTCCATTACCTAATTCTATTGAGTCTAGTGAGGAAGTTTTAATTAATCTGGAATCATTAATCGATTATCTCAATAGCAATCAACCAATAACTGGAAAAATAGTCTTCCCCCGTGGTACAGTTATGCCCGATGGACGACTGGATTTGTGCAAGCAAAGTTTAGGAGTGACGGGATGTCATTTAGTTACGGAAGCCTTGACAAATAATTCTGCGATCGCGAGTTTATTACTGGGCACTAATGGGATTGGTGATTTTGGTGCTGAAGATGTGGCGCGGTTGATTCGACATAACCACAATTTAGAGATTGTCTATCTAGGTTGTAACGCTATTTCCGCCACAGGTATTGAGGTACTTGCTGACGCATTAACCCATAATCAATCTGTAACTGGTTTGTGGTTAAAGCGCAATCCGATTGGCGTGGTTGGTGCGTATTATCTTGCTGAAATGTTGCGGCATAATCAAAGTATTCGCACGCTGGATTTAGTTAATACTAAAATAGGAGAAGAGGGATTAGCGGCGATTTTAGAGGTTTTGACTGATTGTAATCGGACTGTGGAAAGGTTGTATTTGGGCGGGAATCAAATTCAGCCCAGTCATGCGGCTTTACTGGCTAATCTTTTAAGCCATAATCCTGTAATTACTGGTTTGTTTCTTAATGTTAATCATCTGGGGGATTCTGGTGTTATAATTTTAGCAGATGGGTTACGATCGAATCAAACACTGATAGATTTAGGGTTGGCTAGCAATGGGATTGGGGTAGCAGGGTGTAGGGCATTATTAGCAGGATTGCTAACTCATCCCACTATTAGTAATCTGGATTTGGGTTATAGTACTTCAACACGAGTGTTAGTAGCACAGCCTAATCAGATTGGAGATGTAGGTGCAAGGATTTTAGCTGATTTTCTGATAAATAACCAAACTTTAGGGAAGCTGAATCTGGCGAGGAATGGAATTGGTGAGGAGGGTAAAATCGCCTTAATTAGTGCTTTGGAAATTAATCGAAAATTGTGTGATTTAATTTGGGATGGTAAGTTAGATGGAAGAATTGAGATACTTTTGGAACGTAACCGGAGGTTGAATTTGGGTAAGGTGTTAGGCAAACCGCGTAGTGTGGCTTTGATTGAGAGTGTTTATCGTTAGATTATTTTTAGGCACTGAAGTGCCTACTACAAACAGATAAACAGGTGCGGAAAGAATTCAATTTACTAATTTTGGTGGTGATATGAAGTTAAATCAGTTAATTGCTGTGTTGCAATCTGTTAAGGCTAATGCCAGTAAGGGCAAAACAGAGGTGTCTCAACTTTGTCAGAAGATTGCCTTGTTTCAAGGGTTGAGTCGAACTTATCAGCCGAGGGAAGAGGATGGTTATGTCTATCCGCCTGAGTCGCAGAAATTGACGCTGAAGGCTGATGATTTGATTGATAAGTTTGTCCAATCTTGTTCGGAATTTTTAGATTTGGCTGCTACTCAGGACAATGCTAATACTGAGGCAAAAGCATCGGTGATAGTGGAGGGACAGACTATTTTGACAGATGTTCCTGTTTCCTATCTATTGTTTCTGGAAAAGCAGCTTCAGGATATTAAGTCATTCATTGCTTCACTACCCATACTTTCCATCGATAAAGATTGGCAACATGACCCTAATCGGGGATGCTATGTTACCAGTCCCAAGGAAACAGTGAAAACTAAGAAAATTACTGACTTTGTTGTTGCTTATGAAGCAACGGAACATCATCCAGCCCAAATTAAAGAAGTTTCCAAAGATGTTGTGGAAGGCACTTGGAGTTTGATAGAATTTTCAGGTGCTATGCCTCAAGACAGGGTGAATCTGATGTTGCGGCGAGTGGATTTGTTGCAAAAAGCAGTGATTCAAGCCAGAGAAGAAGCAAATGGCAGGGAAGTGCAGCAGCGGCAAGTTGCTAGTGCAATTTTTGGTTATTTGTTTGCTAGGTAGACTATAATAGAATTGGAGTACAAGTTCATTTTGAATCCAGTAGGGTATTTACAGGTTCAAATCCTGTCCCCTAGACTATCTGGGGGTAGGCAAATTGGTAAAGCCACCCTGCCTGTTAATCTCAGAATCAAGTTCAAGCTATTGCTCCAATCTCATTTCTAAAAACTCGCCTCCTGTATCGATATTCGTAGTACAAGGCTATTGAGACGCAGGTTCAAATCCTGCCCTCTCCTCTAATTACGGGGAGGTAGTTTAGTGGTAAAACCTCACAGCATCAGATTGATGCTACGGAAACTGGAAATTAAAAAAATAGGATTGGCGTTATCAAACTACCCCGGCAATTAGGATAGACTTGCCGGGGTTTTAACGTGGGAGTATTGTTGAGGATTATAGCAACAACTTATTAGCGACATAAGCCACTGGATTTTTCGTTTTTGTCACCTTACCTTCTTTGACAGCCTTACTTAACCAATCCTCAATCTGTACTTTTCTTACATCCAGACATTGAGCCAGAGATTTGGCATCTTTAGGATTATCTAACTGTTTAAGGATAAATGGTAAAACTGCTTCATAGATATCTTTTATCAATGAATTATTAACAATAATAGGCGAATTCACCAATGATTGGGCAACTTCTAATGGTTGGTGTATAATCCCATTTGTTCTCTCAGATTCTGTTCCTTGCACTTGATAATTTGTTGCTTCAATCTGTGAAGATGCTGCTGCTAAAAGTGTCTTTAAAGAATTATCCCAAGGTTCTTCCGGAAAAGACTTTGCTCCCTTTTTAAGTAGTTCTCGATTTCCCACTGGTGCATTTCCCCATAACCGGACAAAAATTGGCACATCTTTTATCCTTTCGATTGCTTCCGTTGCACCCGCCCAAGTACCACCCTTACCAACTGAAGAAGTCACAACAAGAGCATAATCAGCCAAACCATAGATATACTTATTTCTACCCATAGCATTACCAGCACTGAAGCTAGCATTGGGATCGTAAGTAGAAATTAGAGTAAGTCTACCTTCTTTAATAGCCGCGCGATATTTTCCAGCAACAGCAGTTTTACTTAAACTATCAGCAACCACACCAACAGATGTTCCGCCAGTAGCTAAAACACCCAACATTGAAGCTTGATCTACCCCTCGCGCCCCACCAGAAATCACATTAATTCCTTCTTCAGCACAAGTTTGTACAACTCTATAGGTAAAACTCAATCCTTCTTCATCAACATCACGAGAACCGACAATTGCTAGTCCTCCTTGAGAAAGCAATTCTATATTACCAACTCCATAGATAATTGGTGGTGCTGAATGTCTCAGTTTTTGCTTGAGATGTTTAGGATATTGGTTATCTCCTCTTCCCAGTATCCACAATCCCTGATTTGTCCATTTTTCCACTGCCAAACTTAGCATAAAACCCCGTTCTAGTAAGGCTATTAATCTCTCAGAGTTAAGCTTACCAATAGTACTTCTTGATAACCAATTTTTAACTGTTTGATTCAGCAAATCTTGCGGAATCATATCATTTTCATCCAGCCAACTCTCGACAGCGTTATACTCACTTAGCGTCAGGGGTTGGGGTTCCGTTTGGCGATTTTGCCCAAAGCTGGCACAGAGGAGTAGAATGGCTTGGGTATCAGGTGAAAGCATATAGTTTAACATGATTTTTTAATCTCCTCGATCTAAAGAGTTGAGTGCTAAGGCGAGAGGAAAAACTTCACCGCTACCAGCACGACGTAAAAGTGCGGCAATAACAGTAAATGTCCAACGAGAATCTACCATATCATCAATTAAGAAAACTGCACCCTTCATATTTTGCCAAGTATCAACCTCAAATACACCATCTAAATTATGAGCCTGTTGGTAACTATTACTCATCTCTTTTTGTTGTTTATTTTGGCTAACTTTACGAACAACTTGCTGAAAAGGTAAATTTAATTTTTCAGCCAGTCGTTGAGCAAAATTGGGTACGAGTTGTGGATGATTAAGGGAAGGTACACAAGTTACCCAAGTGGGAAAGGGTTGGGGTTGCCAACGTTGGATCATTTCAAATACACCCTCGACAAGGGCATCATCAAAATGATTATCTCGATATTTACCCTGTTTTACTAATTCTCCCCAACCTGCATCACCCCACAGAGATAATGCCCTACCTTCCTCAGATTTTAGGTTGTCTTTAATTCTGCCAGAAAATTCATAAATTGGGAATGCTTCTTTTAACGCCCATTGTTTGCGAGGTTCGATAATCTGGTTACTGCGCCGTAAATACTGAATTGCTTGATTGACTGGTTCCAGTGAGTAAGTTTCTGGCAATAAAGGGTTACCTAAACATACAGCACATTTGCCGCAAATAGTTGGATTAGGATCATCTAAAGCCTTGGATAAAAAAGCCATCAAGCATTCCTTGCTTTCCATATAGTCCCGCATCTGAGCTTGTTCAGCACGGCGAATTTCCTGCAACTGTTCAATTTTATCCCTGTCGGGTTGATAATTAACTGCTGTAGCCTTCCACTTAGAATCTTGTTTCGTAACAGGTGCAGGAGACTCCAGAGATAGCAGTTTTAAAACCTTATCAATTTGTCCTCTAGAAAGATTGAGTTTTTGCTCCAACTGAGGCACAGATAAACCGTTGTCCGCTTGGTTGAGGATATTTAAAACTTCTTGTGTATGTGCTTCTGGAGGAAATGCAGTTTGAATAAAATAGTTAGTAATATTGTCATCTTCATCACCACACAGAAGAATCCCATAAGCTTGCTCAACGGCTCTACCTGCTCGTCCCACTTGCTGATAATAATGGACAACAGAACCTGGACGTTGGTAATGAATAACAAATCCTAAATCAGGTTTGTCAAATCCCATTCCTAAAGCGGTAGTTGCGACTAATGCTTTAATTTCATTATTAATAAGTTCGTCTTCTACTACTTCCCGTGATGCTTCATTTTCTTCATTATTTAATTTGCCGTGATAAGCTTTGGCATTAATTCCTTGAGTCTGTAACCACTCGGCAACTCGTTCGGCATCTCTGACAGTCAGTGTATAAATAATACCACTTCCAGGTAACTTAGGAAGCTGTTCGGCTAACCACGCCATTCTTTCTGCTTGACTCTTCAGCTTAATATTTTGCAGTTGCAAACTTTGGCGTATCAAAGTTCCTCTAGATATCTGTAGCTTTGAACCCAGTTGAGCTATGATATCGTTAACAACTCGATTATTTGCTGTAGCGGTTGTTGCCAGGGCTGGGATATTCTGGGGAAGCGCGTTCAAAATTCGTACAATCCGTCGATAGTCTGGGCGAAAATCGTGTCCCCAGTCAGAAATACAGTGAGCTTCATCAACGACAAACAATCCAATTCGTTGAGATATTGGTAGTAGAACATGTTCCCGAAATTGATCGTTTGCCAGTCGTTCTGGAGAAATCAGTAATACGTCAACTTTTCCTGCTATTAACTGCTTTTCTATCAATTTCCATTCTTCTCTATTACTAGAATTAATTGTCGTCGCTTTAACCTCAATTCTTTGAGCAGCAGCAATTTGGTTCCTCATCAGAGAAAGTAGTGGTGAAATAAGAAGAGTACAACCAGCACCACGATCTCTTAATAAGCGAGTTGCTAAAAAATAGACTAGACTTTTGCCCCAACCTGTGCGTTGAACAACTAGTAACCTTGATGGATTTTCAATTAAGGTAGCAATTGCTTCCCATTGTCCATCCCGAAAGTCAGCTTTTGGGTTATTGAGAGCTTGACGGAGAAGCAATAATGCCTTATGTCTAAGTTCTGATTCCATATTAATCTGTGGTTCAGTTTGTCATCTATCTATTGTATTCTAACATGTCAGTGATATCGCTTATATTTCGCTAACACTATCAGGCACGAAACCCAAGCTAAATACTCTACTACGATCTGCAACTTGGCATAAAACTCTTACCAATGATAGATGATAAATAACCAATGACAAATAACAAATAACCAATAAAAACATCACATATCCAACAACCCATACCGTTTCTGAAGCTGAAGCAACTTAACCCTAGCCTCCCCAGCATTATCAGCCAAATCAGCAAACTCCAAAAATCTCTTCAACTCTTTTCTCAACAAATTCCGTTCCACTTCCAACGTCTCTCGCCCCAAATCAGGCGGCAAAACAATCGTATCAAATAAAGTAGCCCTTTCCTTCCCTGGATGAGGGCGCAAAATCCGTCCCCGCCGTTGAATAAATTGGCGCGGATTCCCACTACTAGCCAAAATAACCGCAGTTTTAATCGCCGGAATATCCACCCCTTCATCCAAACACCTAATTGCCACCAACCCCTGCAATTCTCCCCTTTCAAATTGTCGCCGCAACTCCTCCCTTTCCACCAAAGCTGTATCAGCCGTATAAGTATTTACTCGATAACCTAATTCAGTTCCCAATAACCGAGTTACCGCCGCTAACTGACGGCTACTCTCTTGACTTAATTCTCCTTCAACAGAGCCATCCCCACAATAGAATAGAGTGTGAGAAGTATCCAAACGCCCTACCATTAACTCCCGCAAAGCATTTAACTTATTAGCCGCAGAGCCAATTAATCTAGCCCGCTGCATTAATAAGGATGTTACTGTATCATTATTCTGAATACTAATATTCTCTTTACTATTCAGCGCCCAGCCAATCCGTTTCGTTAATTTAGCATAAAAAGCTGTCTCAGATTCAGTTAATTCTACCAATACGGGATAGTAAAGATAATGGACAAGTGCCCCTTGAAGAATCGCATCAGCTAAAGTTAGTTCAGGTTGTAAAACTGCACCAAAATAACTCAATAAACTATCCGTACCCTCTTCATCAAAATACCTTTCTGGAGTAGCAGAAAGCCCAAGCCGTAAACCAATATTCCGAGGTAAACTTTCTTCTGTCCGTCGGGAACCTAAGTTATGGGCTTCATCTCCCACAATTAGAGTTTTATCGGGAAAATACTTTAACTGTGACTGAAACCCATCGCTAATTAAGGTAGCATTCGTGGTAATAATCGTCAGAAACGGCTGGTTGCCGGAATGTAGATTATACAGGGCAATAGACAATTGACTTTGCCAACTCCGCACCGTCTCAAAGGCTAAAATTGGTTCTAAATTAAAACTCTGACATTCTCGCCCCCATTGAGTAACTAAATGACGATAAGGACAAACGATTAGTAAAACTTGTAAACCAATTTGTTGATATAATTCAGTTGCGATTGTAAGTCCCGTAATAGTCTTGCCACTCCCCGTCGCCATCTTCAATGTACCTCGCCCTTTATTGGCAAACCAATTCCTTACTGCTTCTTGCTGATATTGTCGCAGTTGGAGATATGATGGTATGAGAGGACATCCTAATAATTGATTGTTTGGCGATGAATCCAAGGAGTATTGATCCGGCATTTCAGCTACAGTTGAGATGGTTACCTGATTGAGTCTTGCTACAGATGTGCGATAGCAACGCCTGCCTTCGGCATCGCTTTTTCAGGGTTAATTGCCCATAAAGATTCGGTGAAGTTTCAATTAAATTGTCACGATCAAGTATGAATTTTCAGTATAAAATATCTTTTACCCTCAAATAAGTATCAACCTTATACAATATATCTTCCTGGTCAAAAAAAAGGTATTTTTACATATTGATCAAAAATTTGTACAGGATGTAATATAAGACAGGTCATCTAACTGACCTAAATTTGTCTGGCTATTTTTTAGCCTTCTGTCTCACCTCTCAAATTATCGCGATATCTTCCCCATTCCATCAGGAATTTTGGGGTATGCTGTCGCGAGAAAAATTGCGTCCTTCCATGATGGAGATTAGGAAATGATCCGGCACAAGCTATTTAATCATGATATCATGACTTGCACCGATGAGTCTGTTCTCGGTAATCATCTGTATTCGGGACGGGTGCTAGGTTTAACTGAGATCGAGGATATTATCCAATTGCATCCAGAGTTAAAATCACAATGGAATGCGATTACTGCTCATTACGATCGCGTTGGGTTAAATTATAGCCAAAATGTAATCTGGGATGTCTCCTTAAAGATATGTGCCGATTACCCAAACTACGATATTTCTGTTTTCTACTTTGGCGATACCACAAATCTCAATAGTTGGCAAGCAACTTGGTTTCAGGAGCTTGATGCAAATTGGTTTAATGTGGTACAGTCGATCAACTCCAAGAACAACTTTATGAAGGTGGCGAAAGAGTTGGGAGTGAAAGTACCGAAAACCTTGTGCTTTGAAACCAAAACAGCAATCCCTGGGGCGGGCAAAGCCATCGCAAATTTAGAAACATTTCCCTATCCCTGTTATCTAAAACCCGCTGTTGCTGTTGCCGGGGCGGGAATTCACCGCTGTGAAAACCCAGAATATCTTGCATCAGTTTTGCAGAAAACACCCAATGATATACCATTACAAATACAGGAGGAAGTGAAAGCTTCCTCCTTTTTAAATCTGCAATATCAGGTAACAGAAGCTGGATTAAAACGTCTAGCAGCGACTTACCAAATCCTCGATGGTTGTACCCACATCGGTAACCGCTATCCCAGTCCCCACCAACCCTGGGAACTTGTCGATCCTATCGCCAAATGGATGGCGCAAAAGGGGATGAAAGATGTCTTTGCTTTTGATGTAGCGGTGGTAGAAGAGGGAGAAAATACTCGTTATCTAGCCATTGAATGTAATCCCCGCTTTAATGGTGCTTCTTATCCAACTGGGATTGCTAACAAACTCAAGGTAAATCATTGGAGTGGGGAAACCTTTACTACACAATATCGCTCTCTGGATGAAATAGATCTTAGCGGAATTGAATTTAATCCCCAAACCGAGACAGGTGTTGTATTCGTTAATTGGGGGAGTATTCTGGTGGGTAAGATTGGTGTTTTACTGGCTGGAAATGTGGAACAGCAGGATAAATTGCGATCTATTTTGAAACAGCGATTGTAATTGACTTTAGGTAGTTAGTAATTATGGGTGCATCTATCTTTAATTTTTGGATAGAAAGAGCGATTGACAATAAAACGGTTAACTCAAATATTCGTACTCCCGAGCAACCATCCATCTCTAAATGTGTAAATACACCAGTGCGCAGCGCTATACCTTCAGGAGGTGCGTTGCGCTGCGCGACAACACACCCTACGGATTTTAACATGTGTGTTGGGCTGCGGGACAACAGACCCTAGGGATTGCGATCGCGGGATCTATTTGGATAGTTGTCCTTCAGGCTATTGTGAAGAAGAAAGGGCGAGTGCTGGAGCAAAATTACAGACTTTTTGGTATAATTAAACAAATAGAGCTAATAATTATCAATTATTTGGTAAAGAGAGAGCCGATCGTATTTTACTCCGTTATAAATTGCTATAATTTATTGATGATTCCACAGACTAGGAGATTAAGATGCAAGTCAAAGATATGACAGTTGAGCAACTGCGGGACTTGATTCGGCATACCGTTGAACAGTGCTTAGAAGAATATTTTGGCGATCCTGATACAGGTTTAGAAGTTAGGGAAGAAGTTAAGCTGAAATTGTTAGAGTCAATGAACCGCAAACAAACAGGAGAAAGCCGAATCGAAGCTGGAGAAGTTTACCACAAAATCGGCATAAAATCCTAATGAGCTATTCGGTTGAGTTCACAGCAGAAGCTGTGGTTAACAAAGAAAAATTGACTCAGGCTGTCCAGGATCGTATAAGCAATAAAATCAATTGGTTGGTTGAAAATTTTGAACAAATTACTCCTATGTCTTTGTCTGCGAATCTGGCAGGTTTCTTTAAGTTAAGAGTGGGTGATTATCGGGTAATTTATTCTTTTAATGAGGATTTAATGCTTATTACTATTCACCAGATTGGACACCGGAGAGAAATTTATGATTAACTGAAGCGCGATTCCCAAAGTACGTGATAGCTGTGCTTCACGCACTTTGGGAATAAAAGAGCGATCGCAGAATCCAGCGATCGCAGATTATAATATTATCCTGAATTACTACTCACAATCAGAAATTACCCCAAACATTGAAACCAAAATTTCCGAAATCATCAACCACCTACGCAACAATCGCTGTCTCATAGTCAGAGAATTATTTGGGGGTAGAGTTACTGAGTTTTTACAATGCGAGATGCCAATTTTAGATGAATCTCTACAATTTCAATTATCTCAACAATTTCAGCGTTTGACTCAGGCAGAATTAGCAATCATGAGTCACCTGGCTAATCAACCTCAACCTCTTCCTTTCTCCCAATTTTTAAACCAAATACAATTGTCTCCGTCAGAATTAGTCAATGGAGTGCGCTCCCTCAGAAATCGGTTTTTATTGGAGGTAATAGAAGAGAAAGAGATAACTTTATTTAGTTTGAATCCTGTGTTGAAACAGTATGTAAAAACTCGGTATTCTGACTCTTAATTAACTATCTTGTATAGTCCGTTGTCCCCAAGGCAACGGACCATAATATCAAGCTATTTTGTAGGGTGCGTTGTCCCCAAGGGCAACGCACCATGAGTTATCGCCAGAGACTATTTTGTAGGCTGAGTTATTTTACTCAATATTACCACTTTTACCTTCAGCAGGTGTGTTGCGCTGCGCGACAACACACCCTACGGATTTTATCAGGTGTGTTGCGCTGCGGGACAACACACTCTACGGATTGCGATCGCGGGATCTATTTGGATAGTTGTCCTTCACGCTATTGTGAATAAGAAAGGGCGATCGCTAGAGCAAAATTACAGAATTTCTGGTATAATCAAACAGATAGATCTAATAATTTTCAATAGCTATGAACTATGAAAACTCAAGAACTTCGCCAGAACCTCAAGGAATCCATCGATCGCTTATCTCCTGAACGGCTGCTTGTTGCTGCTGATTTCTTAGCTTATCTAGCAGAACGTAAAAAGAATGAATCTGCGATAGAATTATTGAAAATTCCTGGTTTTATTGAAGCATTAAAAGAAGACAGATTGAATTTAAGTACTGAGTTTCGCCGTCAGAAAATAGTTAAAATATTGGAAAAAATTGCAGCTAGTAATGTCTTTGCTGATATTAGCGATCCGGTAGAATGGCAGCGAGAGTTGCGTCAAGATCGTCCACTTCCAGGTAGGGATGAATAATGCTAATTGACAGTAATATTATTATCTACGCTTCCCAAATGGCGCTGATTAATAATCATATAATATTTACTCCTATTTAAGCTAGGGACAAAGTAATAGACATCTCCAACAAATAAATTATCGCCTAGAGTGTGTTTAAAGATCCAGGCTCGGGTGAAGCATTTTGACTGTATATCTAGGGTTTTCGACATAAATTGTCGCCCAAATGCTTCACCCCTACATAGATAAAAGATCTCGAAATTATATTTTGGAGATGTCTAATGATTACTTTACCCAAATCTGAATAGGCAGTTTAAATCCTCCACAGCTTCAGACTTTCGATTGAGGCTAATCTCACCTCTGACCTGGGATAGAGGAATTGAGAATAAGTTATGCTGTTGTTAGGGAAGCCTTACTCTACAAGCAATAGGGTAGCAACCTTTGATGTTAGCCATCACACTATTAACTTTTACAAGCTCACGAATGTCGCATTCCTATTTTGATTCTGATAACAACGGCCACAAGTCCTTCGAGTTACCGGGTGCTAAACCCCACTATAACCCGGATCGTCCCGGACAAGTCAAGCATATTTTCCTAGATTTAGCTCTGGATATCCCTCAGCAAAGCTTTGGCGGTACTTGCACTATGACGATCGCGCCAGTCCGGAGTAACATAGACCAACTAGTCTTGGATGCGGTTAACCTCAATATCAAATCAGTCGAGGTGGATAATACCCCCCAAACCTTTGACTATGACGGCGAAGAATTGCACATTCGGCTCCTGAATCCCACAGAAATCGGGAAAGATATTAACATTGCGATCGCATACCATGTCGAGAAACCCCAACGCGGTCTCTACTTCATCACTCCAGACCAACATTATCCCAACAAACCGACCCAAGTTTGGACTCAAGGAGAAGATGAAGACTCTCGTTTCTGGTTTCCCTGCTTCGATTATCCCGGGCAACTCGCCACCTCAGAAATCCGAGTCAAAGTCCCCAAACCCCTAATTGCTATTTCCAACGGGGAACTTATCGCCACAGAAGATAACGGTGATAGCAAAATTTATCACTGGTTGCAGCAACAAGTCCATCCTACCTATTTAATGACTTTAGCTGTAGGAGACTTTGCCGAAATTCGCGACGAATGGCAAGGTAAACCTGTTACTTATTATGTCGAAAAAGGACGAGAAGATGATGCTCGTCGTAGCATGGGTAAAACGCCCCTTATGGTAGAATTTTTTAGCAAAAAATTTGGCTATCCCTATCCTTTTCCTAAATACGCCCAAGTATGTGTAGATGACTTTATCTTTGGCGGGATGGAAAACACTTCCACTACCCTACTAACGGATCGTTGTTTGCTAGATGAACGCGCCGCTTTTGATAATCGTAATACAGAAAGCTTAGTCGCCCATGAACTAGCCCACCAATGGTTTGGCGATTTAGTAGTAATTAAACATTGGTCACATGCTTGGATTAAAGAAGGGATGGCATCCTATACCGAAGTATTGTGGACAGAAGAAACTTACGGAAAAGATGATGCAGCTTACTATCTTTTAGGAGAAGCCCGTAACTATTTAGAAGAAGACGCATCTCGCTACCGCCGTCCCATCGTCACCCACGTTTATCGAGAAGCAATTGAACTTTACGACAGACACCTTTACGAAAAAGGAGCTTGTGTCTACCACATGATTCGCACAGAATTAGGTGATGAGTTATTCTGGCGATTTGTGGAAACCTTTGTTCAAGATAACGCTCACAAAACGGTAGAAACAATTGACCTACTCCGCGCTATTGAAAAAGCCACAGGTAGTAACCTATTACCTCTATTCGATCAATATGTTTTCCGAGGCGGTCATCCAGATTACAAAGTAGCATACTCTTGGGACGGAGATAGTCAATTAGCCAAAATTACCATAACTCAAACCCAGGCAAACGGCAATAAAAACGGCAGCCAAAGCGAACTATTTAACCTAAAAATCCCCATTGCTTTCGGATATACCACCCCAAGCGAAACACCTGACGATTCAGAAACCACCAACTCACTAACCTTCAAAACCATTACCGTCAGAATCAACGAACGAGAACAAAGTTTCTATTTCCCCCTAGAGAAAAAACCCCAATTTATCAGCTTCGACAAAGGAAATAACTACCTAAAAACTGTCTCCCTAGAATATCCTACATCAGAACTAAAAGCTCAACTTAAATTCGATCCAGATCCCATTTCTCGCATCTATGCCGCCCAAGCATTAGCAAAAAAAGGCGGATTAGAAGTTGTAAAAGCACTCTCGGAATCCTTAAATAGTGACCCATTCTGGGGCGTGCGAGTAGAAGTCGCCAGACAACTCGCTAAAATAAAACTGGATCAAGCCTCAACAGCTTTACTGGCAGGATTGCAAGATGAAAATGCCTCAGTGCGCCGTGCGATTGTGGAATCTTTGAGTAAAACCAAAACAACAGAAAGCTATGAGGCAATAAAACAGCTATTGGAAAAAGGCGATCGCAGTTATTATGTAGAAGCGTCAGGAGCAAGAGTCATCGGCAAAATGGCATCGGGAACTCTTAAAGATAAGGAAGATGAAGTTATCCAATTACTGACTAAAATTCTCCAGGAAAGAGCAGGTTGGAATGAAGTAGTCCGTGCTGGTGCTATCGGCGGTTTGAGTCAGATGAAGTCATCAGCCATTGCACTAGATGCGATCGCAAATTATACTAAACCGGGTATCCCCCAACCCTTACGTCTCAGTGCAATTCGCGCTTTGGGAACCATTTCCACTGGTCAAACGCCTAATAATACTGACACGATTTTAGAGCAATTAGAAGAATTATCAGGGGAAACCTTTTTCCTTACCCAAATGGCTGTCGTTGGGGCACTATCGCAAATGGAAACCGCCAAAGCGATTGGGGTGTTGAGAGGGATGGCTCAACAAACTCCTGATGGCAGAGTGCGTCGCCGCGCTGAGGAAGCGATTCAAACTGTTCAGAAGAATATTGGTTCAGATCAAGCTGTGAAGCAGCTTCGAGACGAATTAGATCAAATCAAAAAAGAAAATCAAGATCTCAAAAGTCGTCTGGAAAACATCGAAGCCAAGGTGAAGTAGGGAGTAGGAGAAGAGAGTTTTGAGTTTTGAGTTTTGAATTAAAACTCTCCTCTGCCCCTTGTGGGTGTGGGGTGTGGGG